>JAITWM010000023.1 GCA_031285265.1 Lysobacteraceae bacterium
TAGTGCTTTCGGTAGCGTATGGTTTCCTCCGGTCCGTGCCGAGGTTGGATGGGTTTTGTCCGATCCAATGGAGACGCGAGTCAGAGACCGTATTCCCGCTTCGCTGCATCTTTGCGGCATTTCCTATATCGCGATCGCTTTTTCTAACAGTGAAGCAAAGCATGCAGCAGTGTTTTAAGACGGCGGCCCTCGCGGCGGAAGTAGTCGCGTTCATCGCGCCATGTGGGAAACCGTCGTGTCACTTCTTGCCAAAAAGCGGCCGAATGGTTGTGATGAATCAGATGGCAAAGTTCATGTACCAGGACGTATTCGAAAGCGGAGGGCCGCCCCAGGGTCAATGCCAGGTCCAGTGCCAATGCGCCATTCGGCGCTAGTGAGCCCCATTGCGACGACATCACTTTCAGACGTATGCGCGTCGGAGGCGATGGCAGACCGGGAAGGTATTTGGGCAGCCAGCGGCCAATATCGGCGCGTGCTTGGGATTCATAGAATTCGCGTAAGGCATTGCGTAGCGCCATGTCGCTGGCACCTGCAGGAAGCTGGAAGATGACGCGGTTGGAAGCGAGTTCGACTTTGCCGTAAGTCCCTTCCCGCCAGTGCAAAGGCAACGCCATGCCGTGCAACGGTAACTCGGCGCTTTGGAAGCGCCGCAACGGTGAAACGGAATGTTCGCCGTGGCAACGATGCCATTGTTGTCTGAGCCAATCACGTTGCTGCAGCAAGAAGCGTTCGACGACGATCGGATCGCTGCGCGGCGGCAGGGTCAAACGCACGCCGCGCTCGTTGATGCTTAGTTTCATGCGCCGTGCACGCGGATCATGGACGCAACGGACTTCGACTTCGCAATCGTCATGCAAGCGGAATGAGGCGGTAGTGTAATCAGGCATGCGGCAATGCTATGAGAAGTCTGTATGGACGGAGCGATCCGGACGGGTGTCACCCTTATCGGAGTATGGTGGCAGATTGCGGCGACAGCGGAACGTCACGGGCAAGTCCGCAAGCCGTATCGATGCGTACAATGACGGCGTGTCATTAAAGTACATTGCCGGAGACGAGTATTTCCTGTTGTTGTCGCACCGGATGCGCACGGGATCACTCATGATTCGCGCGCTGGCCGGCGATCCATGTATCGGTCACTTGCATCGCGGCATCCAGCGATACCAGATCGGCACGGTATCCCGGCGCGATCCGTCCGTGCGTTGCGTCGATACCGAGGAATTGCGCAGGCCATGTGGAGGCCATGCGCGCGGCTTCGGCCAACGGCAGGCCGAGCAGGGAAACGGTATTGCGAACCGCGGAAGCCATGTCCAATGCCGATCCGGCCAATGTGCCATCACGATTGCGGATGGCGCCGTCTCGCACGCTGACCGGCTCGCTGTAAAGCGTGAAATCCGGTGATTCGGCGCCGACCGGTGGCATGGCGTCGGTCACCAGGAAGAGTTTTCCGGGCGCTTTGGCGGCCAGCGCGACTTGCAGGCTGGCAGGATGGACATGTATGCCATCGACGATGATGCCGCACCAACTGTCGCGATCCTGCAAAGCAGCGCCGACGGCGCCCGGCTCGCGTCCCTGAAGCGGCGACATAGCGTTGTACAGGTGTGTGAAACCGCGAATGCCCGCGTCTAATCCAGCACGGATTTCCGCATAGCTTCCATCCGTATGTCCCGCGGCGATGATCGCACCGCGTGCGATTATCGATCGGATCGCCGTGATCGGCACGCATTCCGGCGCCAGGGTCAGCAAGGTCACACCATTGTCCAACGAAGTTGCCAGCGCGATTTCTTCGGTATCGGGAATGCGCAGATGATTGGCATGATGGGTGCCTTTGCGCGCGGCCGCGATATAAGGGCCTTCCAGGTGAATGCCGAGTACGCCGGGTATCCCCGCGGCGATCGCCTGGCTGACGGCAGCGATCGCCTGACGCATGGTTTCCCGGTCGTCGCTGATCAGTGTGGGCAGGAATCCGGTCGTGCCGAGTCGACGGTGGGCTTGACCGATACGCTGTATCGCGGCAATAGTCGGCGTGTTGTTAAATAGGACGCCGCCGCCGCCGTTGACCTGAACATCGATGAAGCCGGGCAGCAGTGAATTGCCACCGAGGTCATGATGGGGGACGGAGGCGATGCGGGGATCGTCACGCGGCAGGATGGCGGAGATTTGTTCCGATTCCAGCAGTACGGCTACGTCCTCGCGGAAGCCGGTATCGGTCAATACGTTTCCGTTGAGCAGTGCGATCGTCATCGGCGTATTCTGCCGCGTGTGTGGACCGGCCGCGAGTCTGGCGGTGGTCCGCATTGATCTTGCCGGACATGTCCGAGTCCCGTGCAGCCGACGGTGGCGCGGGGTTTCGTCGTTTCGCTCAATGTCGCAAGATGACCCCGCATCGAACCGAAATCGTTCCCCAGTGTGTCCATGTCTCCTATGAAAAAAGACGATTCCAGACCGTTCGCATTGGTTGCAGCGGATATAGGCGGTACCCATGTGCGAATCGGCTGGCTGGATGAGCCTGTGGCGTATTCCCGCGCTATCGATTTGCGGGGGTATCGTACATACCGGGGTGCGGAGTATGCCGATCCGGCGGCGATTTTTGCGGATTTCCTCGCTGGTCGGACGGTAACGGCCAGCGATTGCGTGATTGCGATAGCCGGGGCGGTGCAACCGGATGGCAGCGTGGTTTCCAACAACCTGCCCTGGACGTTTTCTGCACGAACGCTTGGTGAACAATTCGGTTTCCGGTCCGTGCATCTGTTGAACGACTTCGAAGCATTGGCCTATGCGGTGACGCAGATGGATGATTCCGAATGGTCGTCTATCCATGGACCCGCGAACGCTTCGGGGCCGATTTTGTTGATCGGGCCAGGAACGGGGTTGGGGGTGGCGGTGTCGATTCCAGCGAAGCCGCGGCCGCTCGTTCTAGCCAGTGAAGCCGGACAGATGGCGTTGGCTCCCAGTACCGAAAAAGAAATGGAAGTATTGCAACGGATGCTGCGCCGACAGTCGCATATCCCGGCCGAGCAAGTGGTTTCCGGGCCGGGAATATTGAATTTGTATCAGCATCTGTGTGCGTTACGCGACACGCCTGCGATATGGACGACTCCCGAGGAAATTTCCGCCGCCGCGTTGGCGGGCAAGGATGCATTGGCGGAAGAAACGCTGGAAATGTTCTGCGGGTGGCTGGGTAGCGTGGCCGGAGACTTGGCGTTGGTCTACAACATTACGGGCGGAGTTTATCTGGCCGGAGGAATATTGCCGGAGATTCACGGTGCATTGATACGCAGTCGCTTCGTTTCCCGTTTTCTCGACAAGGGCCATATGCGCGCAACGCTGGAAAAGATTCCCATCAAATTGATCGAACATGGACGGCTGGGTGTCGTCGGCGCCGTTTGCTGGTATGCGATGCGGACGTAGATAGCCGCCGGTTGCCGGGATAGGTCAGCGCTTGCGGAACCAATGCCGGTCGAATCGCAGCAACGCATCGCGCAACGGTGTCATCCCGACTGATAGCCCTGCCAGGACACCGAGCGTATTGGCTACCGCGTCCTGTACATCGGCCGTTCGCGTCGTGGTCAAGGTTCCTTGGGCGAATTCGATTCCGATACCCATCGCGATCAAGAAGATTGTCATGGCCAAGCGCCAGCGCCAGACGGCAAAAATTTGAATCATGGCGGCCGCCAGAAGGAAATACGCCAAAAAATGCTCGATCTTGTCGCTGCCCGACGGCAATTCCAAAGGAGGCGGTGGGATCAGACAAACAATGATTACAGTCACGATCGCGCCTATCCATAGGCTCAACCATAATGCGGGGCGATGAAATGGTTTGAGCGCGGAGCGCATCACAGCCGCCAAACCAGATCACCCATCAAGAATGCCGGTTCGAGCTCGATATCGCGCTCGAATCCGATCACCTGAAACCGTTCCCCCATCTCGCTCGGCAGGATCAGCCGCTTGGCTTCCTGGCGCAGGCACACGCGGCCGACTTCGTCCGTGCGCGACTCCGCTTCGGCCAGCATGGCGTCCAGGCCATTGCCGAGCAGGAAATTGGCTTGCGTGCAGTAGCCGGCCAGATCGAAACCTGCATGGGTTCCGGCTTCGGCGACGGCCGTGAAATCGACCGAGGCCGTCAGATCCTGCAATCCAGGCCATAGGAACGGATCGTCATGTACGCGGTGCCGGTAGAACGCCCGCAGCGTGCCGTTGTCGCGCTCCGGAAGATAGAACTCGCGACGCGGGTAGCCATAGTCGACGAACAGGACTGCCCCCGAGCGCAAGCCGCCGGCCACGGCTTGCAGCCAATACGGCAATTGCGGCAGCACTTCCGAGCGATAGCCGTCGGCGAACTGGGATTCCAGATAGCGTTCCAAATGGCGTACCGCCGCCACTGTCAGCGCATCGGCTGGTTGTTCTCCACGCAGGAAACGTCCCTCACCATCGAGCGTTACCGTTTCCTCGAACACTTCGCTATCGCGTAAGACAAAACGTGGCGTTGGCAGCGCATCGATCACTTCATTAGCGAACAGAATACCGTTCCAGTCGGTGTCGAAAGGGCGATCGAGCCATTCCACCAATGCGAATACCGGAGGGATCAAGTGTGTCGACAACCGTTCGCGCTGTCGCTCGCGCAGATCGGCGCTGGGTTCGAGAATCGCGTAGCGCGATGGCAGTGCGTCCAATGCCAACAGGCGTTTGAGCATGGTTTCGGCGAAGGCGCCACTGCCGCCGCCAACTTCCAGGAACCGCGCATCGCCGCCTAGTTGTTGCAATACTGGAGCCAGTGCGTTGGCGGTCGTCGCCGCGAATAGCGGTCCGAGTTCCGGCGCAGTCACGAAGTCGCCCTCTTCGCCGAACTTGCGGCTGCCGGCGCTGTAATAGCCGAGTCCCGGCGTATACAGACATAGTTCCATGAAACGCGAGAAGGGAATCGCCCCCCCCGACGTTGCGATCTCGGCGCGAATATGTGCCGTCAACTGTTCGCTGTGCAGCAATGCATCCGGCGCGGGATGAGGCAAATCGAAATTCATGGCAGCATGATCGGCAAGAGAAAGACACAGCATAGCCGAGCAAAGATGTCACAAGGTGAGCATGATATGAGTCGAGTCCAACGAGTTGCCTTGATCACCGGC
The DNA here is from genome assembly GCA_031285265.1 of Lysobacteraceae bacterium. Taxonomy (GTDB): domain Bacteria; phylum Pseudomonadota; class Gammaproteobacteria; order Xanthomonadales; family Xanthomonadaceae; genus JAITWM01. The sequence goes on from JAITWM010000023.1 coordinate 5,121, forward strand.
GCCGCGCGCCGCATCGGCGCCGCCATTGCCAAGCGCCTGCACGAGGCCGGTTTCGACTTGGTGGTACATGGCTATCACTCTGCTGACGAGTTGCGTGCTTTGGCGGATGCATTGCAAACGCATCGTCGCGACAGCGTATTGACGGTACAGGCGGATTTGCGCAATGGTGAGTGCCTGCCGGAATTGGTGGCGAAAACCATTGATCGGTTCGGACGGCTCGATGCCTTGGTCAACAATGCGTCCGGCTTTTATCCGACGCCGCTGGCGGAGGTTACGGCCCCGCAGTGGGACGAGTTGTTTGCGGTCAATGCTCGTGCGCCCTTTTTCTTGATCCGCGAGGCAGCGCCGTATTTGCGCGCTAGCAGGGGCGCGATCGTGAACTTGACCGATATCTATGCTGCCAGGCCGTTGCGGGATCATGCCGTTTATAGTGCCGCCAAGGCAGCGCTGGTGATGTTGACGCGGTCGCTGGCGCTTGATCTGGCACCTCATGTCCGTGTCAACGGCATCGCGCCGGGAGCGATTCTATGGCCGCAGCAGGGTACGACGGAGGTAGCCAAACAAGCACTGCTGGCGCGTACTCCGTTGGGAAGGATTGGTACGGTCGAGGAAATTGCCGAAACGGCGCGGTGGCTGCTGCAGGATGCCGGATTCATGACCGGACAGATCCTGGAAGTCGACGGCGGGCGTCAGCTGACATGAGCTGCCGATGTATATGCCCGGACTCAAACGATTCCAGTATCGTACTGGCGTTCGACCAGTACCCGTTCGAAAGTCTCGCCGTATTGCGGGTGCGATGCCCATAATGCAGCCAATGTTCGCTTGCTGCATGGGTCGATGAAGTCTGGGGCGATTTCCGCCAGCGGCTTCAGTACGAATGCATGTTTCAATTCGGGACGCGGAATGCGCAACTGCCCTGGCCCATGAACGATGCGATCGCCATAGAACACGATATCGATATCCAGCGTCCGGTTGCTGAATCGCGGACCGCGGCGATCGCGACCCAGCTTGTCTTCCAGAGCGTGCAGCCAGTGATCGAGGACGGATAGCTCCAGATCGGTGCGCAGTAACGCCGCGGCATTCAGGAAAGGCGGACCATCAAAGCCTACGGCAGGCATATGGTAGATGCCGGAAAGGACGATGTCGTCGAATCGCGCTCGCAGTGCATCGATCGCGGCGTGCAGATGGTATTGCGGTCGGAGATTGCTGCCCAGGCTTAGAAGTACGGTGATCATGTGCTATTCGGGCATTTCTCGGCGAATGCGTCAACTGCCATCGACTCGCAACGGCATGTACGATGTTGCGGTGTGCGGTATTTCGATGGCGATGATGAGCCCGAGCCGGGGGAAGCAAACTTTGTCATGGGTTCGGTACGAGACGGAATGGAATGCGATCGAAAAACCCGTTATCGCCACGGAGGCGGGAGGAATGCGATGGCTCCGGCCAGCGTGCCGGCTTTTGCGACGGCGGCAGCCGATAGCGAATCGATGCCGTGGTGGTTTGCGCTGCGATATTCGCCTTTCCCGCGAATCGAGCGGGGAAAGAAGATCGGTTCGTCGAACAGCGGACGCACTTCTTCAGCTTACGGAAGCCTGAGCCAGCGATGCGGTTTTTTCGATGCCTGGATGATGGCGTCAGGTAGGCCCCGTACGGCATGAAAAAACGCCCCGCGGGAGGCGGGGCGTTCGTTCTTGTCACAATCGCCGGTTTGGCAATCGATTACAATGCGACCGTCGAACCAGGCCAGTCGATGATGCCCGTAGCCTGCCCAAGATTCAGCTTATTCTGATCGTTGAGTCCGACGCCTATCAATTTTCCGCTCTCGGTAGTGAAGAACAGATGCTCTTTACCGCCGCCGATATCGACGATCTTGTCGGTCCGGTCATATTGGTAACGCAGCGTGGGATAGTAGCCATAGATCATCGGCAACTCGGTGCAACCGCATTGTCCCCATGTATGCACGTAACCGTCTTTCGTCAGTGCGACAGATCCCACATAGCGGGAGAATAGCTTCTCCACTTGATCCATCACGACGACGACTTGCGGGCTGGAGAGAGTGGTCGAGTGCTGGCCGACGCCCAAACCCGTGCGTACGCCCCAACCGATGACTCGTCCATCGTCCAACAGCGCCTGGCCCCAGCCATTGCCGCCGCCGATATACGTGATCTGGCGGGCGTAAGGTTCCAAGTTGGCGACGCGGACAGGCACCGTGGTCGGCCGCGCGACTCCGTAGGCGGAGCCTTGGAAGCCCAGGCCGCTCGCTTCATTGTCTCCCCACGCCCAGACATGCCCTTGTTCGGTCACGGCAAATGCGCCCTCGTAGGCCGCACCGATCAACCGTACTTTTTCGCCGCCCAAATTGACTTTGGCAGGACCTGCCGTAGCGTTGGTGGTGGTGCTGCCGTTGCCCAATTGCCCATAGGCATTGTGACCCCAAGCATAAACATCGCCGTCCGCGCGTAATGCGATGCTGAAATAGGCGCCCGAATCGATTTGAACGACATCGCTCAACACGCCGCAAGGGACGTTTGCATAATAGGTACCGCAACCGTTTTCACCGTAACCGCCGCGTCCCCAGCCAGAGACTTGGCCCTCATCGGTCAATGCGATCAGATGATAGAGTCCCCCCGATACTCGCTGGATGTTTTGCAGCGATTCGACTTTGGCCGGAGGCGCAGTCGCGGGCACGTTGGTGACCCCATTGCCTTGTTGGGCCCAGGTGCGATGTCCCCAGACATAAACGTTGCCCTTTATCAGCGCTACGCCCGTTTTGTCCAACATCGTGCCGGGAAGGTCACCAGCATAAACCTGACCCATGCCCGCAGCAGCGACCAGACCTATCAGGATCGCATTGAGCTTTCTGACATGTGTATTCATAATTTTTTGATCCCCGTTCAGAAGCGCTTTTCACTTCGTATCTGATTGTCCTATACGGGAAAATCGAATTCAATCACTATTTTTGTTGTCCGGTATCACTTTATTTTCAGCCTAACGATCGAAAAACGATACATGATAGAAAACCGAGGCTATCGTATATTTTAGTGATAAAAATAGCGGCATATATGGCGATATATATACCAATTCAATAGGTGTGATTTATTGGCTCGTAAGAGGATATGGACCTGCTTTACGGCGATGCGGATTCGTGGCGATGAAAGTCAAGAGCGGAAAATCACGCGGAGCCGGGTAGCAGTTCAAATTCAACCGGCCGGCCTGACGACGACGACGGTGTAACCCATAAGTCGAATATGCCAGGTTCGGCGGAGAATTGGCCATCAGGGCCGGTGAAAGCCAGCATATGCCGGTCCAATGTGAACATGACATCTGCGGTTTGCCCAGGTCGCAACAGGATTTTCCGGAAAGCCTTCAATTCGCGTACCGGACGTACTCGACTGGCGACACGATCGTGAATATATAGCTGCACGACTTCCTCGCCTGTCCGGTCGCCGGTATTGGTCACTCGTGCGCTGATGACGAGCGTATCGTCCCATGCCAATCGGTGCGTGCTTAGCACGGGAGCGGTGTATGCGAAGGAGGTATAACTCAATCCATGTCCGAAGGGGAATAGAGCGTTGTTGCTACATTCGCGCCAACGCGTTTTGAATTCCGTTGTGTTGGGCAGTTCGGGGCGTCCTGTGCGCGGATGGTTGTAAAAGAAAGGCTGCTGTCCGGAATCGTGCGGAAAACTGATCGGCAATCGTGCCGATGGGTTGTAATCGCCGAAGATTACATCTGCAATTGCCGGGCCGGTCTGAGTGCCGAGGAACCAGGTCGCCAGGATGGCTTGGGCATCCCGCACGGCGCCAGTGAGCGCTAGAGCGCGGCCGGTGCGCAATATTATCGCCACGGGAGTGCCGGTCTGGGCGATTGCTTCGGCCAGTGCCTGTTGCACTTCCGGCAGGACGATCTGTACGCGCGATTGTGCCTCGCCGCTGTAGTATTGCGGTTCGCCGATGGCAAGCAACACGACGTCGGCAGCCTGCGCTGCGCGCACGGCCGCTTCGATGCCGCCGTCGATGGCGTGTTCGAAACCGCATCCCGGCACGACCGATAGTCCGTCTGCGGTTTCCAGCGCGTCGCGTAAACCGGTTTCCAAATCGACATAACGCGATTTGTCGCCAAACAATGTCCAGCAACCTTCGAGATTGCTGCGGTCCTGTGCGCATGGGCCGATCAGTGCGATTTTCTGGCCGGATTTGCGCAATGGCAGAAGCCCGCCGTCGTTCTTCAGCAATACGATGGAACGGCGCCCTGCATCCCGGGACAGTTCCGTATGCGCCGGCAGATGCTCGGTGCCGGCTTCCTTCTCCGGATCCAGCGAGCGGTATGGGTTGTCGAACAGGCCCGCCGCCGCCTTGAGCGACAGCACGCGGCGGACCGCCGTATCCAGTGCGGCCATCGGGATCTCGCCCGATTCGATGAGATCGGGCAGGTGCTCTGCATAAAAGCCGCTTTGCATGCTCATGTCCAGGCCGGCAAGGAAGGCGAGCTTGGTCGCATCGCGTGCGTCGGCGGCATAACCGTGCGCGATCAATTCCATATCGGAGGTGTAATCGGAGACTACGACTCCGGTGAATTTCCATTCGTCGCGCAGTAGATCCGTCAACAGCCGGCGGTTGGCGCTGGCCGGAACACCGTTGATATCATTGAACGCCGTCATTATCGTCATGGCGCCGGCATTCAATGCAGCGGCAAACGGCGGCAAGTGGACGTCGCGCAAGGTCTGCTCGGAAATGTCCACGTAGTTGTAGTCCAGCCCTGCGGTTACCGCTCCGTAAGCGACGAAGTGCTTGGGCGTGGCCAACAGCGAATCCGGCGCATCCAGGCGTTCTCCTTGAAATCCGCGCACTCTCGCTGCCGCGAAAATGCAGCTCAGCAGGACATCTTCGCCTGCGCTTTCCGCGACTCGGCCCCAACGCTGATCGCGCGCGATGTCGATCATCGGCGCATAGGTCCAGTGGATACCGGCCGCGGTGGCTTCCAGCGCGGTGGCGCGTGCGGTGCGATAAGCCAGTTCCGGCTCGAAACTGGCGGCCTCGCCCAATGGAATCGGAAAAACCGTACGCATGCCGTGGATGACATCGGCACCGAACAACAGCGGAATTCCCAGTCTGCTTTCTTCTACGGCCACGCGCTGCGTTGCGCGGCCTTCCGCCGCGCCGACGCCGTTGAACAGCGCGCCGATACGTCCGGCACGGACATGCTCAAGTATTTCGTTGGCGTTACGCATGTTGGTTTCCGGATTCACATCCGGTGCGAATGGCCGGACCATATCGGCAAAAACACCTAATTGGCCGACTTTTTCCTCGACGGTCATTTGACTGAGCAACGCTTCGATACGCGGGTCGGGGCTCATGAAGGGGGCGACATCGTGAAATCGGAGGAGAGGGGATTCTAGCGAAGTGGGATCATGAAGAAACCTTCGGATACATCGTCGGCTTGGAGTATGCCGGAGGTCCATAATGAGCGGCAGGCGGGCGATTGGATTTTACGCCGTTCCATTCGTGCTTCCTGCATAGATTCAGAGCCGATGGCAGGGAAGTTGCGCATTGCCGAATGAATCACGGTAGTATTCAGTCTTCGGTTCCCAATATTCATTCCGGATGGCGCAATGTCTGACTGGCGCGCTTTGATTCGCGAAGTTCCCGATTTTCCAAGTCCGGGCGTGTTGTTCAAGGACATCACGCCGGTGCTGGCGGATGCAGAGGCTTTTACCGCCGCCGTCGATGCGATGGCCGAGCTTTGGCGGGGAACGGTATTGGATGCGGTGATCGGCGTCGAGTCGCGTGGATTCATTCTGGGAGCGGCGCTTGCGCGGACGTTGGGGACCGGGTTCGTGCCGGTGCGGAAGGTGGGCAAGCTGCCGGGCCGCACGCTCGCGCAACCATATGCGTTCGAATATGGGCAAGGGCAAATGGAAATTCATGCCGATGCGCTCGATCCGAGCGCGCGCGCGATTATCGTCGATGATGTATTGGCGACCGGAGGCACACTGGTGACTGCGTTGACGCTGGCCCGGAGACAAGGGGCCAATGTTGTCGGTGCGGCCGTCCTGATCGAGCTGGAGGCTGCTGACGGACGCGGACTTTGGGACGAGCACTCCTCGCTTCCCTTACTGGCGGCAGCGTGCCTATAGGTACTGCCGCGATATGAGTTTTCCGGGGGGCGTCTCGCCGTATTGTCCCGCCAGACGTAATGAGACCGGAATCAGCGGTTCAGTGGAAATAGAAAGTCGCCTTGTTCACGTTGCCTGGGTGAACCCAGTTGATCACGGTCGAAGAATTGTTTGATCCGGGATTCCGCAGCATCGATCTGTGTTTCATCGACAACGATGCCATCGAACGGCAAGCTGCAGTGAATGGTGATCGGCAGGTTTTCCTGATAATCCTCGTCGGCATACAGGTCCGCGAGTCCGGTCAGGGTGAAGTCGATCCGGTGGCCTTGCCAGGCCCCGAACTTCAACCGTCCTTGTCGCAGTGGACAGGGGTCGAACAGATGTACGGTGAACAATGCATCTTCGGTTTCCTCGGCCACATCGGGGAGCGTCAGTTCGAAACCTGGCCAGAGGTCGAATTCGGGCAATGAAATCAACGATGAACAGGCCGAAACACCGGGTTCCCATGTCTGGTCGTTGATATCGCGGGCTTCAGTGGAGAAATCGAATGTCCAGCTTATTTCCCAGCCCTGTTCGCCATCGGCTATGCAAGCATTGAATTCGGCATGATTGATCCTGAAGATCTGGTCAGCGATTTTGAACATGGCGAAGCCTTTCGGATGTAAGTCACCAAAAATGATGGATAGGTCGAGCCGTAAAAAAACATGCAGATCCGTTGAAGCCATTATGGCCGTTTGCAGGCGAATGCGGAAGGAAACATCGACCCCATCGGACGAATGCCACGCCCGATACTGTGGCAATCGATATGACGCTTTGCCGCCTATCCGTCGAGTGGTTGACTTTCTTCAGGAATCGAGACATGACATTACCGGATTCGTATCGGCGAATGGTTTCACGGCATGTGCCGTTTCCAGCGCAATGCGGATTCCATTGGAAGTGGATCAAAATATCGCTGAGTGGAGAAGCGGCGGCCTGGTGTGCGAGAATTTCCAGCCCTGTCGCCAAACGATGCTGAAACAGATGTTTTCATGTTTCCTATTGTCATTCTGGGAACAGGCCCGGCGCACGGTATGCCGATGCGGCGATGACGAACAGATTGCAGGAAAGCAACCCTCATGACCGTATGATCGTGAAGGTCGCAGAGACCGTCCTATGATAGTGGTGCGATCGAAATGACGGATTCCGCTATGAAGCCGATGACGGCGGTTGAGCACGACGAAAAGATGAAAGAATCTACGGAGCGATACGGAATATCCCGTTATGCGGCATCCCTGCGTCTGGCCGTCGCGCCGATGCTGGATTGGACGGATACGCATTGCCGGGTATTTCATCGTGTGTTGGCGCCGCATGCGCGGTTGTTCACGGAAATGGTGCATGCCAATGCGGTCGTGAAGGGCGATCGCAAAAGACTGCTGGCTTTCGATCCCGGCGAGCATCCGGTCGTGTTGCAGTTGGGAGGCAGCGATCCGGCCGTGTTGACGCAGGCGGCGGCCATTGGCGAGGAATGGGGATATGACGAGATCAATCTCAATGTCGGTTGCCCATCCGATCGGGTGCAGGCCGGACGTTTCGGCGCTTGCCTGATGAAAGATCCCGGACTGGTTGCCGATTGTGTCGCAGCTATGGCGGCGGCCGTTGCTGTCCCGGTTACGGTCAAATGCAGGCTGGGTGTCGATAACGATGACGAATATGAGAAGTTTCAACGGTTCATCGATACGGTCAGCGCCGCCGGCTGCACGAATTTCATCGTACATGCGCGCAATGCCTGGCTATCCGGGCTTTCCCCGAAAGAAAACCGCGAGATACCGCCGCTGCGGCCCGATTGGGGATACCGGCTCAAACGCGACCGTCCGCATTTGAATATCGTGATCAACGGCGGAATTGCGGCGATTGCGACAGCCAAAGCGCATTTGCGGCATTGCGACGGCATCATGCTGGGACGTGCCGCTTACCATGATCCCTATTTGTTGCATCGGCTCGATGCCGACCTGTATCGAGACAAGATAAAAAGCCGTGTGGCGCTCCTGCGGGCGTTTCGTCCGTATGTGGAAACGAAGATGAAGGAAGGTGTGGCGCTCAAGCATATGGCCCGGCATATGCTGGGTCTTTACCACGAACAGCCGGGTGGGCGAAGTTTCCGCAGGACGCTCAGTGAGGGAATGCAGCGGCCAACCGCCGATTGGAGTCTGGTCGAAGAGGCGATACGGGCCGCCAGAACGGTGGATAAGTCGCGGACGATACCCTGAATACAGCGTCTTGTGGATAAGTTCATACCGGATTCACCCCCTTTTCCCAATGATGTTCAGGTTCATGCTGATACCTCTGTTGTCAGGTTGCGTGGCGGTTTGTTTCCTGATCCGTGATTTGCCGAATATCGTCCTTTCTCAAAATGTTCCGTACCGTTAACGTGCTTGTTGTCCCAATGACCGTCGCGCTGCTGATGTGGTGCGGTACGGCGTGGTCGCGCGCGTCGATGGCAGGCATGCCGGGCCGTGTTGCATCCGATGCAGCGTCACACCCGAGTTGGGAGGGGGACAGCGAAGACAAAAGATCCACATCCGACAAGGTACGCTGGTTTCAGCGTTCGATGCCGGGGGTGCAGATATTGGGTGTCGAGGAGATTCCCTATGAAGGCAGGGTCATTGTCCGCGTCAAATATCTGGACGATCAAGGCCGGGTACGCTATGTGGATGACCCTGGTCCTACACGTGACGGGCGTCCTCGCGGCCATCGGGAGCAACGCGGGAATGACAACGGGTCTTAAGCGTGCAATTTGGTGTTTCACTCAGGCGGGGCGGATTTCCGCCTTCTGACGTCAAATCAACGAAAAGCGGGGAAGAATACATGCGAGTTCTGTTGGTCGAAGATGAGGCTCCGTTGCGGGAGACACTGGCGGCTCGACTCAAGCGCGAGGGTTTTGCCGTGGATGCCGCGCAGGATGGTGAGGAAGGGCTCTATATGGGACGGGAAGTACCGTTCGATGTCGCGATCATCGATTTGGGTCTGCCCAAGATGTCGGGCATGGAACTGATCAAGGCGCTGCGCGATGATGGTAAGAAATTCCCGATCCTGATCCTTACGGCGCGTTCGAGCTGGCAGGATAAAGTGGAAGGGCTCAAGCAGGGCGCCGACGATTATCTGGTCAAGCCGTTCCATGTAGAAGAGTTGTTGGCCAGGATCAACGCGTTGGTGCGTCGTGCGGCCGGTTGGAGCAAACCCACGCTGGAGTGCGGCCCGGTCGCGTTGGACCTGGCGGCGCAGACTGTCAGCGTCGATGGCAAGAATGTGGACTTGACCAGCTACGAATACAAGGTGCTCGAATATTTGATGATGCATGCCGGTGAACTCGTATCGAAAGCGGATCTGACCGAGCATATCTATCAGCAGGATTTCGACCGTGACTCCAATGTGCTGGAGGTGTTCATCGGACGGTTACGCAAGAAGTTGGATCCGGATGGCGAATTGAGGCCGATCGAAACCGTGCGTGGCCGGGGCTACCGTTTCGCCATCTCGCGGAATGAAGGATGATTCCGGCGAACAGCTGATAAGGGGTTCGTTTTGACCGGACGGAGCGGTTTGTTCGGAAGATGGCGGCGGTCGCTGCAGGCACGGCAGTTGATGGCCGCCAGTCTGGCGCTGATCGCGTTTCTGGCGCTGGCCGGCTATGCGTTGGATCGGGCTTTCGCTGAGACGGCGTTGAGCAACATGCAGCAACGACTGCGAAGCTATGCCATCGCGTATGCCGACAATATCGAATTCGCGCGCGATGGATCGCTCTATACGCCCGAGCTTGGTCCTGATCCGCGCTTTCACCGTCCGGGCAGCGGTTTGTATGCCGAAGTGATATTGCCCAATGGGCATTGGTCCTCGTTTTCCACCGAGGGGCCGCTGTTGCCTGAGGTGGGGCAGATGCTGAGTCCGCGCGAAGAACTGTTCGAGGGGCCGTTTCCGATGGTTCAGATCGATGGCAGTCATGGCCAGGTGTATCGGTATGGGATCGGTCTGGTCTGGGGCGAACGCGGCCCCGATGCCGAATTCCCTTATACCATCTACATCATGGAGGACGCGCAGACTCTGGCTTCCCAGTTGCGGGTATTCCGTAGGGCGCTGTGGGCGTACCTGGGGGGGGCGGGAGTAATTCTGGTGTTGCTGCAGACCTTGGTGTTGCGATGGAGCCTGAAGCCGATGCATCGAGTCATCGGCGAGCTGACCAAGGTCCAACATGGCGAAGCATTGCGAATGAGCCAGTGGCACCCGCGCGAACTGGCGCCGCTGACCGAAAGCATCAATGCCTTCATCGAAAGCGAGCGCGAGAGCATGGAGCGGCAGCGCAACACGCTGGCGGATCTTGCGCATAGCCTGAAAACCCCATTGGCCGTGTTGCGCACGCAATTGGATAGCGGCGCCGATGATGCCAATCTGCGCAAGGAACTGGATGCGCAACTCCGGCGCATGAACGATCTGGTGTCCTATCAGCTGACGCGCGCCGCATCCAGTGGGCATAAGCTGTTTTCCGCGCCGGTGCCGATCGAGGCCACCGCGGAAGAGATCGTGCGCGGATTGGAGAAAGTCTATGCCGCCAAGGGCGTGCTGTGCGAATTCGAGATCGATGCGCGGGCACGGTTTTATGGTGAAGCGGGCGATTTGCAGGAGTTGTTGGGGAATCTGCTGGAAAATGCTTTCAAGTGGGCGCGGCGGCGTGTGCTGTTGACGGCCAGCCCCGGCAATGTTTCCTCCAGCAAGCGCGCGGGGCTGATCCTGGCGGTTGAAGACGATGGTCCCGGCATCATGCCGGACGATATTGGCAAGGTTCTGCAACGCGGCGTACGCGGTGACGAGCGTGTCCAAGGGCATGGCATAGGGCTCTCCATCGTGCAGGATTTGGTCCGGGATTATCGTGGGCAGTTCCGGGTTTCCCGTTCGGAAGAACTGGGGGGAGCTTATTTCGAAGTGACATTGCCTCCGGTACTGTGATCGGTGATCGGCTCCGGCACTGACGGGCGGGCGTACCGCACAACCGGTCGGCTGTCGTCGTCGGGAGTCAGTTTGGCGGGAATGCGCCGTAGAATCTGCTCAGGTGTGCGGCGATTTCCGGCATCTCTGCTTGCAATATCGCCGGGGCGGAAAAATGGTATTCGCTGAGTACGGCGAAGAATTCTTCCGGCGCTTCCGATGCATACGGGTCGATCGCAGTTTCGACGCCTTTGTCGACTTCGCGGCAAAAGTCCGAATAGGCGCGCTGGAAATCCCGCGCCCATTCCTGGCGCCAGCGGTGCGGCAATGGTGGTGCGCCGTCCAGCAGGCCATCGAGTGCATCCAGCTTGTGCGCCATTTCATGAACCACCACACAAGCACCGGCATCGGGTTCGTCCAACTCCGCTTGTACGTCGGCCCAGGACAGGATCAGCGGACCGGATTCCCAGGCTTCGCCGATCGGATCGTCATCGCCCTCATGCAGTACGCCGGAGGCATCCATGTAGCTGTATCGAACCCGGAAGGCTCCGGGATAAACCAGCAATTGCTGCCATCCGCGCAATCCGTCTTTGCCATATTCAAGCAATGGCAGACAACATAACGCGGCCAATAACAGCCGTTGGCCGTCATCCAGCGTCAGGCCCGCCAGCGGCGTAATGGTCTTTTGCCGAAGAAAAATACGGGTGAGGTGTTGCCAGCGAAGATCGCGTTCCGCATCCAACCGCTGTGCCCAAGGGATCGCAGCGCGTGTTTGCCGCCATGATTCGGCCGGCAGTTCCGGCAATTCGCCGCGCCAGCGCCGCCATAATCGTCCGATCAACGGAACATACCCGGTAGGAAGCGATGCCATTGCGGGGGGCGGATCGGTTGCAGTCTGATCTCGCCATTGCCGGTGTCGCGACGCTGCGCCGGGCCGTATGCGTCGTGTTCGGGAACGGAAACGAGAGAAGCGTCCCGGCCGATCAGTGGCGGTGTTTTCCGATGTTCCGCTCGATCGGCGAACAAATTGGAAACAGCCGCCGTTCCCGGCGATGCTGCGATTATCAGCAACAGGCAGAGGACGGTGAGACGCATGAACGGACCCAACGGCGCGAGAGGCGTCAACTATACCCCGGCCCATCAGTATTCGCATAACGATCGATAGGCGGAATTACCGCGCTTCCGCATAATAGTCGCACTGTGTCCGGGTTTTCGGGCGATGCGCGAATGATGGTGCGGACGAGTGAAAAACTTGACCCGTAAATGATCGTGGTTTTTATTGGGAATCCAGTGGACGATCGTGAATTACTGACCCGGCTTCAGGCCGGAAATTTATCCGGTGATGCGCTTGCGCGCATCGCTGGCGTGACGCGCGCGGCGATATGGAAACGGATCCAGGGACTGCGTGCGGCTGGTATCGAAATAGAAGGACGTGCCGGTGACGGCTATCGGCTGATGCAAACCTTGGACTGGTTGGAAACCGAGCAAATCCTGAAGGAAATGCCTGCGGCCGCCCGTTCTCTGCTGGTATCGCTGGAGGTTGCCTGGAGCGTTGATTCGACCAATGCCGAGCTGTTGCGGCGGGCGCCTCCTGATCAAGGCGCTGCGGTGTTGATGGCGGAGCGACAGACACAGGGACGCGGCCGGCGCGGCCGCTCCTGGGCATCGCCGTTGGCCGCGCACCTGTATCTGTCATTGATGCGCCGGTTCTCCGGCGGTTTGGCCCGGCTCGGCGGGTTGAGTCTGGTAGCCGGCGTTGCGTCGGCGGAGGCGTTGCATGCGATCGGATTTCCGGAAGTCGGATTGAAGTGGCCCAACGATCTGTTTGCACAAGGGCGGAAACTGGGAGGATTGCTGGTGGAAGGGCGTGGCGAATATGCCGGCCCCAGCCAGGCGGTGATCGGATTGGGAATCAATGTCCGCATGCCGCCGAGCCATCATGCGGCTATCGATCAATCTTGGACCGATCTGACAGCATTGCAGAAGAACGAGCCATCGCGTAATCCGGTGGCGGCGGCCGTGCTTTCCCGGTTATTGCCGGCATTGGATTTGTTCGATCGGGAAGGGTTGGAGCCGTTTCTGCCTCGATACGCAGCTCTGGACATTCTGGCGGGGCACCCGGTGCGGGTGACGCTGGATACCGAACAGGTATCCGGTATTGCCGCAGGCGTTGCAATCGACGGCGCGTTGCGCGTGCGAGTCGGGCAGAACGAGCGCCGGTTCCATGCCGGAGAAGTCAGTGTGAGAGTGCAATGAATGACTGGTTATTCGATTTAGGCAATTCCCGGTTCAAAGTCGCTCCCCTGTGGAGTGATGGCAAGGTCGGGCCGAGCGATGCCTGGCTGCATGCGGCCGATCCGCTGGATGGAGAGAGCATGGAAAGGCTGCCGCGAGGGGCGACGGCTTGGCTTGCCAGCGTTGCCGCGGCCGACCGCACCGGCACGATCGTCACGGCGCTGCGCGAGCGTTTCACTTGCGTCCGTATCGCGCGAACCTCATCGTCCTGTGCCGGAGTGCGAATCGCCTATCCGGATCCCGCACGGTTGGGAGTCGACCGGTTCCTTGCGTTGCTGGCAGCCCATACCTTGCACTGCGATACAGTGGTGGTCGGCGTGGGGACTGCATTGACGCTGGATGTGTTGGACCGCGATGGCATTCACCATGGCGGCCGCATTGCCGCTTCGCCCACGACGATGCGGCAGGCGTTGCACGAACGGGCGGCGCAACTGCCGGAAACCGGTGGCGTCTACCGTGAATTTGCCGACGACACCGATGATTCGCTGGCTTCCGGTTGTGATGGCGCGGCGATCGCGTTGATCGAACGGACCGTCCGACAAGCGGAGAAACGGCTGGGGCGGCCACCGTCGTTGTTGATGCATGGCGGTGGCGCGGAAGCGTTGCTGCCGGAATTGCCCATGGCTGTGCTGAGGCAGAAATTGGTCCTGGAAGGACTGGCGGTCTGGGCGGCACAGGAACATGTCCCGGAGTGATGTCGATTTCGGAAGGGATGAGTTTTTGCCGAAACATGCGGGATGCGGCGGCGGCCTGTAGAATCGCCGTATGTGGATACGCGCTTTGATCGTCTTGTTGGTCGTCCTTAATCTGGGAGTGGTGGTTTGGTGGGTGAGCCAGCCGGAACCGCCGCCTTATCGGCCTGTGCAGCCGGGGCCGGGGATCGCACCGTTGGAGCTGGTCACCGAATCGGAATTGCAGGCGCTTGCGTCGATGCCTGCGGAAGTGGATGCGGATGCACCTGCGGCAGACGATGCGATCGATCCGGCAACCCCGGCGACCGACGATGTTCCCGAGCCGGTCGCTGCGGCGGCTCCGGAACCGCCGGCCGCGCCGCCGGCGCGTTGCTATCGCCTGGGGCCGTTCGCCGGGCGCGATCAGGCCGTTTCGGCGCAATCGACACTGGGAGGGCATCTGCGCCGGGCGAGGATATCGGAAGTGGCCCCGCCTTCACAGAGTGCCGAACGGTTCCGGATTCTGTATCCGCCGCTGCCCAGCCGCGCGGAAGCGCAGGAGATGGCCAGGCGGATCAATGCGGCCGGGTTTCAGGACTATTTTCTGATCGAGAACGGCGAGTTCGCCAACGGTATTGCGCTGGGGATTTATCGTAATCGTCAGGGTGCGGAACGTCAGATCGAGGCACTGAACGCTGCCGGGTTTTCAGCGAAGATGATTCACGAAAAAGAAGGCAATGCCGCCAGCCAATGGTGGTTGGAGGCGGAAGCGGTCGACATCACGGCGAACGCTTTGCGAAGGCAGGCGCATACGGCCCAAGTGCAATCGCTCGACTGCGGCGCGTTGCGTTAGGGTAGAATCACGAATCCGCAATGGAATTGCCGCTTTAGCTCAGTTGGTAGAGCAACCGCCTTGTAAGCGGTAGGTCATCTGTTCGAGTCAGATAAGCGGCACCAATTCCGTGTGACGATCGGCGAAGACCGATTGCTGTGCGGCCTTGTTTGGCTGAATCCCTTTTGTTCCGCTCGTGTTTATTTGAAGATCGCAGTAAATACCCGGTGAGGACATCAGTAAAACGGCGAGCTTCCGGTCTGTAATGTGTTGCGGACGGGTCATGACCGGTGGCGTTGCGGCATGGGCGGCCGGGATTGCAGGGAGCGGAGTGGAAAATCCGGCAATCGTCTCCATATCCGGACATGCCGTTCGTTTTGTCATGAAAGAACGTGATCGTGTCGATCCACGGTGGAAGCGCTGCCGCGCTTAACGGTTGATCGATGTCAATGAAGGTATCCAGGTGGGTTCATGGTCTTGCAAGATGAATAATGCGTCACTGATCTTCGACCCGGAATTGTTGCGTCGCTACGATAAGCCGGGCCCTCGCTATACCTCGTATCCGACCGCGCCGCAGTTCACGGAAAACTTTCGCGAGGTGGCGCTGCGCGAGGCGGCGGCGCGTGCCAATCGTACGTCGAAGCCGTTATCTCTCTATTTGCATGTGCCGTTTTGCGTCAGCCCGTGCTTTTATTGCGGATGCAATCGCGTCATCACGCGCGACAAGACGCTCGGCAACGGCTATGCCGGGCGGTTGCATCGCGAGATCGAGATGATGGCGGAATTGTTCGATCGCGATCGGGAGGTCGTTCAATTGCATTTCGGCGGAGGATCGCCGAATTTTCTCAGCCCGGAACGATTGGCGGCGACAGTGGAGAAGGCGCACAATCATTTTGCGTTCTCTTCCCGTGCCGACCGGGATTTTTCGATCGAAATCGACCCGCGTTCGGTGACACCGCAGGATATCGAAGTGCTGGCGGGGGCAGGATTCAATCGTATCAGTCTGGGAGTACAGGATTTCGATCCGGAGGTCCAGCAGGCGGTCAATCGATTGCAGGACGTACAGGAAACCTTGGATGTCATCGACGCCAGTCGCAAGCATGGTCTGCGCTCGGTCAACATCGATCTGATCTACGGTCTGCCGAAGCAGAATCTGGCGGGATTTTCCCGCACCTTGGATATCGTGCTGCGAGCGCGGCCGGACCGCCTGGCCGTTTACAGCTACGCGCATTTGCCGCATTTGTTCCGGCCGCAGAAGCGGATCAATGCTGAGGATTTACCGAGCGCGGAAGTCAAGCTGGGCCTGCTTCAATGCGCGATTGACCAGCTGGGCGCAGCGGGGTACGTGTATATCGGCATGGATCATTTTGCTTTGCCCGAGGATGATTTGGCGCAAGCACAGGGACGCGGCGGGTTGCATCGCAATTTCATGGGATATACGACGCATGCCGATAGCGATCTGATCGGCCTGGGAGTCAGCGCCATCAGTCATATCGGCGACAGTTTCAGCCAGAACCCGCGGAATCTGCCGGAATGGGAACGGGCCGTGGACGATCATCGGCTACCTGTCTGGCGCGGAATGCGGCTGAATGACGACGATCTGATTCGTGCCGAGGTGATCCAGCAGTTGATGTGCCACGGCGGGATCGATTTCCGGCGGATCGAGGATATCTGCTCGATCGATTTCGCGACGTATTTCGAAGAGGCGCTGACGCGGTTGCGTCCACTGGCCGATGACGGATTGGTCGAGGTATTTCCGGAGCGGGTCGTTGTTACGCCGCGCGGCCGGCTGCTGCTGCGGATTGTCGCGATGTGCTTCGATCAATATCTGCCGCCGGAGCGGATCGCCGACGACGGCAAGCCGCGGTTTTCCCGGACGATTTGATTTACGGCCGTATCGGCTCGCGGCAGGCAATGCCGGATTGTCCGGCAGGTAATTTAGTGCGAGTCTGAATGCCGGATATCGCCGGGTCATTTATGATATCCGGAAGTCGTTGCGTGCATCATGCAGGTCGCATCGCGCCGCCGGTACGTGCCGGGATGATGAGCAACGATATTCCGCGACCAGCCGGGCAAGTGGCAGAGGGACAACCCTTGTGATGATGGCGGTGGCCGGATGCGCCGTAGGCACGAGATCGGCGATCCACCGGGCATCCGGGTGATGCGTCGTATCATTTTGCATGGACAGAACAGAGAATATTTCGTTGTCACAATCGTCGAAAGATGTTTTGTTGCCCCCGGAAGCGCCGATGGCGATGCCGGAGCAATCGTTGCGTCAAGGCCGGTTGAAGTATCGCCGCTTGCCCAGTACGCCGAGATATCTTCGCTGGCGCCGGCTGTATCTGTTTGGCGGCACCCTGGTCGTGACGCTCGAAGCGGCTTGGTTGATGTCCGAAGTATTGCGGGTAGGCGGCATGTCCTTGCTCGACTCGCTGCTGCTGCTGCTGTTCATGCCGTTGTTCGGATGGGTGGCTTTTTCGTTCTTCGGTGCATTGGCCGGATTCCTGATGGTTCTAATCGGTCGCGGACGCAAGCTA
>JAITWM010000047.1 GCA_031285265.1 Lysobacteraceae bacterium
CTGCCGCGTAATATATCGATCAGGTGCGCCGCGCCAAAACACTGGCCACTACGATAAACGCAGCTCAAAGCTTTCTGTACCGCCACCGTGGCATCCCAGGTCTGTACCGGATGCAGGCAGTTGTCGCAATTGCCGCAAGGCCGCGAACGGCTTTCGCCAAAAGCCGCCAGCAACATGACGCGCCGGCACGTCACCGATTCGCAATAACCTAGCAACTGCTCCAGCTTGCGCCGCTCCAGCCGCTTACGCTCTTCACCCGCCTCGGACTGTTCGATCATCTGCCGCAATAACACGATGTCGCCCAGGCCATAGCACATCCAGGCTTCCGCCGGTTCACCATCACGGCCGGCACGGCCGGTCTCTTGATAGTAGCCTTCCAGGGATTTCGGCAGATCGATGTGCGCAATGAAACGCACATCGGGTTTATCGATTCCCATCCCGAACGCGATCGTGGCCACCATGACGATGCTTTCTTCGCGCAAAAAACGGCGCTGATGCTCGGCTCTGACCGCCGCTTCCATTCCAGCATGATAAGGCAAGGCCGTTATGCCGCGTTCGCGCAAGAACACCGCCGTCTCCTCGACTTTGCGACGACTCATGCAATAGACGATGCCGGACCTATCCCGATGTCCGGCAAGGAAGTCGAGCAATTGACTACGTGCATTGTCCTTCTGCACCACGCTATACCGGATATTGGGGCGATCGAACGAACTGATGAAACGGCGCGCGCCGGACAAGCCAAGACGTTCGCCGATCTCGCGCTGAGTCGGCGGATCGGCGGTGGCGGTCAACGCGATCCGCGGCACGTCCGGCCATCGTTCATGCAATACCGTCAATTCCCGGTATTCCGGCCGAAAATCGTGCCCCCATTGCGACACGCAATGCGCTTCATCGATTGCGAACAAAGCGATACGGCTGCGTTCGAGCAGACTCAAAAAGCGTGGAGTCAACAAGCGTTCCGGAGCGACATAGAGCAGCTTCAATTCGCCCGCGCACAATGCCTGTTCCACTTGCCGCGCAGCGACCGCATCCAAAGAGGAGTTCAAGTAAGCGGCGCGCACGCCCAATTGATGCAACGCATCCACCTGATCCTGCATCAATGCGATCAGCGGCGACACCACGATCCCGACGCCATCGCGCAACAATGCCGGAATCTGATAGCACAACGACTTGCCGCCGCCAGTCGGCATCAAGACCAACGCATCGTGACCGGCGGCGATATGCTCGACAATGGATGCTTGCTGATCGCGAAAAGTCTCGTAGCCGAATACTTGACGCAGCAGGGCGAGCGCGTGAGTGGACATCGGCAACAGCATACATCGAAGGACAGATGAAGCGCGTCCAGCATCGCCGTCGAAAAATCAAAACGCCCGGCTCGCGCGCAGGGCGTCAGATATCATCGCCGCGAATAGACGCTGTCTACGGCGCTCACTCCAGCAACGAACGCAACATCCAGGCGTACTTCTCGTGAATCTGCAACCGCGAGGTCAACATATCCACGGAAGGATCGTCGCCGGCATTGTCGGCCGTCTTGAGCACGTCGCGGGCGGTACGGCAAACGGCTTCATTGCCGGACACCAATTGCTGCACCATGGTTTTCCAATCGGGCACCTCCGACGCATCCGCGTCGTCGCGAATCGACGAAAGGCGAGCAAAATCCGCATAGGAGCCCGGCGCCGCAAAACCCAGCGCACGGATGCGCTCGGCGATCTCATCCAGCGCCTGCCATTGTTCCGTGTACTGACCTTCGAACATCGTATGCAGCGCAGTGAACATCGTCCCGGTGACGTTCCAATGATAATTATGCGTTTTCAGATATAGCGTATAGGCATCCGCCAGGAAGCGCGAAAGACCTTGCGCAATTTTCCTGCGATCATTGGTAGAGATGCCGATATCGATATCGGGCGACGTTACACTTGGAACTATTTCGGCGACTGCCTTTTGATGTTTGTCGTCCTTGCGTTTCGGTTTGTCTTTGTTTTTGGACATGACGTACTCCTCGGGGGTGAATACTCGATTACGGGCACAATAATCCCCTTGAATGCTTTTGTAAAATCACGAAATATCCGTCTATCAGTCAATGTCTCCTATCCGCGAGAACCCATCTTCCCAAGTGCAATCCAACCGGCGCGACATCGACAACGCGCTGAGCCGCGACCGTGGGCGTCTTCATGGACTGTGGAAACGCTGGCAAGCCGCGCCCGATGATGCCGATGCAAAAACAGCCTTCGAGCACGCATTGACCTTGTCCGTCGCTGCGCGCGATGCGCGTGCCGGCTCCACGCCATCGATCACGCTGGACGAGCGGTTACCCATTACAGCGGAAGCCGAACACATCGTCGGACTCATTCGTGCGCACCCGGTCGTCGTCGTCGCCGGAGAGACAGGTTCCGGGAAGACCACCCAGCTGCCAAAACTGTGCTTGGCGGCCGGACGCGGCGCGGCCGGTATGATCGGCTGCACGCAGCCGCGCCGGATTGCCGCGCGCGCGGTAGCGCGTCGCGTCGCGGAGGAGCTGCATACTTCGATCGGCGGCAAAGTCGGCTACCAGATCCGTTTCACCGACCACGTCGGCGACGATACCCGGATCAAATTCATGACCGACGGCATTCTTCTGGCCGAAATCGCCTCGGACCGCTGGCTGTCGGCTTACGACACGATCATCATCGACGAAGCGCACGAACGTAGTCTCAATATCGATTTTCTGCTCGGATATCTGAAGCGGTTGCTGAAACGCCGATACGACCTGAAAGTCATCGTCACTTCGGCCACCATCGACACGGCACGTTTTTCCCGGCATTTCGACGATGCCCCCATCGTCGGGATCGAGGGACGCACTTACCCGGTGGAAGCACGATACCGCCCGTTGGAAGGCGAGGACGGACGCGAGGACGAGCGCACCGTCAGCGACGCAATCGTGGCCGCCATCGACGAAATCACGCGCGAAGATCCGCGCGGGGATGTTCTGGTGTTCCTGCCCGGAGAACGCGAGATCCGCGATGCTCACCGGCTTCTGGAAAAACGTCATTACCGCGAAACCGAAGTCCTGCCGCTGTATGCGCGGTTATCGGCGCGCGACCAGGACCGGGTATTCAATCCGGGGCCAAAACGGCGCCTGGTTCTGGCCACCAACGTTGCGGAAACTTCGCTGACCGTACCGCGCATCCGCTATGTGGTCGATCCCGGCTATGCGCGCGTCAAACGCTACAGCACGCGCCAAAAACTGGACCGGCTATACATCGAAGCCGTTTCCCAAGCCAGCGCCGATCAACGTAAAGGTCGCTGCGGAAGAATCGCCGAGGGTGTGTGCTACCGGTTGTATTCGGAAGCGGATTTTCTGGCGCGCCCGGAATTTACCGACCCCGAAATCCGTCGCTCCAGCCTTGCCGGCGTCATTCTGCGCATGCTGCATCTGGGGCTCGGAAAGATCGAGGACTTCCCCTTCATCGAACCGCCCGACGAACGTGCCATTGCCGACGGCTGGCAACAACTGAGCGAGCTGGGGGCCGTCGTCACGGAGCCGCGAGGCGAACGCCGGCTGACCGCAATCGGACAGCAGATGGCGCGCTTGCCGGTGGACGTGAAATTGGCGCGTATGCTGATAGCCGCCCAGCGGCAAGACTGCTTGCGCGAGATGATGGTGATCACGGCTTTTCTCGGCATACAGGATCCGCGCGAAAGGCCCGCCGAAATGCGCGAGGCCGCCGATAACGCACATGCGAAGTTCGCCGACACGCGCTCCGAATTCATCGGCATCCTCAATCTGTGGAATGCGTACGGTCAAGCACATGAAGAACTGACCCAATCGAAACTGCGCGACTGGTGCGAACGGCATTTTCTCGGATTCCTGCGTATGCGCGAATGGCGCGAGCTGCATCGTCAATTGCGCCTGCTATGCCAAGAATCGGGCTGGAAACTCGATGGCGAACCGGCACAGTATCCTGCGCTGCACCGCGCGCTGATGGCAGGCCTGCCGACGCAGATCGGACATAAGACCGAAAGAAACGATTATCAGGCGCCGCGCCAGCGCCGCTTTCATATCTTCCCGGGATCGCCGCTGGCAAAAAAACCGCCACCATGGGTACTCAGCGCCGCTTTGCTGGACACACAAAAAATATGGGGTCTGACCAACGCGGCGATCGAGCCGGACTGGGCCATCGCCGAACTCGCACATTTATTGGCGCGCAAATACTTCGACCCGCGTTGGTCGCGCTCACAGGGACAGGTCGTGGCATCGGAACAGATCAGCCTGTTCGGTTTGGTACTCGCGCCAAAAAAACCAGTGCATTACGGTCGCATCGATCCGATGGAAGCGCGCGACATCTTCATCCGGCAAGCGCTGGTTACCGGCGAAATCGATACGCGCGCCGGTTTCGTCGCCGACAATCTCAAAACCCTGGAAAAAGCCCGGGAAGAAGAAGCCAAGCTGCGCCGCGCCGGCATCGTCGCCGATGAAGACTGGCAGGCGCGCTGGTATCTGGACCGCATTCCGCCGGACATCCATTCCGTCGCCGGGCTCGAAGCGTGGTATCGCAAACTGCCGGCCGACGCACGCCATCGCTTGTTATGGTCGGCTGCCGATCTGCTGCCCGGTGAAGGCAGCGAACAAGATCTGTTTCCGAAATACCTTACGCTGGGAGAAGTCCGCTTGCCGTTGCATTACCGGTTCGAGCCGGGGGCGGCGGACGATGGCGTCACGCTCGACGTACCGTTGCACCTGCTCAATGCACTGGACCCGGCACGGCTGTCTTGGCTGACGCCCGGCTTCATCGAGGGGAAAGCGGCCGCCATGATTCGCAGCCTTCCCAAACCGCAACGTCGCAACTATGTGCCAGCGCCCGACTTCGGGCGGGCATTCTTCGAGGCATATCCACAGGCCAGCGCCGATTCGCTGGGAGGCGAGCTGGCCCGTTTTCTGACTCGCACCACCGGAATACCGGCCGCTGCGACGGATTTCGATGAAACATCACTCGAACCGTATTTGCGAATGAATTTGCGCCTGCAGGACCGATCCGGCAGATTGCTGGCCGAATCACGGGATCTGGACACGCTGCGCCTGAATTTCGGCGATCGCGCGGCACGCGCATTCGCGGCGCGCGCCGGCCGCGAACTGACCGAGGAAAACCTGCGCGACTTCCCCGCCGTCCCGATTCCCGTGCAAATCTCCGGCGAAGCCGGCGTGCCTGCGTATCCGGCGCTGGTGAATCAGGGAGAGAACGTTTCGCTGCAAGTATTCGCCGACATCGGCAAAGCCGAAGCCGCACACACGGGTGGCGTTCGGCGTTTGCTCGAAATCGCATTGACCGACCGGATCAAGCAGGCCGCCCGGCAACTCCCCGTATCGCCAAAAACCGGCCTGCTCTACGCATCGATCGAATCGCAAGAGCGGTTGCGCGGCGATCTGGTGGATGCGGCATTGAATGCGCTGCTCGAAGAGGGAATCGGCCTGATCCGCACACGGGAGGCATTCGAACACCGCCGCGACGAGACGGCCAAGCGGCTGTTCCCGGAGGCCATGCAGCGATTGCAACTGGCTGAAGCGATCCTGACCACCGTGGCCGAACTGAAACCGCGATTGGAATCCCCATTGATGGGCTGGGCCAGCGGCAATCTCGACGACTTGCGCGCGCAACTGAATGCCCTGATATGCCCCGGATTCCTTCGCAACACGCCCGCCGACGCACTCGTTCAATTTCCACGCTATCTGAAAGCCATGGCGATCCGCGCCGAACGCGCCAAACGCGACCCGCCGCGCGATCAGGAACGAATGCTGGAAATCAAACCTTTCATGGAAGCGTTGGCCGAAACGGCCGTTGCAGGCGCAGATTCGCATTGCGATTGGCAGGCTTTGCGCTGGGATCTGGAAGAATTGCGCGTTTCCATATTCGCCCAGGAACTGGGCGCCAAACCGGGAATTTCGGTCAAGAAGCTCGCGCAACGGTTGACCGAATTGAAAAACCGCCGTGACCGGAACCCGCGAGGTCATCGCATTCCAGCCACGGACGGCATCCCGCCATCACACCATGTCCGATAAAAATTCGGCATCGGCCCCAAAGAACGATTACGTCCGATAAGGGCGGCCGCCATTCCGGCACCCCGAATCGTTACCGGACACAGACACCGTGATCACACCCATCATCTCATGCCCGGAACGATGATCAGCACGGTGAGGCAACCGCCGCACCCTGCCGCCAACCGTATCTTCCGCCCAACTCTATCGAGCGACGTCGCCTGCGCAACCGGCGCAGGCTCACAACAATGCCTTCAACCGATATAACGCCTCCAGCGCCTGTTTCGGCGTCAATTCATCCGGATCGATCGCCACCAGTGCTTCCTGGGCGGCAGACGACGGCGCAGTAAACAACCCGAACTGTCGCGGCTGGTCCAATGCCTGCGGCGTCATCTGCGCCGTATGTGTTTCGCTGCCGCGCCGCTCCAATTCGGCCAGCCGCCGCCGCGCCTGCTGCAATGTCGCCTTCGGCAACCCGGCCAACGCCGCGACCTGTAGACCGAAACTGCGATCGGCCGCGCCGTCCTTGACCGCATGCATGAACACCAGCGTGTCACCGTGCTCGACCGCATCCAGATGCACATTGGCGATGCCGCTACCCGGCTCCGCCAGTGCGGTCAACTCAAAATAATGAGTAGCGAACAGCGTATAGCATCGATTGGCCGAGGCCAGATGCCGCGCCACCGCGTCGGCCAACGCCAGACCGTCATAAGTCGAAGTGCCGCGACCGATCTCGTCCATCAGTACCAGCGACTGCTCCGTGGCGTGATGCAAGATATAGCTGGTCTCGGCCATTTCGACCATGAACGTGGATTGCCCGCGCGCCAGATCGTCGCCCGCGCCGATGCGCGTCAGTATCCGGTCGACCGGTCCGATTTCAGCGCGCAGCGCCGGCACGAAACTGCCGATATGCGCCAACAGCACGATCAGCGCATTCTGCCGCATGTACGTCGATTTCCCGCCCATGTTCGGACCGGTGATGATCAGCATCCGGCGGTCTTCATCGAGTTCCAAATCGTTCGGCTCGAACGGCTCTTCCCGCACCGCTTCCACCACTGGGTGGCGGCCGCGTTCGATCCGCAACCCCATGCGCGCGCTCAGCACCGGTTGCGACCAGTCCAGCGCCTGCGCACGCTCGGCAAGCGCGGCCAGCACATCCAGCTCGCTCAATGCCGCCGCGCAATGTTTCAGAGGTTCCAGCCGCGCGTTCAGCGTATCGAGCAATCCTTCATACAAAAACTTCTCCCGTCCCAACGCCCGCTCGCGCGCGGACAGCACTTTGTCCTCGAATGCCTTCAACTCCTCGGTGATATACCGCTCGGCGTTGGTCAACGTCTGCCGTCGCGTGTAATGTACCGGCGCTCTGTCCGATTGCCCTTTGCTGATTTCGATGTAATAGCCGTGCACCCGGTTGTAACCGACTTTCAATGTCGCAATACCACTGCTTTCGCGTTCGCGCTGCTCCAGTTCGACCAGAAACCGATCGGCATTGCTGCTGAGCTGGCGCAATTCGTCCAGATCGGCATCGTAGCCATCGGCGAACACGCCGCCATCGCTCAATTTCAGCGGCGGCTGCTCCGCCACGGCAGCGGTCAGCAATGCGGCCATGTCGGTATGCTCCCCCAGTTCCCCGGACAAAACACGCAGTTGCGGCGAATCCAACGGCGCCAACACATCGCGGATATTCGGCAGCAGCGTCAAGCCATCGCGTAACGTGGACAAATCGCGCGGGCGCGCCGAGCGCAATGCGACCCGCGTCAGAATACGCTCCAGATCGCCTAGGCTGCGAAATCGTTCGCGCAATGCCGTATCTCCGCGGCTTTCCATCAGCGCGGCAACGGCCTGGTGTCGCGCACCGACAGCGCTTTGGTTCCGTAAGGGCCGATGCAGCCAACGTCGCAGCAAACGCCCGCCCATGGGCGTTACAGTGGTATCGAGTACACCCAGCAACGTATTCCGGGTGTCGCCATCGATGCGTGTATCCAATTCCAAATGCCGGCGGGTGGCCGCATTCATCGCAATCGCATCGCTGGCGGCTTCCACCGCGATCGATGTCAGATGCGGCAAACGCTGCTTCTGTGTTTCCTCGACATAACCAAGCAACGCGCCCGCAGCGGCGGCGGCCAACGGCTTGTCCTCAATGCCGAAACCGGTCAAATCATGCACGCCAAAAAATCGTGTCAACTGCCGGCGGCCACTGTCCGGATCGAATAACCAAGGCGCGCGTCGCCGTACCGCCGTACGGCTCATTACGAACGACGGCCAGCCTTCCTCATCAGGAACCAGCAATTCCGCCGGTTCCAAACGCGCCAGTTCCGCTTCCAGCGCATCATCGTTGCCGACTTGATTGACCAGAAACCGGCCCCCGGCCAAATCCGCCCAGGCCAGACCGTAACCCTGCTTGTCGCGCACCACCGTCATCAACAGCGTATCGCGGCGTTCATCCAGCAAGGCTTCGTCGGTCACGGTCCCCGGCGTGACAATACGTACCACTTTACGCTCGACCAACCCTTTGGATGCCGCCGGATCACCGATCTGCTCGCAAACCGCCACTGATTCGCCCAACGCCACCAAACGCGCCAAATATCCTTCATAGGCATGCACCGGAACTCCCGCCATTGGAATCGGCTGTCCCGCCGACTGTCCACGCTGAGTCAATGTGATGTCCAACAATCGTGCGGCCTTGCGTGCATCGTCGTAAAAAAGCTCATAAAAATCTCCCATCCGGAAAAACAGCAGCAAATCCGGATATTCCGCCTTGGCGCTGAAATACTGCTTCATCAGCGGCGTATGCTCGGAAGATTTTGCGGAGGCGGCAGCCTGATTCATCGTGGTATCTGTCGTCGACGGCGAGGGAGAACGACAGACATGTTACAGGCGTCGTCCATTGAATGCGTTCGATCGCCGCCCGCATTCGGCAACCCGTCATAGCTGACCTCTGCCACGGATATCGGCTCTCCCACCGGCGCAAAGAACATCCGATCATTCCATGCAGGCGATCGGTATCCATCATTCAATCAATCATCGCCGGATAGAACGATGACCGGAAAATCCCGGCCGCACCATCGCGTTGTATCCCATAACCGAAAACCGCGAGCGAACAGAGTGAGACCCGCCATTTCGGCCCCACTCTTTTTGTCTTGCCTTATTGCCGTCGCCCGCAGTGACGAAAACTCACTTCAATGGCGCAAAACCAGATCGATGACGATGCCGGTAGCGACAGCGACCAGTAAAAAGTCGCCATACCCATCGCGCATCCAGCGGTAATCCTGCGGTGGACGGCGTAATCCGTAATAGTGGTAATCGTTTACGGCATATACCGGACCGCGATAATGCGCATGCAATCGCTCACCTCGCGACCAGTGATAGCGCGGCCCTTTGCTCTCCCAGCGCGGTGAGCCGTATCCCGGGCTCGATGAACGATAATTCGCACCTTGGCGGTACGGGCCGGCATGCGAATCATGTCGTCCATCGTAACGATAACGTTGCGAGGCATGCCGTTCATTCGGCCGGGATTGGGCCGGGCGATGCGACGACTGATGCGACGACTGATTCGAATAGACGCGACTATCATGGCTTCGATGATGCCCGTTACCCGAATACACCCGATCATTGCCTTGTCTGCTTCCCTCGCCGCCACGCACTTTCTGACCATCCCGGGCTGTGGCCGAACCACACACGAATACCAATGCCGCCAAGGCTAAAATCGCGTATCTGATCACAGGTTTCATACAATATTCTCTCGATATATCGGTTGATGATGGATAACGACAGCACGGGTACGATGATTCCTGGAATGTAATGAACCTGCACGGTACAAAACCGATACTCAAGATGAACATTCAGTGTTCAGTAAAACGAGAAGATAAGCGAAGCAAATAGCGCGGCCATTCATGATGCGGCATGGCCTCCGTAACGACCCACGCCGGCCCATTGCCGCCATTGAACCTCCCGGACACTCGGCCGCCACCGCTGGCGCGAGGCAACGACTCGGGACACAATGATGCGGCCTGTGAACGGATGCGCATGCTGCCTTCACGGGACCGCCGCTGACGATGCACGAATTGCCAATGCGTCATACCATGGCTGTCCACCCGATGCGTCGTTTTCGCGCGTCTCCGGAGAATCCTCACCCTATGTCATATCTGGAACTTGTCTTGCCGTGCACCGAAGCCGACCAGTCACGTTATGAGCGTGCGTTGGAAGATGTCGGTGCGTTGTCGGTGACCCTGCTCGACGCGAATGCGGATACCGAAGACGAATGCGCGATATTGGAGCCTGGCGTCGGCGAAATGCCGTTATGGCACAGCTTGACACTGACGGCGCTATTCCCTGAGCAAATCGACGCTTTGGCATTATTGGCGGCATTGGAAGCATTCGATCCTGATCTGAATTGGTCGAATGCGAGCTTCCGCAAGCTGAAAGACCGGGACTGGACCCGCGTCTGGCTAGATCAATTCAAGCCGATGCGGTTCGGCGCACGCACCTGGGTGGTGCCCTGGGACCAACCGCTACCCGCCGACGCCGACCCATCCGTAGCCGCGATCATTCGGCTCGATCCAGGCTTGGCGTTCGGTTCCGGCACGCATCCAACCACATCGCTGTGTCTGAATTGGCTGGACGAACTTGCCGCACAAGGCATATTGCAGACGGCGCAGGTACTCGACTTCGGTTGCGGTTCCGGCATTCTCGCGCTGGCGGCGCTCAAACTCGGTGCGGCCGTGGCAATCGGTGTGGATAACGATCCGCAAGCGCTGATTGCCACAAGCGATAACGCCGAACGGAACGGCCTTGGCGATCGCCTGCGAGTTTACACGCCCGAAGATGCGCCTCACGTCCGTTACCCGGTGGTCGTAGCCAATATTCTCGCCTCGGCGCTCGACAGCTTGGCCGAAACCTTGGCAGAACGCACTCTGACCGGTGGCCGCATCGCGTTATCCGGCATCCTGCGCGGACAAGAACAAGAATTGCTGGCCCGGTATACTCCCTGGTTCGAGTCGCTGAATATCGCCACCGAAGAAGACTGGGTGCGAATCGATGGCATTCGCCGCTATCGTACATTGGATACGCCGTCACCCTAGACCCGCCAATCATTTCGTTCCCATCCGGATACCTGCACACTCCCATGCCGTCGCACTGTCCAGACTGTCTGCATCCCCTTGAACGCGACCCGCAGACGCATGCCTTGCCTGCTGTCTGTTCCCGCTGCGGGAATCCTCTCGTAGATGCTGAAACGGACGATTCTTCAAGCGAGGATGCCGTACAGTCCGATATTGCCGCACTGCTTCACGATACTGTCCCCGATCCCGGACCCGGCCCCGCTTCGATAGCCTCGGCCGTACACATGGACACCGATCCCCCTCCTGGAGATGCGCCGCCGACCGAACCCGGGCCGGTACCAACTGCTCCCGCCGCAACGTTGACGCTACCGGCACCCGCTCCGGTACGGCCTTTGGTATGGCAATGGCTGCTGGTGGCGGCATTGCTGCTGGCGCTGGCGCTGCAAGTGCTCGTTGCCGACCGCGCGCGCTGGGCCGGCGATCCGAAATGGCGCCCCGTATTGACCAGGCTGTGCAGCGTTTTGCACTGTTCGTTGCCGCCTTGGCGTGAACCAAGCGCCTTTTCCATGCTCGAGCGTGATGTCACCTCGCTTGCCGGTCATGCCGGTGTGCTGCATGTGCATGCCACCTTTCGGAACGACGCGCAATGGCCACAACCCTGGCCCGCATTACAGCTATCTTTGGCCGATGGCGATGGTCGCACCGTTGCCAGAACATTGCTTCCGCAGGAATATCTGGGCCATCAACCCAACCAGGAACTCGCCGCTGGACAAAGCGCACAAATTTCTTTCTTTGTGCGTGAACCCGAGACAGGTGCCGTCTCCTTCATCTTTATATTCCGCTGATTTGCCGCTTTCCTCGCATGCATCGGTTCCACACGCGTTTGGCCGCGCTCGTCCACACTCCGTATTCATCCTGCTTTCGCCGAAACGGAAATCGCATATGCCGCCCGGCATGCGGGAATACATCGAAACCGATCACTGCCACATGATCTTGATTCAGATCGTGGTAACGTCCCTAGGGCATTGCTAGACTTTTCCGCCGTTCCTTTTTGTACCGTCTATCCGGGCCGTAACGTGTCAGCGCAAAGTACCAGTCACCGCCCCAATAGCGGCCATCTCTCATCCAAATCACCATTGCGCGAACATATCGCACAAGCCGTACGGCGGTACTTGCGCGACCTGGATGGATCCGATGCCGACGATGTCTACGAAATCGTACTCCGAGAAATGGAGATACCTCTATTTATAGAGGTATTGAATCATTGCGAGGGAAATCAGAGCCGTGCGGCGGCAATGCTCGGCATCCATCGCGCCACTCTCCGTAAGAAACTGCGCGATTACGGCATCGTTCTGGATTGACGCGATTCCTGGTCATACTCGCCCAGCGGTTTTTTCGATGCTCTATCCGACTACGACGATCGATGCCGAGCGCCGGCTTATTTCGTAGCATGTGCCATCGTTTATCAAACAGTTGAAAGCGTCATGCGTCCAGTATGATCCCACCACAGGAATCGACCGAATCCGTACCGGCAATAGTTACTCGGTCAGATCGGCCAGACGATATCCGATCAACATTAAAGAGCCGCTTTCCTTCAATATCGCCACGAGTTACTAATACCGATTCATCGACGGCATCCGTCCACAGCGGTGACTACCACGGAAAACTCTAATGGAAACCGGTCTACCAGCTCGAATAACGTCCGCCGTGCCACATGAGCGGATATGACTGCCAGTTTGAATATCGGCTAACGGTTGCCGTAGACGCCTATCGCTTCCGCGAATCTACGCTCTACGGCAACCGCCACACATCATCCCACGCGAAACTACTTGTTCCTTTACTCGCACACGCACCGCCAGCCTACTAAGACCACGACATCACCAACATTGGTTGAAATCGCCGCTACTGTTCGTTTTCACGTTCGCCTGATTGATCGTCAGTGTTCCACACACATCGCTGGCTTGGCCGTTGATAGGCGTCGCAGTAATAGTGAACGAGGCAGTAGCGAGATTCCCGATAGCCAATTGGTAAAACGCAGTGGCCGCGTTTCTTTCTCTCGGAGAGAAGTTTGTCGGCAACGCGAATCCAACGAACGTATTGTTGGTCGTACGGAATCTCTCCGCTGCCTGGACGTATTCAAGCATCTCTGCCTTGACTGCCGCACGGCGGGACTTGCGCGTACTGTCCTGATACATCGGCAAGGCAACCGCCGCCAGGACTGCGACAACAGCTATCACTATCAATAACTCGGTCAGCGTGAAACCTTTCACCGACCTCCGTTTGTGACTGCCGGTACGCGGCATACGTGGATTTAATCCAAACATCTATATTCCCCTCTCATCTATCGTACCTGCCGCCAGGACTGGCGACCGCAAGGACGCGGCATGAACAAAGGTTCCGAACCCGCCACTTGTATCACCATGGCACACTGGTTGTTCGCCAAGGCATCGATAATCTCGGCCTGAGTGGCCCCATCCGACAACGGAGACATGCGCGACGTCGCCAGTACACCGATATCCTTGACCGGCGCGGAACCGCTGGTGGTCAAACTGACACCGCCAACGCCGGCTCCCACCGTGGTGCCTGACATCGATCCTCTTCTGACCGACGACATCGAAGCGCCGCCATTGATCGCACTTAGACCATACAACCGGTTGCTACCCGAGGCTCCGCAGCCATCCGAAGCAGATGGTTCGTAGGTTGTGAAGAACACTACACCGCTCTCGATGGCGGGAGTACCCACTGCGCGCTCGCCGTTTTGCAACAAAGTCGCTCCACTACTAACCGCCAAGTCCAAGTACCAGCCCAGCTTGCCCGCACCGATGATATTGGTAGTCACCATCCGCGCACCGTCGGCTACCGCTGTCATCTGCTGTGCTTGCAGCACCCCGCGGCCACTTACCGTCGTACCATCCTCTTTATCGAGAACACCATAGAACGTCTGGATACTCTTGTCTTCGGGGTCGGTCTGGAACGAGAAGCTTCCGGTACCGAAATACAGCATTACGCCGCCACCTGCGCCCCTCGCCGCCACGAATCCGCCGGTAATGGCCTGACGGGCGCCCGATGGATTTTTTGCCACAAAGAGTGGCTGAGTGACGTTGGCAGGAGTGCGAAGATCGAACTTCCACACCGCGCCATTCTGATCTCCCGCGTAGACCGTATCGGCGTAACCGTCGGTCCCCCGAACGTAGCTTCCGTTGTAGTTATAGCGGTCGACTACGACGATATTTCCGAGACCATTCTGCGCCGGTAACGTACCATCGCTTTCGTTGGCCGTTATCGTCTCTACCACGCCGGTCACCGCATCCACGATGAACAACACCGCCTTACCGTCGACGCTGTTGTAACCATTCCCGAATATCACCTTCCAACTCACGATACCGTTACGATTGACAGGCACGATGACCGGCCGACCGAGTACATGGCCGATATTGTTCTTGATCACCATCCCATTATTGCTGGAAAGTACCGTATCACTGAGCTGATCGCTGATTTCCCACAATACCTTGCCGGCAGTCAAACTATTGGGGTTGGTGATATCCAATGCGAAGATGCTACGTCCGCCGGCTCCGGCCGTTCCGATCAACATGGTCCGCCACGCGCCGCTATAGACATCGCCGACAGTCAACGGACCATCCACGAAATAACGGTGCTGGAAAATCTGATCCGCCCGGTTTGCGGGATTATAGGGAAACAGCAAATTACCCATATGTCCCAATGCCGTGCTCGGTATATATCCGAGCCTCTCGACGCCTGTCTCGCCGTCGAAGGCATGCAGCATCCCATCATTGGCTCCTACATATACCATGGTCCGTTGGCTAGCCTTCTTGTTGTCAAAGAACGCTTGATAGCCGAAATGATCCCGGTCGTAGGACAGTCCGTTGGGATTGCGCAATGACCGGTAACCGTAATCATCTTTACCTGCAACGATTTTCGGCGTCGAATTGATGATGTCGCCCAATCGCGTCGTGCGCGTGCGCAACGTGCCGCCTTGATTCACTTGCTTGCTAATATCCCCGCGGAGGTAATTGACGGCGTCGGGCAATGAAACGCCCAGGCTGGTCAGGTCGCCGTTCGTGCAATTGGCCAACGCATTGCTGCACAGTTCATTGACGGACGTGATGCCGACGTTCGCTTTAAACTCCCGGACATCGGGAGCGACGCCGCTGGGATTGGCCCGCGCCACCAGGATATTGCGCGCATCAGCAGCCGGAATAAGATTGCTGGCATCGCCGCCCCCTGGCCAGGCATTGACCGTAACCAGCACGCCATTCTGTATTTCCGGGCGTCTTGCTACCAATCTGCTGTACCAATCCGTACCGTTGTTTTCGGAGGCGTAGCTTGGGTCGAGGAGCAACGAATTGGACGAATCGCTGACGCGCGAGCCGCTGACTGCGATCGTACCCGACTGTCCGCTCCCCGTGCCGAAGGCCGCGAGAACACGGCGCATTGCATCCGTCACATCCTGCGGGGTCTGCGCATTGATGAACTCGCCACGGGCGTTGATCGTCGCGTGCCAGATCTCATCGATGACGACGCCCCCTTCCTGAGTGGTCGGATTTCCAAGACTATTCCAATTGGGCGGATTGGCATACGGATCGTTCGTGGCAGCATGGTTGACTCCGTATATCGCGCCCTTGACACCCAGCGTAATGCCGTAGAAATTCATGTGCAGATCACGCTGGCAATCCAGCCTGAGGCGATTCGGATCGTTGGTAGCCAGCGTATCGCACTGTTCCGGCACCGGAACTTTTCCGGTCGGGAAATCGCCGCCGGTCCGTAACGGCACAAAGCCATTCTGCGCCCGCGGAGTGAAGTAATAGCGCGCCGCGATATCGGCCATCGTGCCGCCAAAGTTATCCGCGAACGGCGATCCCATTGCAAGATCGAAATTGGTCGTCCACGGAGTTCCCGTATTGCTATAGCCGTCCGTAAACAGCATGCCCGCATTCTTCTGGCAGGAGCGCAGTACCGGCGCAGCAGCATCCGTACGCAAGAACTGCTGTCCCACATAGTCGACCGCGGCTCTGTTCGGCGTACCGCCGCTGGGCCCCAACGTCATCATGGAGGTATACAGCGACGCCTTCTGCGTATCATCCGTCAGGTCGCGCATCGTGACGTTGCCGACCAGGTTGTTGATCGTGGCGTAGCCGACGCGCATATTCTTGACATCGGAAAACGCATACGTCATCGAGCCGACCATCGCTATCAACCGGCTCCGGTGGTACTGGAACCAGTTGGCGAAGTTCTGCATATCCGCCGTGTACCGGCCGCCATCCGTATAGTTTTCAGGCTTTATCTCATAGCGCCGCAGATTACAGGTCGGGCCGCAGGCGCCCGCAATGACCGGCCGGTTGGCATTGTCCGTCTTATACCCGGCCGGCGCCGGATCATTCTCAGGCAGGTAAAACGTCGCCGGATAGTATTCGATCGCATACATCGTGTTGCCCGTGCTGATCCCCGCCGCAGGCGCGGTTGACCACGCTGTCCCTGTGGCGTAGCGCACTCCGCTCGGAATCCGCATCCCCGACCGGAACGGAAATTTGTCGTGTCTTCCCGTTCTGGCACGCAGCTGGGTCAGGTCGAAGATATGTGCGGAGTTGTAGAACCCGGCGCGCGGCTCCACTCTGGCTGCCGTCGGCGTCGCCTGCGGCCACTTGCTGCCATCGGCCCTGAGCCAAGGCTCGTACGTTACCGTCGGATTGTAATAGCTGTTGTTGTACGCGGGAGAACGCGCAAACCCGAATATATCGATCGGCGGAATCGCCCGGCCCGGGTAATAGGATTGGTTATAGCGATCAGCCGCTGTGTCGCTATTATCGGTGCCATAAGGAAACAGATACAGGTAACAGTCATTGCTACCTACATAGGTGCCTGTGCCGTCGCATTGGGCACTGGCATTAAAAAAGACGCCGTTACTGGAGAAGAAACTGCTCCCCGACCATTGCAGCCGACCATCGCCGCCGGAGAATATCCGTTCGAACGTCATCGAGTTGGAGTCATCGACCATCATGATGAAGGACGATGGCACCCGGTCTTCGACATTCAACGGCGACTGCGCCAACGGCAAACCGCCGCTACCCTGCCGGGCGTTGGCATGGATCCAATAGCCCACCGCTCCCAATGCAAGCATGGCGGAAGCCGTTATATAAAATGTACGACGAGAGACAAAGACCATGTCGGAATCCTCAAGGTCTGAAAATGGTATCTATGACGGCATCAGCCGTCGGATTGGCATCGAAGTCGGTACCGTATGCGGTGATCTGAAAAACGGGATTGGCAGTTTCGCTTTCCGGCCCCAGCCCCATACCGATATTGGCGTTTCCAGTAACACACTTCCCGATCGCGCGCGCCGAGAAACGGCCCGCCGTATCGCTCATAGCACGCTCCTCGGCCCATAGAGTCGCGTCGAAACCTTTCTCGCACAGCTCTTCGATTTCCGCGGGAGTACAACTGCCGGCCGCGGCATCGTTCACGACCGATTCCACATAGCATTCCACGGCGCGCGCCGCTGCATCCGCATTCTGGAAGGCGAACGTGGAATTGCGATAGTTGGCGGACATCCTTT
Organism: Lysobacteraceae bacterium; assembly: GCA_031285265.1. Taxonomy (GTDB): domain Bacteria; phylum Pseudomonadota; class Gammaproteobacteria; order Xanthomonadales; family Xanthomonadaceae; genus JAITWM01. The sequence goes on from JAITWM010000047.1 coordinate 17,642, forward strand.
CCTGTATTCCCGCCATTTGCATTCCAACGACGCCGATCAGCGACAACAGGAGCAGCATGATCAGCGCGATATATAAGACCACGCCCTCCTGCGAAGACCTGGACCGGATAAATGCATGGACTGGATAGCTTGACATGATCGAATACCTATCAGTTTCCAAAAAGGCGGTTGCGTAACGCCACCGTGTTTTCATAAACGGCCCGATAACGGCCGTCTGCCGGAGGGACCGTATATGTCGTTCCCAATGCGCGTAACGCAGGCGGCCCTCCAGCCCCTCCCGCTGCCGGCGTCCCTGCCCGCTCTGGACTACGTACGAGCAATCCCACTTTCACAACGCCGATACGTCTTAGGTCCTGCTCGGTGGCCGGCGCTACGCGGTAATCGGTGATGAAGCCGTTCAAATTATCCACAGCCCCCCCGGAATCTAGGCCGTAAAGCAGTTGGATGTTTTCGACTCCCTCGACCAGCGCTTCGGGTTGTCCGGCGGCAAGAGCGGTCCCCGACCCGGGGGCGGCAGCGAACCGTGCACGGTATAGTGTAGGTTCTCTGGTAATAGGCGAGTTCGCAACATAATAAGCAACCGCCTCCGCGCGATAGAGCATCGTCTGCCCCACGAACTCCGCGCTATAACGATTAACGAATTGCGGCATGGAGGTATTGAGTCCGCCTCCCGCAACTTGGATCACGCCCGCTGCCGGGGCCGTGCCGGCAGCCTGGAAGATATCCGCAAATACGCAATCGGACACACCGAATAATCCAGGATTGGCAATCCCATCCTGCGTCAAAATATTCCACCGGGCAGGATCGATCGTAATCTGGTCAGCAGCGATCGCCTGAACAGGAATCCCCTGCGGATTCAGGTATTTCATGACGATGATGTCGCTTCCAGCATTCGGCGCGGGACTGAGACTGGTCAAATACCCTGGTAACGCGGGACTCCAGCCGGCCGTAGGTGCCGCCAAGTTGACGGTATTGCCCGGAGCCGTGCCATTGGCTTCATACGCCTGGATCGAAATCGCAAAGTTCAGCGGTCCGTTCGCAGCATTGAGGTGCGATACCAGAGTATTGTTACTCTGCAGCAGCGCCTGGTCGTTGACGCATCCGAAATGCCCTCCCATCCGGATGTCACGCAGCATGAAATCCATCGCGAAACGACTGTCTTCTTGAGCGCGCGAGACGCCTTCCGACAAGCGATAAGCCGCCCTGGAAGCAATGAAAACTTGCACCAGCCCCAGCATCAGCACCGACCCGATTGCCAACGCGACCATCAGTTCGATGATGGAAAACCCGCCTGCTATACGACGGCGCGACCGCCATTGCCCTGTCATCTGCCTTTTCATAGCTGTGTTCTCATCGTCAGTTGACCAGTTTCATAGTTGCCGGTCCTTCGAGCGGCATCGCCCTCCCAATGTTGGTCTCCCCACCCAAGCCTGACCACGGCGATATTGTCGCCATCGAACGTTACAGTGGCTGACGCCCCATCGCCCAACGCCAGAAGAACCGTGCATTGCCAACGGGCGATATTGTCATTGATACTTAAGTTTCCGACATTCTGCGCACAGTTAGCTGGTACGGCCCCGCCAGCGAAAGTAGCGGCCTGGTAATTAGCCGCGGCAATCCGGTTGGAGCGCATTTGTTCCAACAGCTCGGCCGCCAAATTGGTCGCCTTAGTACGCTGATTCGCGCTTTGGGTGAACCGTACGCTCATCGTCTGCAGCAGCGCAAAACTCAGAAGACCGACACCCAGTACGAGAATCGCGACCATCACCTCGATCAGGGTAAAACCCGAGCTTTTCGAGGCTGAAAAAGAATACGTGCGTCTCTGATGCATTTTAGTGTTCATCATCCACCTACTTTGATCATTTGCCCTGATGCATTGAGCTGCATGACGCGTTGTAAAGTCGCCGCGTCGCCGCTGGTCGGTCTTATAGTGAAACCGATGACGCCATTGGTGGGCCGGCCACGCGCATCGAACCTGAGCATATTGGCATCATTTCCCGTCACATCGACACTTACACCCGATCCCTGCCGGAAATATTGCAACACCTCATCATCATCTGGGATACCGTTGTTGTTTCTGTCGACCCAGACCATCCAACCATCATTCCAACTCGCACCGCACGCCAAGCCGTTCGCGCTCGGACAAAGACGGCTGCCATGCAATTTGCCAACACTTTCGGAACGCGCCAGAGCGACCGCCGTCACCAATGCATTGGTCGCAGTCGTCACACGGTTGTAGCGCATCACATTTTGGAAATTGGGAACCCCAAAAATGAGAATCACGGCCAATATGGCAATGACCGCCATCAACTCGACCAACGAGAACCCCGAACTGCGAGCTGGCATATTGTCCTCTCCACTCGAATTTACGCATTGCAAGCATACGACCGTCTACCTGTCCGGACAAACCGATTCCGGACGAACGGTCGAGCGGGAAGGATGAGCGTATCTGACCGTTAGTATAGTAACTGTCAATTGTCAGGCCGCATTCTGAACACACTCCCGGTTCGGCCATCGACCGAAACCAAACGGAACCATCCCTGGAGTACCGGACGCACCCGAGCCAAAACCGCCAATTTGACGTATGACATCTCTGGCCGCTTTACCTTATCGACATTAAAGCCAATCGCGATAATGGACACACCGTACCCGTCACGGGCCGGCGGCATCACGCCAGTGTGCGGAACCGCATCACGCGCATATTGCCCACTGCAGCCCGACATGCGGCCCGCAGCGAATACCATCGACACCACCGAACCGCATCCGATGCAGATCAGTCGGCATGCAGATATATTCAACCGCCTGTACGAACCATTCAAGTCACGACGTGATAGCAGGGTTCGTATTCCCCGAAAAGTTTCATTCTCTTTTGAGAAACGAACGACCTCAGCAATGCATCCAATGCCTGCATGATTTCCGGATCGCCATGGATACGGAATGGCCCATTCTGTTCGATGCGATGCCGCCCATCCTCTCTTACATTGCCCGCCACGATTCCTGAAAAAGCGCGGCGAAGATCCGAAGCAAGTGCCGACACGGGACGCTCACGATGCAGATTCAACGCCGCCATATTCTCATGTGTCGGGATGAAGGGCCGCTGGAAATCCAGCGGAATATCGATCGACCAATTAAAGATGAAAGAATCTTTTCGTGCAATTCGATATTCCCGGACCTGTTTGATGCCCGACATCATTTTTTTGGTGACCGCCACCGGATCATCAATGATGATGTCATAACGCGACGCGGCATCGTTACCCAAAACCAAACGGATGAAATGGTCAATCTGCTCGAAATACGACGCAGCCGAAGGGGGCCCCGAAAAAACCAGCGGAAATGGCAGATTGCGGTTGCTCTCGCACAGCAGAATCCCGAGTAAATATAAAATTTCTTCGGCCGTCCCCACTCCGCCAGGAAAAACGATGATCCCATGCCCCAATCGAACGAATGCTTCCAGCCGTTTTTCAATATCCGGCATGATGACCAGATGGTTGACGATCGGATTAGGGGATTCAGCGGCAATGATTCCCGGCTCGGTGATTCCGATATAGCGACTGTTCGTTTTCCGCTGCTTGACATGCGCAATCGCGGCGCCCTTCATGGGTCCCTTCATCGCGCCAGGACCACAACCAGTGCAGATATCGAATCCACGCAATCCAAGCTCATACCCCACTTTCTTGGTATAGAGGTATTCATTGCGTACGATGGAATGTCCTCCCCAGCACACCACCATGTTCGGCTCGGCAGGCTCCAAAATCCTCGCATTGCGCATCCGCCCGAAAACTGCATTGGTGATGACTGGCGATACATTAGCGTCATCCAACGTTTCCACCGCATCGATCGTGACGGGTGCGATCGCAGAATAAGCAATATCCCGGACTACCGCGGACAACAGCTCGGCAATCCCTTGGATGATCCGGCCATCGACGAAAGCATCGGCAGGCGCATTGAACAAATCTATCCGGATGCCTCGGTCTTGCTGCGTCACTTGAATATCGAAATCCGGATAATGATTACTTATCGCATACGGGTCGTCATTCGTGACACCACTGATCAATACCGCCAGCGCGCAACGCCGCAGAAGCTCGTGCATGCCGCCGCTCGAAGCATCGTGTAATCGCGCGATTTCGACGCGAGACAAAACATCCAGTCCCCCACTAGGGTAAATTCGTGCGCTTGGCACGGTCGACTTTGACAGCTTCGTTTCGATCATGAGTTTTCCCTACCAACCATTCCTGACTCGGCATACTGCACAGATTCACTACACAGATTCTATGCGACAACACTCAACGGCGCGTGACACATTAACCGTTGAAATCCAACCACATTTGCAGAATGCGGTATTCGGCATAATGGCCGATATGGGATCGGTCCTCTCAACCCTCATACCGGTCAGTCTCCATTTCTCTATTGACCCGGCGTCATCTTTGGTCATCACAAAAAATGTTCTTCCATAATAATAGCCGCCACAAGCCAGCTCGCTAGTAACGACTATCGGACATCGTCACACATCACTGGGAATATGCAAGTAACTTCCCAGGCCATCCAGGACCATCTGTACGGATATGGCGACCAGCAACATTCCCATCAGCCGCTCCAACGCGGTCAGCGCACGCCCCCCGAGCAATTTGTAAAGCAAAGGCGCGGACAGCAATATCAATGAGGTCGCTCCCCAGGCCAATAGCAACGCCAAGCTCCAATCGGTTAGCCGCTCAGGCTCACTGCTCCCCATTAGCATCAGCGCCGCCATGCAGGAGGGGCCCGCCACCAATGGAATGGCCAACGGGACGATGAACGGTTCTCCATCGGGAATTTCCCCCATCAATCCTTCCGGGCGCGGAAAAATCATCCGTATTCCTATCAGAAACAATACGATACCGCCAGCAATCGATACCGACTCCTGACGCAAGTGCATCAATTCCAGAGCGTATCTTCCACCCCACAAGAACAACAACAACACGACCAAGGCGATCAGCAACTCACGCACCAATACCACAATCTGCCGGCGACGCGGCAATGGTTTGAGAACGCTCAGGAATACCGGAATATTGCCGAGAGGGTCCAAGATCAAAAACAGCAGCACCGCTGCTGAAAGGACGCTCATGCCGACGGCGTCCAGATCCGCCCGCGGTGCGCCGCCCCCGCAGCGGATAACAGCGTTACGCATGCGTCTGCATACATGGCAGGATCGCGCACACTATTGTCGGGTTCTTCCGCATATGCGCGTTCCCGCAGCATCGTCTGCATCGGTCCGGGCTGCAAGCCGGCCACCCGAACCGAGCCATTGGCCAGCTCAGCATGCAACATACTGACCAACGCACCGAGAGCATGCTGGGTCACGCCATACCCTCCCCAATAGGCCTGCCTTACGCGTTCCAGATCGTCGATAACGAACACCAGAGCAGCATCATCACGCTGCTTCAACAGCGGCAGACACGCTTGCGACAACCAGCAAGGCGCCGTCAGATTGACATGGATCGCTTTCGCGAACGTCAGCGGATCGGTATATTCCAACGGCGTCAGCGCTCGAAATTCGGCAGCGCAATGCAATATGCCGTCAAGCCTGCCCAGCTCACTTTGCAACCGCTCGGCCAACTCGGCGTAATCATCCGGCGTGGCGCCCTCCATATCCAATGGATAGAGCAGCGGCTCCGGCCCCATTTGCGCGACTGCATCGTAAACACGATTGAGTTTCGGAAGCTTTCTGCCCAATAGCACCACGGTCGCGCCCGCACGCGCACAAGCTTGCGCGGCAGCGCTTCCCAGGCCACCGCCTGCGCCGGTGATCAAAACGACTCTCCCGGACAGCGACTCAGTCACAGCGACAACAGGAAGCGGGACCAATGTCATTGTGCGACTGCCTCCATCACGATTCTTCCCAACTCTCCAGATTCCAACAATTCAAGCACGATGTCGCAGCCACCGATCAATTCGCCATGGATGAAAAGTTGCGGGAAAGTGGGCCAATTGGAGAAACGCGGAAGATTGGCGCGTATCTCGGGATCTTCCAACACATTGACTATGTGCAAATTCTGGGCACCGGCCGCCAGCAGTGCTTGTACCGCACGGCTCGAATAGCTGCACATCGGGTATTGCGCAGTCCCTTTCATAAACAATACGAGAGGATGACTCTCCACTTCGGATTGGATACGTTCCATCACTGACATGTTCTATTCCTCCAGAATCAAAAAGACACTACCTCACCTCAGGTAGACTGTCGGCAAGCTTACAATTGTATGCGTGATGGACACGACCGATGTCCCCTGTTAAAAAACTAGCTGAGGAAAACCATGGCTATCGAACTCCCCCCTCTTCCCTATGATCGCACCGCACTGGAGCCGCATATTTCGGCCGAGACACTGGAATACCATTATGGCAAGCATCACAAAACCTATGTGGACAATCTGAACAAACAGATCGAAGGCACCGAATTTGCCGCTCTGCCGCTGGTAGAGATCGTGCGTAAAGCACAAGGCGGAATGTTCAACAACGCGGCACAAGTCTGGAATCACACGTTCTATTGGAATTGCCTCAAACCCCAAGGCGGCGGCGAGCCCACCGGTAAACTGGCCGAAGCGATCGATAAATCCTTCGGGAATTTCGCTACGTTCAAAGAAGAGTTCACCAAGCTGGCAATCGCCACTTTCGGCTCCGGATGGGCTTGGCTGGTGCAGCGTCCGGACGGTTCGGTCGCATTGGTCAGCACTTCCAACGCCGCCACGCCGATCACCGGCGACGACACGCCGCTGATGACCTGCGATGTGTGGGAACATGCGTATTACATCGATTACCGCAATGCTCGCGCCAAATATTTGGATGCTTTTTGGAACCTCGCCAACTGGGAATTCGCAGCTTCCAACCTCAAATAACCGCTGGACGGAAAGCGCTCCCAGGCAACGGCCGGTGTCTCGACACTGGCCGTCTTCATATCCGTCCTTCAGCTCGCGAATAATCCATCCTCCGGCTGTCGGACGATAGTAAAAGCGTGGCTCAAACTTTCAATGACCGGCGCGACCTGGGCATGCCGGGCCAACGCTTCGCCTATTCTTAGCAACGCCGCAGCCAGCTCGTCACGAGAATCCGTGCGCAGCGTGGCGTGCCCGACTTTGCGGCCTGCGCGTGCTTGTTTCCCGTAATCGTGCCAATGCCCGCCTGCCTCCCGCAATACGGGTTGCGGATCTGGCATCGTGCCAATCCAATTGAGCATGCAAACATGCCCTCGTGCCCGGGTAGATCCCAACGGCAACCCCAATATCGCGCGCAAATGGTTCTGGAACTGCGAAGTCTCCGCGCCCTCAATCGTCCAATGCCCCGAATTATGTACCCGTGGCGCCATTTCGTTGGCCAATATCCTCCCTTCGCACTCGAACATCTCCAATGCAAACACACCCACATAATCAAGATGTTCGGCCAAGCGTTGCGCATAGGTAAACGCGGCCTGCTCCATATCCACAGCGACATCGGCCGGCGCCAGACTGGCCGACAGTACGCCATCCACATGCCAGTTTTCCGTCAGCGGCCAACTTCGAAACTCTCCGTCGCGCGCTCGTACGGCAACGACGCTGATCTCCCGCAGGAAAGGAACGAAAGCTTCCAAGATCAAGCCTACGGCGGCAGCCTGCTCTCCCAGGGCTTTCCAGGCAAGATCCACATCTTCCGCGCTCCTGATACGAAACTGCCCCTTGCCGTCATAACCAAGCCGGCGTGTTTTCAAAATACAAGGAACCCCGACTGCGATGATCGCTGCTTCCAATTCCTCCCGCGTGGACACTTCGGCAAAATCCGGCACGGGAATACCCAGTTCGCGAAACAGCGTTTTTTCCGTCAGCCGATCCTGGGCGACTGCCAATGCTCTCGGATTCGGATACACGGCGATCTTTGCCGCCAACCATTCGGCACTGTCCGCCGGAACGTTCTCGAAATCGAACGTCGTCATATCGACGCCATTCGCGAATTCCTGCAAAACCCGCTCGTCGCGATAATCGCCCACCAGCAACGGCGCCAATTGTCCTGCACAGGCGTCGGCAACCGTATCCATGACCGAAAAACGCAGACCTAACGGCGCACCTGCCAATACCAGCATGCGCGCCAATTGTCCGCCGCCAAGAATACCGATGGCGCTCATCGCCGTGGATCGTCATTGGTGACGACATCCAATGTCTGCTGCCGCCGGAATTGCGCCAATGCCGCCGCAATCGCAGGATGATCATGCGCAAGCATGGCCGCTGCGAACAATGCCGCGTTGGCCGCGCCGGCATTGCCGATAGCGAAAGTGGCCACAGGAATGCCGGACGGCATCTGCACGATCGACAGCAACGAATCCAGACCATTGAGCGCCCTGGACTGTACTGGAACCCCCAGGACCGGAACCGTGGTCTTCGCCGCCAACATACCCGGCAGGTGCGCCGCACCGCCAGCACCGGCAATGATCGAGCGCAAACCACGATCAGCCGCGGTCGCGGCATACTCGAACAGCACATCCGGCGTCCTATGCGCTGAAACGACCCGGACTTCATGCGGGACATTCAATTCATCCAGCTTCTGCGCCGCATTCTGCATGGTTTCCCAGTCGGACCGGGATCCCATTACGATACCGACAAGTGGTTTTTCCGCCGTATTGGACATGACAGACATAGCCGTTATAGGTTGCGAGGTCGTATTCTAGCCATCTTTGCTACGCATCACGACGGATATCCGATGGACAACAAGCTACTGGAGCTATTGCGCTCGCCCGACACGCACCAGCCTCTGCGGCCATTGAACCCGCAGGAGTTGGGCGTACTCAACCAAGCCATCAGCGCCGGAGCCATCGTTCGCAAAGACGGCTCCCCCCAGCGACATGAACTGCGTGAAGCACTGATCACCGATGACCGCATGCACATCTATCGAATCGAGGACGGCATCCCGGTTCTGCTGGTCGAAGAAGCAATCGCTACCGAGCAAATCGGCAGTTTGTCATCAGAGTAGGCACAACCGGATGACCGGGCCTGACGCACCTCCGGCAGCATCGGCTACCCTTCCGGTCAAAAGCACGGTTTGCATTGTCATCGGACCGGACGCATTCTGCTTGCATTGCGTTATTTGCGGACCATGTCCATGCCCAGTCTGATCCTCGTAATGATCGCCGGCGCCGCCGCTTTCGCATTCTGGAATGCATCGCGCGCTGCCGTCGAACGAGCGGAAGTTCTCGGGAAAAATGCCTGCCTAGCAGCCAAAGTACAGTGGCTGGATTACAGCGTTCAGGCATCCAAGCTACGTCTTTATCGCAAGAAGAACGGCTGGCTGGGCATAGAACGTGTCTTCCGCTTTGAATACTCATACGATGGAATCGATCGTCATCGCGGCTATCTGACGCTACGCGGCGATCACTTGGTATCTTTCAACGGACCAGTCGACATGCTATCGGCGATACCGGGAGCGTCACCTGACACAGATTGAACTCTCCCGCCTTATCTGGTTCCAGCATCCGGATTGCATCTTCCCTCGATTAAAGACCGGCACAAGAGACAACAAGGCAAGATCTCTGAAGCAACTCCTACTTGACCACTCGCAGATGCGGGCGCTTTCCGCCGCCATCCGATCGATTTTCCGGCGCAGGCGTCTGTGGATCGTCCGAGGGAGGATCGGGCTCGGTTGCCGTTTCCTCCGGTAATACCATCCCCTGTCCCGTCTCGCGCGAATAGACCGCTACAACCGCTGGCACCGGTACTAGGACCGCTTGGCTCACGCCGCCAAAACGTGCGGTAAAACTAACCTGCTGATTATCGATCTGCAGCCCGATCACCGCGCGACCGGCCACATTCAGCACTACGCTGCCGTCGCGTATCGCACTGCTCGGCACTTGTACGCCTGGGCGGGTTGCGTCCACCAGAATATGCGGTGTCATGCCGTTATCATTGACCCAGTCGATCAACGCCCTCAACAAATAGGGACGGTAACTGGTCATCAGTGGCAATTCATCCGTCATGGAGCACATCTACTCAATTTGTCTTGCAGTTCTGCATGAATGAAACGGCACAAGCAATGAGTCTCCCGTACCTTGCGAAAACATCCAAACCCTATCTATGGCCAAAGCCATATCATAGTGGTAGTTCTCGTAGTTTCTTTTCATGGTCGGTCAAGCTTCGAACGAACCCGGGACTACGGAAGATCCGACTGCCATAATCCTCAATGACCTTGCCGTCCTTTGGGAGAGACACTCCCAATGACTGCAAACGCCAAATAATCGGCGCCATTGCACAATCGGCCAAACTCATTTCCGGATTCAAGAAAAACTTGCTCACCTTGAACAGCGGCAACGACTCGATAAGCAACTCTTTCAACCGCCGTCTACCCGCTTCCACCTGCTGCTTATTGCCAAGCTGGATCGCCTGTACCTGCGGTATCCAATCATGCTCAATGCGCAGCATCGCCAGCCGTAAACGCGCACGCGACAGCGGATCGACCGGCATCAGCGGAGGATGCGGGTAACGTTCGTCCAAATACTCACAGACCACCATCGCGGCATAGAGCACCAGATCACGTTCAACCAGTGTCGGGACCGAATGATAAGGATTGAGATGAACCAGATCTTCGGGCGGATTCTGTGGATCTACGACAACCAGATCATAAGCGACGCCCTTCGCCGCCAGAACCAGCCTGACCCGATGACACAATACATCGTCAGTAGAGGAGAACAACGTTAGTGTGTTGCGCATACGCATGCTCGCTGCCATTCAGGTTCTCCAACTCAACCGGCATCTGCATCTCATTCTTCGCTGCATCATCAGACAGCTCCCGCGGTCCTTGCGTATATGGACTTTTCCATTACTCAAAATGAAGCGGTCTACAATCAATCAGACGCATCTATCGGCATACAACCATGCCCGAAATGAACAACGAGAGCACCTCGTTAGTCATTTCGAAAACACGCATGGTCAATGCTCGACATCCTTCCAATATTCTTTCTTCAGCAGATACGCTACGAAGGTAAACAGCAGACAGAACAAAATGACCCATATGCCCAACGCCTGCCGTTTCAACGCTATCGGCTCAGCGGCATAAGCCAGAAAATTGGTGATATCACGAACCGTCTGATTAAACTCCTCCGCACTCTGCAAGCCTGACTGGGACATGATGAATCCCTTGATCGGGAACTCGCCTGTCTGTGGATCAGGATCACCATAGTCCGCAGATTGAATACCTTGCAGCTCCCATAGCACATTGGGCATCGACGCACTATCAAACAGCGTATTGTTCCACCCCAGCGGGCGAGCGTCGTCCAGATAGAACGATTTCAGATAGGTGTATACCCAATCATCGCCACGAACACGCGAAGTCAACGTCAAGTCGGGCGGCGCCTTACCAAACCAGTTGGTCCCGTCTTCGATGGACATCGACGTCATGATATGGTCGCCGAACTTGCCACCGGTAAAATTGAGATTCTCCATTACCTCGTCTTCGGTCAGGCCCAGATCCTCCGCCAAACGCGCATAACGCAGATATTGGAGCGAATGGCAACCTGAGCAATAGTTCATGAACAACTGGGCGCCACGCTGCAATGAAGCACGGTCACTCAAATCATTGTTCGCACGCTCCAGATTGCCAACTCCCGCGGCAACCGCCGATACGGAAAATACAAATCCGGTCGCGATAAACGCCAACCACGCAATCCACTTCTTAATCATGGCATCGTCACCCGTTCCGGTACCGGCTTGGTTTTATCAATTTTTGTCCACAACGGCATCGTAATGAAATAGGCAAAGTACAACACCGTCAACACACGCCCGATCACGGTTTCCACTGGGTCGGTACCCGGACCTGCGCCAATCTTGCCAAGCCACACGAAGCTGACCGCCAGCATGCCCAGCATCACTTTCGATATCAGTCCCCGATAACGGAAAGACTTGACCTTGGCACGATCCAGCCAAGGCACCAGGAACAACACGGCGATCGCTGCGAACATCACCAGCACACCGCCGAGCTTGTCGGGAATCACCCGTAACATGGCGTAATACGGAGTGAAATACCACACCGGCTTGATATGCGCAGGCGTCACTAACCGATCGGCCTGAGTGAAGTTGTCATGCTCCAGGAACCAGCCTCCGAACATCGGCATATAGAAGATGATCAGGCAGGCGACGACCAGGAATACGCCGACTCCTACAATATCCTTGACGGTGTAATACGGATGGAACGGAATACCGTCAGCAGGTGCCGTCGGCGCCCAACGATTGCCTTTCGGACCTTTCTTGATATCCACACCCTGCGGATTATTCGAGCCTACTTCGTGCAATGCACCCAGATGCAATACCACCAGTAGCAGCAGTACCAGCGGCAATGCTATGACATGCAGCGAGAAGAAACGGCCGAGAGTAGCATCGCTGGGCAGATAATCGCCCATGATCCATTCGGTCAGGCCGTTGCCGATCACCGGAATGGCGCCGAACAAGGAGATGATCACCTTGGCGCCCCAGAACGACATCTGTCCCCACGGCAGCACATAGCCCATGAAGGCTTCAGCCATCAGCACGAGATAAATCAGCATGCCAAGCAACCAGACCAATTCACGCGGTTTCTGATAGCTCCCATACATCAGTCCGCGGAACATATGCAAATAAACGACAATGAAGAACAGCGATGCGCCGGTGCTGTGCATGTAGCGCATCAGCCAACCCCATTCCACATCGCGCATGATGTATTCGACCGATGCGAACGCTTCTTCCGCCGAGGGTTTGTAGTTCATCGCCAGGAAAATGCCGGTGACAATCTGACTGACCAGCAACAATCCTGCAAGTGATCCGAAGTAGTACCAGAAATTGAAGGTCTTTGGTGCATAGTACTGCACCATATGCTTCTGATACATCGGCACCAGCGCCGGTGCCCGCGCATTGACCCAATCCCACACGCCGACAGCGGTACGGACGAAAATATTATTTGCCATGAGTTATGCGCTCCCCTGCGGATCGACGCCTATCACAATGGTGTTGTCATCCTGGTAATGGTGCGGCGGTACTACCAAATTGGATGGGGCCGGTACTCCGGAGAATACGCGTCCAGACATATCGAACCGCGACTTGTGACAAGGGCAAAAGTATCCGCCTTTCCAGTCCGGATCGTAAGGCATCGGCTTGATTTCGGCCGCCATTTCCGGCGAGCACCCCAGATGCGTGCATATTCCGACCAACACTGAAATCGTCGGCTTCAGCGATCGATAATCAGGATCATTCCGCAGCACATACGCGGGCTGCTGGTCGGCATTCTTCGAATCCGGATCGCGCAAATGCGAATTCAATGACGGCAACGCATCAAGCACCGCCTGAGTGCGTCTGACGATCCAGATCGGCTGACCGCGCCATTCCAGAACCAGACGCTGTCCTTCCTGCAGACCGCTGATATCGGCTACCACAGGAGCTCCCGCCAATCTGGCTCTGGCGCTTGGGTTCCAATATTTGATGAAAGGAACCGCTGCAAAACCGGCTCCCACGGCTCCTACCACTACAGTAGTCGCTGTCAAAAACCGCCGGCGCCCCATATTTTTGGGCGCTTTCATATCATCATTGGCCATCCGGCACTCCGAAAGTGTCAAACCAGGTAGCGTTAGCTGCCTGCGACCGCAAGCAATCGCAAAAGACGACAAAGTTTAACGGAAGCACCGGCAAGCCGACAATGCCGAATTGACATCGATCTTGGTATTGTTTGAAAAATCAATCGCCACAAGCGGTCATTGTGTGACCAGCGCGCCGCGATAACGGTCCGCCAGTACATTCACACGCTCGACATAACGCTGCGTTTCACTGTAGGGCGGTACTCCTCCGTGCCTATCCACCGCCCCTTCACCAGCGTTATACCCAGCCGCAGCCAGGGTGAGATTGCCGTTGAAACGTTTCAGCAACCAAGATAAATACTGTACGCCGCCACGAATATTCTGATTGGCATCATAGCTGTCGGACACGCCGAAACGGCGCGCCGTCGCCGGCATCAGTTGCATCAGCCCTTGAGCGCCAGCGCGCGACAATGCCGTAGGATTGTATGCCGATTCAGCATGGATGATCGCGCGAACGATCGCTTCCTCGACACCGAATTCGCTCGCCGCTGCAGCGATTTCGGCTTGATAAGCATTGGTATTCAACCGTAACGTACCGAAATTCACGCCTGAATTACTGCCACAGGCATAACAAGTCTCGATAAAGCTGTAATGGATGGTGCGCAACCCCTCGACACCTGCCACGCCACTGGGACGGGCGCTGCTGTAATGGCGAACGCCATCCACCATGTAGGAATACACTTGTCCACTGACCGTCTTGCGCGGCAATGTCTGGATATTTGTCGCCGCCGGCACAACGGCAGCAGGAGCAGTACTGCCCGAAGCCGTGGATACGGCCTGCACGGAAACCGCCGGTGCCGGACTGGACGGGGGAAGCCTCGGTGCGCTGCGGTCAGGCGTATAGTTGCTGAAGACGGCACAGTCCGCGCCGGGTACGCGTTTGCTCACATAATTGGGGATACCATCATCACCGACGCATTTGTAAAGGGTGCCCGCCTCTACCGGCGCTGTCGTTGCCGCGAGGAGTATGCCTGTGACTAGCCCCAATACCCACTTCATAGCGGTTTGATTCTCTCAGTTTATCCGGTACTTGCCAAGCATTTGAAGCAATGGCGGTCCAATCCAGATAATCGCTCAAACCGCCTGCCCTATAACCGATTACATCCGCAACCTCTACAATAGGCTCCCTTTCACCCGCCTGGAATACGCACCATGCCCGGGACACCCGCTTTTTCGAACACCGAATCAGACCTTACCTCGCCGCATCACGACGACGGCGTACCCGGCACAGGGATTTCGACGCCTGGCAAGCTGTATATCAAGACGCATGGTTGTCAGATGAACGAGTACGACTCCGCCAAGATAGCCGATGTACTGGCGTGCACTGAAGGGCTGGAGCTGACCGACAACCCCGAAGACGCCGATGTCATTCTGATCAATACCTGTTCAGTCCGGGAAAAAGCGCAGGAAAAAGTCTTCAGCCAACTAGGCCGCTGGAAGTCGTTGAAGTGCGACGGCCGCCCGGTCCTCATCGGAGTCGGCGGCTGCGTCGCCTCACAAGAAGGCGATGCCATCATCAAGCGTGCGCCCTTCGTCGATCTGGTGTTCGGTCCCCAAACGTTGCATCGTTTACCGGAACTGATCCGCGAACGCCGTATTTCCGGGCGGCCGCAGGTGGATATAAGCTTCCCTGAAATCGAAAAATTCGACCGGTTGCCTGAACCGCGCGCAGAGGGGCCCTCCGCATTCGTTTCGATCATGGAAGGCTGCGGTAAATATTGCAGTTTTTGCGTCGTCCCTTATACCCGTGGCGAAGAAGTCAGCCGTCCCTTCGAGCACGTTCTGCTGGAGATCGCGCAATTGGCAGTACAAGGTGTACGTGAAATCAATTTGCTCGGACAGAACGTCAACGCTTACCGCGGCCCTTATGGCAACGGGTCCATCGCCGATCTGGCGTTGCTGATCCGCGCAATTGCCGAAATCGAAGGCATAGATCGCATTCGTTTTACCACATCTCATCCAATCGAATTCAGTGATTCGCTAATTGAAGCCTATCGCGACGTACCCAAACTGGCCAACTATCTGCACCTGCCGGTGCAATCAGGCAGCGACCGCATCCTCAGTGCAATGAAGCGCGGCTATACCTCGCTGGAATACAAGCAGAAAATCCGTAAGCTACGCGCCGTCAGACCAGATATCTCGATTTCTTCTGATTTCATCGTCGGCTTTCCCGGAGAGACCGATGCGGACTTTGAAAAAACCATGCAATTGATCGAGAACATCGGTTTCGATCAAAGTTTCTCCTTCATCTACTCGCGCCGTCCCGGCACTCCGGCTGCCGATCTGACCGATACGGTCACAATGGAAACCAAACATGCACGGCTGGATCGTTTGCAGGCGGCGATCAATACGCATGCCATGCGCATCTCACAATCGATGATAGGAACCGTACAGACAGTACTGGTAGAGGGGCCCTCCAAACGTGACCCAAACGAATTGACTGGCAAAACCGAAAACATGCGTTCCGTCAACTTTGCCGGATCTGCACATCTTCTCGGCCAGTTCGTCGATGTCATCATTACCGATGCCATGAGCAATTCGTTACGCGGCAGAGTCATACTGCGCTGATGACTCAAGCCAACCACGAATCCCGATGACCTCTCCGTTCCAGGATATTGCCGTGGCAAGCTCCTGGCTCACGGGACGGCCTGTCGAGTCCCCCAAAGACAATGCATTTTTTCAGAATTATGTACTTAACTAAAACTCCTATGGATTGAACCGTCCTCGCATGTCTATCCTTTCCATGTAAATT
This sequence comes from Lysobacteraceae bacterium, assembly GCA_031285265.1. Classification (GTDB taxonomy): domain Bacteria; phylum Pseudomonadota; class Gammaproteobacteria; order Xanthomonadales; family Xanthomonadaceae; genus JAITWM01. The sequence continues at coordinate 33,976 of JAITWM010000047.1, forward strand.
AAAGAAATGACTTGTTTTAAGGCGTATTCACCAGATAGGTTAGGTAGGCACGCGTCCTTTTATGCGGGACTTTAGCCAAGTACATAACTCCGATTTTTTTGATCGATGTCATTGTGTCGAACCCGGAAACTGATAATTTTTCTCGTGATCGGACGATGACGACCAAACTATCCACCGAGGCTTCAGTACCGTTCGTCTATCGTTTGGCACTGGTTATCACACTGACCACGCTCAATAGCTTGGGCTATCTGATCATCAATACTTTTCCGACGCGGCAGCCACGGGTATTGCCGCTCACTCCGGTCGATCACTGGTTGGGTTGGCATGCCTGGAGCATCTGGCCCTACTGGTTCATGCTGCTGCTGGGGCCGTTGCTGGCCCTGAGCATCCGGCAGCGGTACCTGTTATGGGCCACCGTCCGTGCTTATGCTCTGGCCTTGGGAATCAACATGACCATCTGGTTACTATGGCCGACATGCATTCTTCGCCATCCGCTTCCCGTCGACGCCGGCACGGCGACCCTCGGCGCCTGGCGGCTACTGTATGCTCTGGACCAACCCAACGCCTGCTTTCCATCCGGGCATATCACAATCCCTTTCGTCATCGCCGCCGGAGTCATGGTGCAATATCCTGCGGCACGGCGCTGGTTATGGTTATGGCTGTTACTGATTCCCAGTGTCGTCACCACCGGGCAGCACTATGCATGGGATATCGTCGGCGGCCTTATCACCGCCAGCATCAGCCTGATCATCACAAGACATCCTTTCATACGGCTGATCTTACCCTTTCGGGATAACAACCAAAAAATTGAACCGTAAGCCACTTTGCCGGGATGCGCGTTCGCTGCCTCAATCCTCCCCAGCCTGCCTGGTTTTGGCAACGCCGGCTTCGCGGAACGCTGACTCGCCGTGAATGCTCCGTTTGCTGATTGTGCAACGTCCGGCCGTCTCAACCGTCAAACCGCCCCCCTTACACAAGGTTCGTATCATTCATTCTTCGCTATGACGTTTCTTTACTCATCGTTTCCTACCCACTTCGCCGGAAACCGGCTTCCGAAACTCCCGCAGTATGAACTTCCTGGAATGGATCATCCCTTGACGAAAGGCAACGATATCCCGGCACCGAACACCCTCAACTTGCTTGCTATTCATCCATAAGACCGGCCTTCATCCAGGCACTGTACGACAACCTAGTGCAGTCAGTACCTGATGCAAACCAGGCACATGCATCAGCCAAGGAGCAGCGATGGTGAGCAAGCCTGCCAGTAATATAACGATGGCCAATACCATGCGCAACGAAGGATGCTGCAACCAACGCCCTATTTGAACGCCGGACCACGTCAGCGGCACCATTACCGGCAATGTCCCCAGGCCGAATACTGCCATCGTCAATGCCGCATCGCGCACATTGGCTTGCAGCCAAGCCGCCATCAGCATATTCATGCTCAGCCCACAAGGCAGCCAACCCCACAACATCCCTAACAAGAACCGGCGCCATGCCGTATCGGCAGGCAGCAAACGACGCTGCAAGGGTTGCAGCACGCGCCATACACGCGCCGTCGGTCCAGCAAGAAACCCCAACCGTCCACGTCGATCCAGCAGACGCAGTGCAATGATGATCAGCATCACACCGACGGCCATGCGTACCCCTACCATCAAGGCATCGGCTCTGAATACTTTCAGCAGACCGCCACCGATACCGCCAACCAGAACACCTGCCGCGGTATATCCCATGACGCGTCCAAGATTGACCTGTAACGCCAGCAGCCAGCCTCGCCCCGGTGTCGACGACATGGCCGAGAATCCGGTCGCGATGCCGCCGCACATGGCGACGCAATGAAAACTCCCGATCAATCCACTGAGCAGAGCAGCGATTAATACCAACCCATCAAACGGCATTGTTAGTATCGTGACGGGCAGTAGAGGTCGCAGATTGGTTCGCAGGAGGCATCGTATCCGGCTCGTCGTCATTCAGGATATCGAGCGCCGGTGTTTCCAGGTCGTCAAACTGACCACAACGCACAGCCCAGATGAACGCACCGATTGCGATGCCCACCATCACCAAACTAATAGGTATCAACAGCAGCAAAATAGTCATTGAGCAATAGAACTCTGGTTCGCGTGACGTGACTTCATACGGGTCAACCTCAAAGCATTCAATGTAACAACGAAAGAGGATATCGCCATGCCCAATGCCGCTATCCAAGGCGTCACTTTACCAATAGCGGCTAAAGGCAAGGCAAGCGTGTTATAAGCGATGGCCCACGTCAAATTCTGACGGATGATACGTTCAGTTTTACGCGCCAGATCGATCGCTGCAGGAATCCGCGTCAGGGAATTTCCCGTCATCACCAAGTCCGCGGCATGCTGTGCCAATGGAGCCCCTTCGCTCATAGCCAACGATACATCGGCTCCGGCAAGTACCGGGGCATCATTCAGCCCGTCTCCAACCATTGCCACGATGCGGCCCTCGGCTTGTAGTTTCCGCACCAACGTTAGCTTATCTTCCGGCGTTTGACGTGAAAGCGCCGCAGAGATTCCCAAAGTCTCCGCGAAACGCTGCACAGCATCGGCCGAATCACCGCTGGACAAATGCACCTCGAGCCCCTGTGTGCGTAACGACGCCAGAACCTCACACACGTCGCTGCGGGCCGCTTCACGAAGCTGGAACCGGGCAACGCCATGGGTGCCATCTCCCAGCCACAAACCATCATCCTCCTTCTCATCACCCGCCGCAAAGCG
>JAITWM010000085.1 GCA_031285265.1 Lysobacteraceae bacterium
TGGAGACATTGAATGCAATATGCGCCTCAGGCACACCGCCACTGCCACGCTTCGACAAACTGGCCGACGACCGTATACCGTACGCGGCCTGGCCGCGTCTTTCCGGCCCGTTGGATCTACTGGTTCTGGAAGGATGCTTCCTGAAAACTCCGCCGCAGTCGGCGACCGAGTTGCATATGCCGATCAATACATTGGAACGCGATGAAGACCCTCAAGGGATCTGGCGTCATTGGTGCAACGACGCACTGGCGCACGGCTATCCACCGTTATGGCAATGTATCGATGTCCTGTGGTTCCTGCACCCGCCGGATTTCGCCATCGTACCCGAATGGCGCTGGCAGCAGGAACAGGCGCTGCAAGCGCGCCATCCCGATCGGCACGGCATGACGCGCGAACAGATCGTGCGTTTCGTGCAATTCTTCGAACGTGTCACCCGGCAATCGCTGCGTTGCGTGCCCGCCATCGCCGATCGCGTCGTGCATCTGGACCGCCATCGGCGCGTGCAGGGTATTCCGCGCGACGATAATGATCGCCATTGATAAGTGCGCCGCCATTACCGTCACACGCTCCTTTCGCACGCAGCCGACGCTTTTGCATCTTTTCTGACAGATCGTCCTTGATTCAGAGTATGCCGCGACGGCATGTCCAATCGTCGCCGGCTTCGAAAAAGCTCTCACCCTCCCGCATTACGCTCATTTTCATGGATGCGCCCGCTGTATTCGGATGCTAGCATTGGCCCCCATGAATCCTGCTCCCAATCTGGTGCTGGTCGGCCCCATGGGGGCGGGCAAAAGTTCTATCGGCCGCCGTCTGGCCGAACGGTTCGGTTTGGCTTTCTTCGATGTCGATCAATGCATCATCGATCGCGTCGGCGCCAGCATCCCGACTATTTTCGAGTACGCCGGTGAAGCCGGTTTCCGCGAACACGAACGCCTCGTCCTGGCTGATCTGCTTGCCGGAGAGAAACAATTGATCTCGACCGGCGGCGGCTCCGTGTTGCATCCGGACAATCGCCGTCTGATCCGCGAGCGGGGTTTCGTCGTCTATCTGAAAGTCGGCGTGGATGCGCAATTGAAACGTATCGGCAACGACAAGAACCGCCCCCTCCTGCAACGCGACGATCGTCGGCAAGCGTTGCAGGACCTGACCGCATTACGCGACCCGCTCTATCGCGAAGTCGCCGATCTGCTATTCGATACCGATCATTACACCATCGCGGAAATCATGGCCGAGCTTTGTTCGCGCCTGAGCACGCAATGGCAATGCCATAGGACCGCTCCATGAATACAACGATGCGCATCGTCGATGTCGGCGGCGCCACACCTTACGCCATCAGCATCGGCCCGGGGCTGCTGCAATATGGTCCGCTCCTGGCCGAGCGCGTGCGCGGACGGCATGCTCTAATCGTCAGCGACAGCAATATCGCGCCGCTTTATGCCAATACGGTGACCGCCGCACTACGCGCGGCGGGTCCGCACCTGCAGTTGGCCACATACACATTGCCGGCCGGTGAAAACTCCAAGACACTGACTGTTTTCAGCGACATCATCGACGCATTGGCTGCCCTGGGCGCCAGCCGCGATGCCACTGTGTTCGCGCTCGGCGGCGGCGTGGTCGGCGACCTCGCCGGTTTCGCTGCCGCATGCTGGATGCGCGGCATCGACTGCGTACAATTGCCCACTTCGCTGCTGGCGATGGTGGATTCTTCCGTCGGCGGCAAAACCGCCGTGGACATCCCGCAAGGAAAGAATCTGGTGGGTGCATTCCATCCGCCCTCGACGGTATTGGCCGATACCTCCACACTGCGTACCCTGCCGCCACGCGAATTGCGCGCCGGCCTGGCCGAAATCGTCAAATACGGCGCGATCCGCGATTCCGAGTTCATCGAATGGCTGGAGCAACAACGGCACGCACTATTAAATGACGACGACGATATGCTGAGCGAGGCCATCGCACGCAGTTGCATACATAAAGCGGAAATCGTCGAACGCGATCCTTTCGAGCACGGCGAGCGCGCACTTTTGAACTTCGGTCATACGTTCGGCCACGCCATCGAAGCCGAGCAGGGATATGCCAGCAGCACCGGAACGGCGCTCAATCATGGCGAGGCCGTCGCGGTCGGCATGGTGCTGGCTGCCCGACTTTCCACTGCGCTCGGGTTTGCACGGGACAGCGACACAGCCAGACTGCGCGGCCTGCTCGACTCCTGCGGTCTGCCGACCGAGCTTCCTCCCGGGCTGGCGCCGGAAGCACTGCTCGCTCGCATGCGCCTGGACAAGAAAAATCTCGCCGGCCGCCTGCGTCTGGTGCTCTGGCACGGCATTGGCCAAGCCATGGTCGTACCGGACGTAGACGAAGCGTCCGTATTGGATCTGCTGCGCGCATAGTCACTCGAACTATCCGGCCGATGCCGTCGGCGCAATCGTATCCGCGGCGACATCCGGACATCGAGCCGTCTTCATCGCAGACACGGCCGCCCCTGCAACTCCTCCTCCCTCCGATCGGACACCGTGCGCGACGATACGCCGCGCTGTGGGGCAAGGCATTGCACACGCTTGCGAAACGACAGGGATGCACTCATCCGGCACACTTCCAATGACATATCTCCATATCCGTCCGCTTACGATCGACCAGTCTCCCGCCTCATGCAGACGAGCATCGTTCACGGTTCCGCTTATCGGCTAAAATGCGGAGATGCGTGTCTTCCTTCAGCATCCTCCGATAACGAACGAGTCGCCTCGTTATGTGCAATTGACGTTGCAGCCCGATCTGTTCGGCGGCTGGGAATTGCTGCGCGAAAGCGGCCAGGCCGGTGGCCGCACGCAATTGCGTCGCGAACAATACCTGCTTCAGGAAGAGGCGATGACCGCATTCGAAAAAGCCCGCGATGCTTCCATCAAACGCGGCTACAAGATCATGTTTGCGCGCGGCACGGAAGCGCCTCGAATCTGATATGGTCAGCGCCACGGACCTGTATACCTGTTCCCATGCCACCCGGTCCGCTCGGAAGCATCCCGGCACCGCCGGTTTTTACTGCATTCCGTACGATACATCCGGGGATATTCGTTGCCGCATATCTCCGGTGTCGGCGGGTTCTGGTTTTTCTGATTTTCCATGTTCATTCGATCCGGGAGTTTGACTGTGTCCGATACCCCCCTCGTCAATGACCGGCTACTGCGCGCATTGCGCCGCCAGCCCGTCGATCATACCCCTGTCTGGCTGATGCGGCAGGCAGGCCGCTACCTACCGGAATACCGGGCGGTCCGCCAGCGCGCAGGCAGTTTCCTGGCGATGGCAAAAACGCCGGAGATCGCCTGCGAAGTCACGCTGCAACCGTTGGCGAGATTCGACCTGGATGCGGCCATTCTGTTTTCCGACATATTGACCGTTCCCGATGCGATGGGATTGGGCTTGCATTTCATCGAAGGCGAAGGACCGAAATTCACCCATCCCATCCGCGAGGAATCCGATGTCGCTCGTCTCTCGATCCCGGATATGGAAACGGATTTACGCTACGTGATGGACGCGGTCCGGTTGATTCGCCGCGAACTGGCTGGCAGAGTTCCGCTGATCGGCTTTTCCGGTAGTCCCTGGACATTGGCCTGCTATATGGTCGAAGGCGGTGGAAGTCGCGATTTCAGCCGGATCAAGACGATGGCGTTGGATCGTCCGGACTTGTTGCACCGACTGTTGACGATCATCACCGACGCCGTCATCGCCTATTTAGACGCGCAACGCGCCGCTGGCGCGCAAGTGCTGCAAGTATTCGACACCTGGGGCGGCGTACTCGCCCCGACGATGTATCGAAAATTCTCACTCCCTTATCTCGCCCGGATCGCACGGGAAGTCGAACGCGGCGAAAACGAACAGAAAACGCCTCTCATTCTGTTCGGCAAAGGCAACGCTCCCTATCTGGAAGATCTCGCCGATTGCGATGTAGAAGCGATCGGCGTGGATTGGTTGGTGGAACTGTGCGAAGCCGCTCGCCGCACTCAAGGCAAGGTGGCGTTGCAGGGCAACCTGGACCCGGCAACGCTATACAGTTCACCGGCAGCGATCCAGGAGCAAGTCCAATACACGCTGGACCGCTACATGATGGGCAATGGCGGGTCGCGCGAAGGACATGTCTTCAACCTCGGTCATGGGCTGTCGCCGGACATGGACCCGGAACATATCGGAGTACTGGTTGAAGCGGTCCACCGTTTGAGCCGACGCCGGCATTGACGTAAAGCCCGTCACCGGTGTTCGACAGGTGCTCCGATAGGATCGGATCGTTTCCGATCTTTCCGGAGTCGTTCATGCATGTGCGCCAATATGTTGTCAGCGCGGCGATCGTTGCGCTTGCGCTGGGGTTGTCCGCCTGTTTCAAAGTCGAATCACCGCCGGCACCGATACAACTCGATGGTCAGACATTCCCTGCGCTGACCATCGCTCCGGAACACATGGCCACTTCCGATTGCAGTCAAGTCCGTGCCAAGCGCGTCGACGAACTCGATTCCCACCTACGCCAAGTGGTCGACCGCATCGCCTTTCATTGCACCATGCAAGGCGATATGGGCCTGAACACTATGACCACCGCCCACTTAGCGCCAGGCCGGGTCGAATTCCTGTCGATTCCGGTCATCGAAGTCCGGGTATCGGAGTCGGAAAATCATTGGGAAACCCAATACATTCTTACGCAGGATTTTTCATCGGCCCATGTCGTATTGAAGCAATATCTGGAAACGCTGATGCAAGGCGATGACTGCGTCGGCGGCCCCTCCTGCTCGCTCGATGACCGCTACGATGCTCAGGGCAACAGGGAAGACGGCATGATCCTGTCGTTGCCGGACAATTACCGCATATCGATTTATCCCGACAGCGATGACCCCGCACGAACCATCTATATACGCCAATGGCATGACCAGGATCACGATATTGCGTATCAATGAGTGAATCCGCTCGTATCGCCCGGAATCTTCACCATCCCATACGCACGAAGATCGTGCCGTATTTCATGCTTATCCCTGCTCCATGCCGTCCATGGAGCCGTCGGCATGCGCTCGGTATGCCGCCTCGATGGCGGCAGCAAGCAGGGCGATGGTGACGGGTTTGCGTAAGAACGTTTCGAAACCCGCTGCACTGACCTGCATTTCCAAATCCGCATCCGCACGCGCCGTGACGGCCATCGCAGGCCCATCGAAACCCATTGCACGTAATTGCCGCACCAATGAAAACCCATCGATACCAGGCAGATCCAGATCGAGCAATGCCATGTCGTATCGCTTATCGGTTATCTCGCCGAGTGCCGCAAGTCCATGCAGCACATGCGTCACGCGATGTCCCAAGGAGGTCAGCATCCCGACCATCACTTCCGCTACCATCGGATCGTCTTCGACCAGCAGCAGGTCAAGCATCTTCCCGTCCTTGGGCTCCACTTCGACAACGGCATCGGGCGACTCCTGCCGCTCCTCTCCTTCATCGAGTGGTAGATCGACCAAAAACGACGTTCCCAATCCTGGCGTACTGAGTACTTCAATGCAGCCATGCATCGCCAACGCCAGTTCCTGGCACACCGCCAAGCCCAAACCACTACCGCCATAACGCGCAGCAGTACGTGCACCGTCTCCTTGTTCGAAGCGGCGGAACAACCGTAATTTCTGTTCCTCGCTGAGCCCTGGCCCACTGTCGCTGACGGTGAAGTGGACGCCCTTCGGAAGCAATGGCGTTACTTGCAATCCGACATATCCGTGTTCTGTGAATTTAACGGCATTGCTGAGCAGATTGAGCAGAATCTGACGGATGCGATGAACATCGCCATGCAGCCAGCCGGGCGTATCGGGCTCGACGGAAAAACGGAAATCCAATCCCTTTTGCATCGCTATCGGCCGCATCAACTCCGCCGCTTCCTTGACTAACGCGTACACATCGAAATCCTGCAGGTCCAGTTCCAAACGGCCGGATTCGATGCGCGCCAGATCCAATGCATCATTGACCAATCGCAGCAGATGCTGACCGGCGCTCCGGATCGATTCGGTGTATTGCCGTTGCCGATCATTCAATCGCGTGTCCAACAAAAGCTCGCTCATTCCCAGTACGCCCGTCATCGGCGTACGGACTTCATGTCCCAACGTCGCCAAAAACCGCGTCTTTGCCAACGACGCCTGTTCGGCCAATTCGCGCTTGTGCAATGCCAATTGCCACGCATGCCTGCGCCTCAGCCACGCGCGGTAATAGAGTGCGACGACAACCAGCAACAGCAATCCCATCAATACGAACAAAGCGATTCCCCAATCGCTCCGCCACCAGGGTGGAGAGATATGTATATCGATATATTGGATATCCGACCAACGCCCTTCGGCGCATGCCGCCTGCACCTCGACTCGATAGTCTCCCGGCGGAATACCGGCAAACACACGTTCGCCCTGATGACCCTGATCGATCCAATCGGAATCGTAACCCGGCACCCTGAATCGATACCGATTGAGCGCTGGGTTGGCATAAGAAAGCAAGCGCGCGGTCACTCTCAAGTCGCGGTCGCCCGGCCGCAAATGAATCGAATCCGATGAGGTCAGATTCTCGTCGATTCCAGATCGCCCGCGCCGCACATGGATCGCCGCTATCGTCAGTTTCGGAACCGGCGCTTCAGCGGGCCGCATGTCCGGATCGAACAGCACCACGCCGCCGTAAGACAATGCGATCGCTACGCCAAGCTCCGGGTTGTAGCGCGGAGGCAATGCAGAAAATTCGGCATCGGGAAGACCGTCGCCCTGACCGTAGACACGCAATCGCCCCACCTGCGGCTGATACAGAATCAAACCCCGCGTCATCGTAACGACCCAGACATTACCATTCCCGCCGACGACCAATCCGCTCAGATTGACCAACGGCATGCCTTGCCGTTGATCGATCCGCTCGCGAAAAGTCAGCGTCATTCCATCCCAATCGTAACGTTCTATGGCACCGACACGAGCAAGCCAAACGCTATCGCCACCAGAAAAAGCAAAATCGAAAACCTTATCCTGCGGAGCACCCGGCACCGGCTCGAACGACGTGCCATTCCACTGGAACATCCCCCGGCTCGTCGCCACCCATAACCGTTCTTCCGGTGTTATCGCCAACTGCTCGACCGTCACCGCGACCGGCCCGCCGCCGTTATCGATTTCGACGTCCTCGATCAGCTCGCCATCGCGCGTGCGATGCTGCAACCGTACCGAAAGCACCGACAACCACAATGTTCCATCCGGCGCCTCCAGCATCAGGTCGACGTTGTCGGTGGCTCCGAACTTATCGGCAATCGGCCAATGCCGGACCGTGTGCAGAATCGGATCGTACAGGCTCAGGCGGTTGAATCCCCCCAGCCAATAACTGCCTTGCGAATGCGGCAATATCGAGAACAGCCTCGGAATATCCAGACGTGCAAGCGTTTCGGCTTCGGTGACGACCCGCAATCCCTCGCCGTGCGGATCCAGGCTGAGAATACTGCTCTTGCCGGCGATCAGGAATTTATCGCCGACAGCCGCCGCGTTTCTCAAACTGGCGTCTTCCAGCGATTTTCCCTGCAAGCGCGAATACACCGAAAACCGGCGCCAGTTTGGCGGCAGATACGCCAATCCCTGGGTCAGAGTACCGAACCAGAGTCCGCCTTCATGATCTTCCAGCATCCTGTATACCACCGAGCCGTCAGTCAAAAAACCGCTGCCGGTATCGCCTTCGAGCAATCGCGCTTTTCCGCTATTCACCAGATACAAACCACGCGTGGTCGCGATCCATTGCGTCCCCATGCGATCGCGCAATACGCTGCCATACACGCCATCGTTCTTCAGCGACCAGGGCGCCGCTTCCGGGGTGCCGGAAGCACCCATGCGATACAACCGTCTCTGTGTCCCGACCCATAACGTACCGTCCGGTTCCTGACTGAGCCGGACCACCGACTGTCCTCCGAACACCTCTTGAGCGACTCGTTCGAACCGTTCCGCCGTTTTGTTCCAACGTGCCAGACCATTGTCCGTTCCGACCCAAAGCCCCCCCTGCCGATCGACCATCATCGCCAGAACGGCATTATCGGGAAGACTGTTCTCGTCGTCGGCCTGTACCTTGTAACTGCCGATACGCCCCTGAGCGTCCATCCGGCAGACACCGCCATCGCTCGTACCGATCCACAGATCGTCCTTATCGGTAGACGCCAATGCCCAGACCAACCCTTCGCAATGCTCCTGCAACTGCGGAAAATGCTGAAACCCCTTACGATCGACATCCATCATGCTCAGTCCGCCGCCGTTGGAGCCGACCCAAATCCTGTCCCTCGGATCGATATGGATGACTTCCAGATAATTGGACGGGAGCGAAGACGGGTCGTCCAATACCTGATGCCAGACACGGAAACTGACGCCGTCGTAACGTGCCAGACCATCGTCCGTCGCCAACCACAGATAACCCGTCTGGTCCTGCGCCAACCCGACCACCGACCGTGACGGCAAACCGTCGGCAGTACCGAATTGACGCAAGTGTGGCGTCTCCGGCAATGTCATCATCGCCGCTGTCGCATTCATCCCAACCGAAAAAAGCAACAGCCCCAGCACAAGCACCACGCCTCGCACGGAATCAGAATTCACCGTGCGCCTCGCAGCAAGATCGCCACCGTCATGTTTTCCGGCCAGGCGCCGAACTTTGGCTCGTACGCGCCAAGCAGGCATCCATCGCCGAAAAGAGAGGCTTCGATAAGAACGTCGATCAGACTCGATAACATCACTACCCCTTCGCCATCGCCTGTACGTAAGAACGCGCCTCAACCGCCCCTTTCATCATCACGCCGGCATGGCGAATCACCGACACCGGTTCATGATCATATCAATTCGATCAGGCGACCAATCAATAAAGCCCACGCAGACATTCGGCATCGAACGGCCAATCCCATTCTTCGCCGGTCGCGGTATCGCGCAAGACCGGCACGCGCGTGCCATAGCGCTCATCCAACGCGGGATCGTCATCGATGAAGACGCTCTCGAAATCCGGAATGCCCGCACGCGCCAACGACGCAAGCGCTTGATCGCAAAGATGGCAATTGTCACGCTGAAACAGGATCAAAGACATGTAACTGGCCCGCCAAATCGGTCGCTACATTCTATAACCTGCACAACATGTCTCCGAATGCACACGCAAGACTTATTGCACTCCGGCCCACCCTCTGTCGCGGGCCCGATTTACGCAAAGCGTGTGGCACTCCGAGTGTCGGCGCTGTAGCATGACGCCGATACGATACACACACCCCCCTTCCTGATGGCCCCGGTACATCAACCGTTCAGTCGACGCACAAATCTCACGTGCGCTGCAAGCCTGCGCTCAAATCCGAGATCAAATCGTCCACCGCTTCGATACCCAACGAAATCCGCAATAACCCGTCGGAAATACCCGCCTCGGCACGAGCCTCCGGCGTCATTGCCGCATGCGTCATCGTCGCCGGATGCGCGATCAAACTCTCCACGCCGCCCAACGATTCGGCCAGCGTGAAATATTCGAGATCATCGAGCAATGCCCGCACCGCCGGCTCGCCACCGTTCAATTCAAAACTGACCATGGCGCCGAAACCTTTCTGCTGCCGCGCTGCCAGCGCATGTCCCGGATGGGACGCCAGGCCCGGATAATAGACTTTCGACACCGCCGGATGCTCATCCAACAAATCCACCACGGCAGCGGCGTTTTCCTGATGCACCCGTAAACGGGCGTCCAATGTACGCAGGCCGCGCATCGTCAGGAAACTGTCGAACGGCGATCCGGTCACGCCCAGCACATTGGCCCACCATTCGATCTGCTGATGCAACTCGGCATCGCATGCGATGACCGCACCGCCCACGACATCGCTATGTCCGTTGATGTACTTGGTCGTCGAATGAACGACCAGATCCGCACCGAACGCGATCGGTGTTTGCAGCAACGGCGACAGAAACGTATTGTCTACCGCTACCCGCGCGCCGGCTTCATGCGCAGACCGGATGACGCGGTCCAGATCAGTGATCCGCAGCAAAGGATTGGACGGCGTCTCGACCCAGACCAGCACCGGCTTCCTCAGCAGCGCCGATGCCAACGCCTCCTCATCGGTCATATCGATGGTGATCAGTTGAAAAAGACCTTTGTTGGCCAATGCATTGAACAAGCGCCAACTGCCGCCATACGCATCGTGCGGCACCACCAAGGTATCGCCGGGACGCATCAACGCGGCCAACGTCAGATTGATCGCACCCATGCCCGTAGCGGTGATGACCGCACCGGCTCCGCCTTCCAGTTCCGCCAAGGCCCCCGCCAGCAGATCCCGGGTCGGGTTGCCGCTGCGGGTATAGTCATAGGTTCGCTTCTGGCCCAATTTTTCGAAACTGAAATTGGTCGACAGGACGATTGGCGGCGTCACCGCGCCATAAGCGGTATCGTGATCGATGCCCACACGCACCGCCGCGGTGGCTGGTTGCCGGGAAATATCATCTGAATCGGTGCGCCGGCTCATTCAAGGCCTCCATCGTGGCGTAAAACATTGGCAAGAATGGCGTCTACGCGCTCGGTTTCCTTCAAAAACGCATCGTGTCCGTAGGGAGAACGCAACACGCGCAGATGCCCTCGACCAGCAAGCTTTTCGACCAACAGAACGGAATCCGCAAGCGGCACCAGGCGATCGCTTTCCACCGCAACGACCATGGTCGGCGTCCGAATGTCCTTCGGCTCGACACGATGCAGATCGATCGATTCGGACAACCTCAGAAACGCCGTGACCGGAGTTCGCGCGACATAACGCAAGCCGGCCACATCCAGATAATCCTCGGCCGCACAGCGCACGCGTCCATTGATAATGACAGGCGCCTGATCGAAACGTTCGTCGAATTCCTCCGGAGTGCGGTAACTCAACATCGCGAACTGTCTGGCCAAGGCCAGCCCCTGATCGTCGGCGCACTGCAATTGTCCCAGCGCAACGGCACGGCGCTGCAATGCACGCCAAGCCGCTGCATACGGATGCGGCCGATGCACACCGCTGACGGCAACCAGACGCGACAAACGCTGCGGGTGCCGCGCCGCAAACTGCAAACCCACCATCGCGCCGTAGGAATACCCGACAAAAGCGCGCAACCGATCGATTCCCAACGACTCCAGCAGCAACGCAATCGCATCGGCCTGATCGGCGCTATCGATGGGAGCATCCAGTTCACCGTCGGCGCCGATGTAATCGAACGCCAGAATCCGGCAATGCGAAGGACTCAATGCCCGCCCCGGCGCCACCAGGGCATTGGCCCATCCCGGCTCCGGAAAAACCGTGCTCTCGGACACATGCCGATGCGCCGAAATGCCGCCGGCGACAAATATCACCGGCATATCCACGCCTCCCTGCAATTCGTAACGCAGCATCAGATCGCGTTCGCCGGCATACCGCATAGGCAGCCGGACAGCGACCTCTCCGCGACTTGCGGAAGGATGCGAACGATGGAAGCCGGTATTTACAGACACTGGATGGGGCTCCGACGATAATGCTGCATTCACGAGACTCATGGCTTTTCCCTGAAACGAAACAGCCATCGGAATCTTGCGGAGCCTGCGTCCGTCGCATCCTGAAGATACGAATCGAACCATCTCTCGGAAACGCTATGGTTTCCGCAGGATTTGGCACCTACGCGAATGCTGACGTATCCGCGGGCTGCCCCGGCATCCAAGGGCCTGTCCCTCCGCCGGTCTCGATGGTAGTCGCAGCTTGCCAGCGGCCGAAGCGGATGTCAATCGCTTGATTCGGATAAAGCGATATTTGATTCGGCACGCTTTTTACGCTGCCAAACCATCGCGACCGCGAGCTCCACGACAGCAAGCCGGGAGAAAAGCCCCGATGCGCCGCCACGGTACGGTGCCTTCATGGCCGCGGCAGTTCCTGCCCGTTCGAACATACTGCAAGGCTTCATTCCTCTGCGATACCGGAGTACTCCGGGTCCAGGGTCCGAAAACGCACACGGACGCCTCCTGCCGCATAATCCACCATCATCCCCGAACGATCTTCCCTGCCAGGACAAGACCACTACACTTCGCCCGCCGTCAAACATGCCATTCTCACCCAATACTCCGTCGGCATTTCCGGCTCATCTCCTCCATGTCCACCATTGCATGCGTATATCGCCCTTCCCCTGAGGTGCCCGCCGATGATGTCTAAGCGTCTCCGACACATAGGGCCATGGATCGCACTCGCACTGTGCTTGTGCGCCAATGCCTTGTTCGCCTCCGAACGGCGCGGCTGGTGGGAAAACGCACGCGACGGCGCGCCGGGGACATCATCGCAACTATCACTGCGACAGAATCACGGAACGATGCCTACCAAAACGCACGCGCGGTTACGTCTGCAAAAACAGGGAAACCATTATCTGGCATGGATCGACAATGGATTCTACGCTCCGGTCGAAATCACCCTCCACTCCCGCAATCCCGATGCCGGCGAAGCCCGACCGGCATTGCCACTCCGCATTTCAATCCCCGCGCGCACCACGGTACTGGCGACCCGTATCCGGCTCACCGATACGCATCCCGGTCATATGTTCGATCTACAGATGGATACGACGCCTGGACCTGTCAGCGCCCGGCCGCAGGATTACCACTACCGCCTACCGTTCGAATCCGCACCGATCCGTATCGATCAGGGATTCGGCGGCACCTTCAGTCATCTCGACCCGCAAAATCATTACGCAATCGACTTTTCGCTACCCGAAGGCACGACGATCGTAGCCGCGCGCGACGGTACGGTGATGCAGATCGAATCCGATTCCGATCTGTCAGGACTGAGTCGCGAACCGGGTGGCGGCCGTGTCAACTTCATCCGCATCCTGCACAACGACGGCACGATGGCCATATACGCACATCTTCAGGAAACCGGCATCCTGGTGCAGGCCGGTCAACATATCCTGGCCGGCCAAGCCATCGCCCGCTCCGGCAATACTGGATTGAGCACCGCACCGCACCTGCACTTTTCGATTCAGGTCAACCGTGGCGAACACCTGGAATCGATCCCGTTCCGAATATTCAGCGACCAAAGCGAACTCAAATTTCCGCGGATCGAACCGCTCCCTTACCATCCCTGAAAACATATCATTACGATGCTGTAATGACCCACTAAAAACCTGCTCACGTCATACTGAGGGGAAACGACGATAAGCATGCAGATGGGAGAAGAGATCAAACGGCGGGCGGCCCGGCGCAAGAACGCGCTGGTGTAATGACCCAGCGAAAAAACATCAACATCGGAAATGTTCAGGCGGCAACAGTGACACCGATACCCATCTCACCTCAAATTCCAATAGTAAAGATTCACACAGCAGCCAATGCAGGACGCGACATTCCCGAGATAACCACTACCATTATCGATAGCGTCAGTCGCTTCTAGCATTTTCCTCGAGTGATCGCAGCCTTTCTGCATCGAGCGCACGTTTGAGGTTCGCAATATCTTCGTCAGGCCAATCCTGAATTCCAGTCACCTGCATCCAGGCATTGATATAGTGTGACGGTGCATATACGTGACCATATCCCATAGGCGCATTATTGGAAATCAACATGTCCAGCGCCAATTGCATCATGCTGACGATGGGATACCAGCGCAGTGCAGGGGAAACGTCCGGACCTCGCGGTGCATGCATCCAATCAGGCTCACGATATGCATCACGATAATCGAAGAAAGTGACTGCATCACTCGCATACTGTAGATAAACGACACGCATGGGCCCCCATGGGGTATCGGCGGGAACAGGCGATCCATCCTGATTTATGAAACGAACGAAGGCGCTGTCACGGAATTCGGGTAACCACGCGGGCGACCCGGCGTTGCGCCCAGCAGTCAAGTTGCGCCAATGCCGGCTTACGAACGGAGGCCCGCTCCACAGTGCACCCGCTGGCGGCGCACCCAGTATTTCAAAGACATCGGCCGACCGCTCCGAATTCATCGCACCAAGACTCAGACCATGCAGATACAACTTTGGCCTTTGATCCTCCGGGAGCGATCTCCAATAGCCGTAGATCTCCGAAAACAACGCACGCGCAGTCTCTTCTCCATAGTCCGGGTCCACTAGCAGCGACAAAGGACTGGATAGATAAGAATATTGCTGTGCGACACTGGCAACGTCACCGCGATACAGATATTCCAAACTGTCGATAGCCGCTGGATCGACCCAGCCCGTACCTGTAGGCGTAATGATCACCAGAGCGGAGCGTGAGAAGGCGTCAACACGCTGAAGCTCCTGAAGCGCCAGTCGCGCCCGCTCGACCGGCGTCTTCGCAGCGGGAAGTCCTACATAGACCCGGATCGGTTCCATCGCAGGACGCCCGGTCAACGCCTGGATCTGTTCAGCAGTAATACCCGCAGACACGAAATCGCGCCCCGCCTTCCCTAACTCGCTCCAAGCAATCAGCGAGTCGGCGCTTCCTGTTTTAGTCGCGATCTGCGGCGGCATACTGTCTGGCGGAATCAGCGCATCCGCCTTTCGAAACGAAGCGTCGACCATATGCATCACCCCGCGAGCGATCACACCGTCGATGACGAGCACAAACAAACAAATAGCGCCAATGACCGCCATGGTATTGGCAATCCGTCGAGGCAACAAACGCTTCATACGCACCGAAATCCATCGGCTGATCAATTGAAACATGCGCCCCACCGCCAGGAAGAGCAGAAACGTAAGAATCGCAATCAAACTGATACGTAGCGGATGGACGTTGGAGACAGGCGCCATATCCATGACAAAACGAACCGAATTCTGCCAGTACTTCGCACGCCACAAGGCCAATATCACCGCAGATACGCACACCACCAGGATAACGCTATTGACCCGATGCCTATGCCGGCTATGAATCACCGCAGGCAATTCAAGGTAGTACCATAGCCAGCGCCCCAATACACCCAATCCGTAACCGACAGCAAAGCAACTGCCCGAAAGGATGCCTTGAATCAAGTAACTGCGCGGGAACAGACTTGGCGTCAACGATCCCACAAACAACAGCGTACCCAGCACCAGACCTGCGCCGCAAAGCGAATCAAAAAAATACCGGATCAATCGCCGCCACGACCTCGTCACCATATCTGTCGACTGATCCGCGGATACTTGAGGCTGCAGAACCCCATGCTCAATTTGAGTATCTTTGGCGAGATCTTCCTCATTACCCATTGACCCACCTTCTTTGAACTGAAACGCCTCAATCTGTTGCTGCCTGTACCACTACGAACAGCGCCGTAACCATACTAGAGACAAAAGCGGACTGTAACCCAATCGGATCCTCACTGATAAACCATCCCATCTGTGGCGAGTAATACCTTGCCCGATAGTAATACAGCCCGGATTGATCCAATTCACGCACTGTGTACTGGTACGGATTGCCAAATGACGTGGAAGTGGCCACCGTCTGCCCATACGGCGTGTAGTCGTACCGCTGCACGATGTTCCCGCGTCGTCGGTCAACGTCCGCGTACTGCCCAAGCGATCGGTCAAAAAATACGCCTGCCCGGAAGTATCCATCCGCACATACCGCTGGTCGATTCCCAACCCCGATAGTATCGGCAGCGTCGACCACACGCCGCCCGCATAATGCCGTTCCTGCACGGCATTATGACTGTCGTAGAGATAGTGGGCGGCCTGACTGCCTTCCACCTTCGTCACTCAACGCCCGGCTGCGTCGTATTCGAACCGCGTGACCACCTTCATGCCCGCCTTGATCTGCGCCAACTGATTGCGCGCATTCCATGCCCACCGTTGCTCATTAGTCTGGCAATTGAGCTGTATCTGCCCATTAATAAGCAGGTCCAATCTACATAGCGATCTTGTCCACAACAGCTTGATCAACCTTCCGTATTACAAAAATTATGGTCTCAAACGCTAAATATATGACACCGAGCATTGCCAAATAAGTCCATCCGCTTGCAACGTTAGGGCCGCAATAAGATCCGGTGAGACATTTAAAAATGCGGACCGTGATTCGCACATCACTCCAAAGCGCACTCGTTGCTACCAGTACCGCGAAGACAGCCAACACCTTCCTTTGCCTCCGTAGCGATCTGTCTCTAAACACGCTCCTCAGCACTTGCCAGAAACGAAGTGGAAGCAGGCCAACAGAAATAAGACCAATAAAGCCAAGCAGATAGATCAATAAACCGAGAAATGACGTACTCATGAACTTTTCCTCACCTGACGCAGCAAGTTACGCTACGAGCACGGCGTGGTCATGGACTTCTCGCACTCTGGCAAACCCACCGACAACCCGCTCATAGAGTCCTTCAACGGCAGTTTTCGCGACGAATGCCCAGCACCCATTGGTTCTTGTCACTGGGCGATGCGTACCAGAATCGAAAGCTGGAGACAGGATTACAATTATTTCCGCACCCGCTCAGCCATCGGCGATGTCCCGCTGGCCAAGTATGTGACGCAGTTTTAACATCAACCCAATACACCGGATTATCTACTTTAGGGTGGCATCACTTCGAAGAGGACGTCATATCGTCGCAGCCGGCGGAAAATCCATGACAGACCAAAGAATTTTCAGTCCTATCTACTACGATTCCTGTGATACGTACGCATAAAGCCAACGCATTTAAGCAAATTTGATGGGGTAATAGACGAATCGAGCGATAGCCGCATATCAGAAACAAAGATACCCATTGTAAACGTATAACCTTCCTCTCCCGACGGAGTTACAACACGCAGGTATAGATCACTTTTCCCATCCATACACTCGACCACCTCTACCTTATCGCCCGGAGAAATGATAGCAACCTTATCAGCCAATGATAGTGGTATATTGTCCGTCGCATAAATGACCACCTCTTTCTTAGGTGAAGCAACAATAGAAATTACATGTAAAGCCATTACCGGAACTACTATCAGCATAAAAACAACAGCAACAATTAGTATCGGTTTCAATAATTTCATTTTTTTATATACAAATTAACGTTATTGACTGAGTTTGATATCAATAAATTAAGATTTAACCCATCCAGGGTTATCTCTGAACTCGAAATACCAAATCCAACTGAATTATGTTGATTTCCACTTAAAACTACCCCGGGGTTTTAATTGGAATTTGACCCACCGGCTCTAGGTTGGATGAAGGTATCAGATCAGGGTTTGGAAGCACCTCCTTTTTGGTTTTTGGATTTTTTTGTGTCTGCGCTGGCGGAGCTGTTTCGGAATCGCCAGGAGTCATTGCCGGTTTCGAGGATATGACAGTGATGGGTGAGCCGATCAAGCAATGCGGTGGTCATTTTGGCATCGCCGAAGATGCTGGCCCATTCGCTGAAGCCCAGGTTGGTGGTGATGATCACGCTGGT
>JAITWM010000089.1 GCA_031285265.1 Lysobacteraceae bacterium
GGGTGCATGCGCAGTTCTATCGAGGAAGGTAGCCAGATTCTGCGTCATCTTCGATATGCTGTCGAATCGGCACTATTCATTCCCACACGATGAAGCATTACGACCGCGACTATTTCGACCATTGGTATCGCCAGCATGACATTGGCCAACGTCAACGCTTGATAAGAAAAATATCGCTTGCTGTCGCTACGGCCGAGTATTACCTGGAACGACCGATTCGCACCGTTCTGGATATCGGCTGCGGCGAAGGCGCTTGGCGTGGACCATTGCTCAAGCTAAGGCCGAAACTCCACTACCTGGGTTTCGACAATAGCGAATACGCTATCCGTCGCTTTGGTTCCCGGCGCAACCTGTATTACGCGAATTTCGCCGACTTCGCTCAATTGCGGCCTTGCGCGCCGGTCGATCTACTGATCTGCGCCGATGTTTTGCATTATCTTCCAACGGCAGAACTCGAACGCGGCCTACCCGGCCTGGCCGAGTTGTGCGCGGGCGTAGCATTCCTGGAGACCTTCACCCGCGATGACGATTTCGACGGCGACAACGAAGGCTTCCAGAGTCGCTCCGCGACTTGGTATCGCAACCGGTTCCACAAAGCCGGCCTGACCGGAGTGGGTTCGCATTGCTGGCTTGCTCCAGCGCTCGCTGATGCAGCCACGGTCTTGGAAAGCGCAGCCACGAAAAGAACCCGCTCCGGCACGTCCTCCATTTGACGTCCGCCATCCTGCTGCAGATGACACGCAGCGAAATGCACCGCCAACCAATCGCATGAACCCACATTCAACTCGTCAGCCCCATCCATTCATCGATATCTCCATTTACCTGCTTGCAACTCGCTCAATCCCTCTTCATACCGTAAACATGCACCGCAACCACGTGCCGCAGACCGGTACCGTTCAATCGCCGCCAATCCTGACGAACAGATATTTGGCGAACAGCGCGCTACATGCAGCGTCACGAACAACAGTAATACTCCGGCGACGAACAGAATCGGGATGATCCATGATTGCTCCACAGAAATAGCTCAATCGAGGGAAGCTTACGAAATGGCTAAACGCCGGTGTTCCCGGTAACGCGCTAGAATCGCCGCTCCCGGCTGCTGGAGATGTCCGATGCAACCTGCTTCTGTACGCGCCGTCGTCACAGGCGGCGTCTCCGGCCTGGGTTTGGCGACAGCCCGCCGCCTCATCGCCGGAGGCGGAAAAGTCGCATTGTTCGACGTCAATGACGACAAGGCGGACGCTGCCGTCGAAATGCTCGGGAATCACAATGCCCGTTACTTCAAAACCGACGTCACCGATGAAGCCGGCGTTGCCGCCAATGTAGCAGCGGCACACGACTTTCTCGGCGGTCTGAACGTCACGGTCAACTGCGCCGGCATCCTCGGCACCGGGCGCATACTCGGCAAAGAAGGTCCCATGCCGCTATCGGCCTTTCAGGCAACTGTGCTGATCAACCTGGTCGGAAGCTTCAACGTCGCCAAGGCCACTGCCTCACTGATGCAAGACAATGCCGCAGAGGAAGACGGCGAACGCGGCGTCATCATCCACACCGCATCCGTGGCTGCCTACGAAGGGCAGATTGGACAAGCCGCTTACTCCGCCTCCAAAGGAGGAATCATCGGCATGACATTGCCGATGGCGCGCGAACTGGCCCGCTTCGGTATCCGAGTCATGACGATAGCGCCGGGTATTTTCCAGACACCGATGATCGGCAGCGTGCCGGCGCAGACCCAAGAATCGTTGGCCGCTTCGATTCCGTTTCCACCCCGACTGGGAAACCCCGAAGAGTTTGCGGAAACCGTCACTTTCATCCTTCAGAATCGTTATCTCAACGGCGAAACGATCCGCCTGGATGGTGCAACCCGATTGACGCTCAAATAAGCCGCGAACCCGTAACCTTTCCTGTCAAGCAAAACCTCCGTAAAGAGGGTTTCCCCACCCGCGTCATTGGCGATAGAAGCTTGGCGGCAGATGATCGGACAACCCGTGCGGATGTTCTTCGTTGTACCGATACCGCCAAGTGCCGGTGATCCCTTTATCGGTTCCCGGTTCTCGAACCGATGAGCATCCACTACTTCGATGGGGGCTGTCTTGTTGAAACATTCGATGCAGGGCCGGCTTCTTTCAGGATCAAGACGATCTGCGTTCCAGTAAACCCCTGGACTGCTTCGTGGAACCTCCTGGCTGGAGGAAATAGGCTAGGACGTTCTACTTATCAAAAGTCTGTCTTGCGAGAGAACTTACATATTCCATGCCTTTATACAAGCGCATAGAAGAACGCCCCGCATTTGCAGCGGGGCGTCTCGTCTCCAGAACTTTGACACAGAATACGGAGATCAGAAAACGATCTGAGTACCCGGCCAATCAATATTGGGAGCGCAACACTTGGACATATCCAACTTATGCAGATCGTTATAACCGATGCCCCAGATCTTACCGTCTTCGGTCTGATAGAACAGATGTTCTTTACCGCCGCCGACTGCGATTGGCTTGCCGCGTAACTGGAAGCGCAGATGCGGTGCCGCCCCATAAACCATCGGGAACGCACTTCCACCGGTCTGTCCCCAGGTAAAGAGATGATCGTCATGCGTCAATGCGAAAGACCCTACATAACGAGCAAACAATTGCTTCACGTTACGCATGATCTCGACCGGTTCTGGGCTGGATATACTGGTCGCAGTGGTGCCTACGCCGATACCGGCGCGCAGCCCCCAACCGATCACACGCCCGTCATACAGCAGTGCCTCACCCCAACCATTGCCGCCAGCGATATATTTGATGTCCGCCGCATACGGCTCCAAATTGGGAACGCGGGTCGGCTGACGAATGATTCGTTGAACGCCATAGTTCGGTCCCTGAAATCCTAAACCGCTGGCTTCGTTATCGCCCCACGCCCAGACATGGCCTTCCCGGGTTACGGCAAAGCCGCCTTCATAAGCGCCACCGATCAAACGCGCTCTTTCCCCGTTCAAATTCACCAGAACGGGCGTATTGCTGTTCTTGCTCCCGCCATCACCCAATTGACCATAAAGGTTATGGCCCCACGTATAGACCTCTCCGTTGAATTTCAGCGCCATCGAGAAATACTCTCCCGCGGCGATCTGGCTTACTCCGGTCAAAACTTGGCATGGCGTTTTGACATAAGCGCCCGGACATCCGGTCTCGCCATAGCCACTCTGCCCCCAGCCATATACATTGCCGCGAGAATCCAGAGCCAAAAGGTGATAAGCGCCCGTCGCCAAGTGGTTTATATTGGAAAGCGTGGGCACCCGTGCCGGTGGCTTGGATGAGGTAACGCTCATAGATCCATCCCCCTGTTGCCCGGATCCACGGAATCCCCAAACGACAACATTTCCATCGGTATCGATCGCCGCGCCAGTCGTAATAAGACCCGTTGGCGATACAGAACCTCTTTCAGCGCTGCCGGCTACCTGCGCTTGTGCAGCAACCGACAAGCCGATACCAGCCGCCAATAATGCGACTTTAAAAAGAACCTTCATATTTCCCCCTGTTACAAAACCGAGAAGCTTATTGAAGCTTATTAAGGAAGTGTCCCAATCAATGATGGGACACCTCCACAAACACAAACTAGCATCAATTTCGATAATTCTCAAAGATTGATTTCAATACCAGGCCAATGAATATTGGATCCCGTGACCGTCGTCATATCTAGTTTGTTCTGGTGGTTGTAACCGACACCCCAAATCTTCCCGTCGCTCGTCTGATAAAGCGTGAACTGCCGTCCTCCGCCTACCGCGGTGGGCTGATTCGTCATGTAATGCAGCTTCGGCGCCTCGCCGTAGATCATGCGAAGACCGAACGGACTCAACGTCGTGTTGGGAGTCGGCGCCAATGTCGAAAGACCCCAGGTGTAGACATACTTGCCAATGATGTTGTCTTCAAGATCTCTTTTGACTGCTATTGCGACCGATCCATCGTACCTGGCAAACAACGTCTCCACCCCATCCATGATCTGAATCGGCACGGGACTCGACTCCGTAGTGACATCGTGGAACTTGCCTACGCCGATCGCGCTTCGCAATCCCCAGCCGATGACGCGTCCGTCATACAACAGTGCCTCGCCCCACCCTTGGCCGCCGCCAATATATTTGATGTTTGCGGCATAGGGCTCCAGATTGGGTACACGAGTAGGCGTAAGCACAGGAGCGGACGTGCCGAACCCAGGCCCCTGGAAACCCAGACCGCTAGCCTCATTCTCACCCCATGCCCAGACATGGCCGTTAAGGGTCACTGCAAAACCGCCTCTGGTGGCTGCACCGATGATGCGCGCGCGCTCACCATTCAGGTTGACCTGAACAGGAGTATGACTTTTCGTCGTCGTCCCATTGCCCAGCTGACCCGCTTCATTCTTGCCCCAGGTATAGACTTGGCCCGCTGCCGTTCTCGCCATCGAGAAATATTCGCCGGCAGCGATCTGATCGACGCCGGTCAAAATTCTGCAAGGCGTGTTGACCGGCTGCGTGGATGTCGAGCATCCGGTTTCACCGTTGGTATTCCATCCCCAGCCGTACACATTGCGAAGACTATCCAGCGCCAGCAAATGATAGGAGCCCGTTGCCAGATAATTGATATTGGACAATGAATTCACCCGTGCCGGCGGATCAGTAGCTGCGACAACTTTGACGCCGTTGCCCTGCTGACCTAACTCGCGGTATCCCCACACAACCACCTTGCCATCCTTGTCGATAATCGCCGCAGTTGAAATCAAGCCCGTCGGGGAGAGCTTTCCGCGTTCACCCTGATCGATAACCTGCGCGTGCGCCGCCATTGCCAGCGCGACTCCCGATACCAGCACTACAGCTTTTATTACAGCCTTCATTTTTTTCTCCCCTCAAATAGTTAGGATCACTATCGCTTGACGGCTTGCGTCCAAGCATATGTCACCTATCAGAATGCTCATTAGGTACATCCCCCCCTGAACTAACATCTGAGCAGGCTTTGATTCACTCTGACGTCGCGCTGTATTCATATACACGCAACCCGCGCCGTTTTACGGAAAACACATAAAATACAAACCGTAATATACGTCGCATATTTTTCTACCGCATGTCACGATTATATAAGAATTCAATTTGCTCTGACAGTATGCTAGCGGCATCGCGAAAGGAAGGCAACCATATGATTTTTATTACATTTTTTGAAAATCCATTACCATTTCAGTATCGTAAGAATTTACCGATGTGAAACACTGACTTCACCAGTCAAAAGCAATGGCTTTCGATAAATAAATCATATATATAAATTAAAATACAGAGATTTATTCTATTAGAATTATTAGACAGTCATCATCAACGATGACCATTTGCCAGTGCCCCGGAATACTCTTGTACTGCAGGAAAAAATAATCTGCATGCAAAGATATTGATATGAACCGTCAATTCCTGCGTTCATCGTGTTCCAAACGCCCCCTCGAATTGAAGATTATCCGGCGCTTCTCCACTGGCGCCCCGATTCGAATCCGGTATCAAATAGCGCAAATCGACACCATACACTCTTCGAGGGCAAGCTTATGGCGATGCCGCTGAGCCGTTACCGCTGATCCGCGCGACCGCGTCATGCGGATGAAGACTTTCATAATGCACCACTCGTGCATCGAAATGCTCGACCTGCGGATTCTGTGCCAGAACCGCCGCCACTCGCCGTGCGGCATCCTCACAAAACATCAGGTTACTGGCATTCAAACGAGCGAACGCCAATTCATCTTCGCGTTTGACCGCTGTCTGGACCGGCGTGGTCAGAGCGCCTTCCAGCGCGTCGATCAGCGGCAGCAACGGCAAGTCATCAAAGCGAGGCCGCAACTGAATTCTCACGTTGGCTTGGCTGCGCTGTGCATGAGGTGTCGCGGCCATCCCCTGCTCCGAAGCCAGCCAATCTTTCACAGAGGCTACGGAAACCGAGCGCATCCCAGAGAAATTCTCCACAAATCGCTCAGCATTGGCTTGACGCGACAGCGCGGCTGAAGCCGGACAAGTACTGGAATACTCCACGGACAGACCCAAGGTCAATTGCAAATGACCATCGGTCAATATCGCTTCGATCTCAGCCGGATAACGCTTCCATCCCGAGTAATCGCTTTCCAATGCGTTTCGCTGGATCAGTGCCTCGAAACGCAAGCGCAGCCAAGCGCGCGAAGATAAGACACCCTGAGATTCTATGCAGGACTGCAGCACTTGACGCAATCCCGGCGGCGTGACGGATTCTCCCGCCAGTGACCGTTGCAAACACAGATACAAACGCGACATATGGATGCCACGTTCAGCGGCCTGTTTCAGATCGACGAACAGATCGGCTTTTGCCGCAACTTGAATTTGTCCACCCCTGCCGTCGGGCACGCAAACAGGCAACGAGATCTCTTCCATCCCCACCCAATCCAATGGACGCGCCAATGCGGCAGCCTGCCGAGCGACATCGGGAAGATTGGCACCGCAGGGCGCCGTTGTAGGAGAAGGCATCGACATTCCGGAATCAGCACCACACCGAAGGGCGAATTGTAGCGGTTTGAAAGTAACTTCTTATGCAACGAAATGTTATGAAATCCTCACTGATCCCGGCGGCGCGCCATATTCCAGATACGCCACAGCATCGACAATGATCCATGAGCATACCTCCGTTCTCCGGCAGCAAAACGGCCCAGACGCTGCCAGACCAGTACCGACCGTATCCGTCGCGGCAATGTACCCGCATGCTCTGACCAATGCCGCAATAATTTGCCGGCTCTGTCTTTCTGCATGGATACGCTTGACATACGGTCTTCTTCGCTTCCACTCCCATTCGAGGAATCAACCGACGTCATCGGCGCAACCAATGACATGCATCGCACCGCCAACGTTTGCATGACGATGCCTTCCGCAATATCGTTCCGGGACTCAGTATCCGGGAAGAGAACCGCTTCGATAGCCGCAATCGCCCGTGCATAACGCTGCAGGCCTACCCGGGCCGCGTCGATATCATGATCTCGATCTCTTGTATGAGGGAGATCTTCCAATGATTGCGCCAGGCCACTCCATGCGGCTGTGATCTCTCCCAACCTCCGGCCCAACGGATGTCGCGAACGCTGACCTTCCCAGGCATGCAACTCCTCTCGCCACCATCGTAGCTTGGCATCGGCCGGAAGCGGATCGCCGCTGATGTTGAACGCGTCATCAAACTCCTGTAACAGCGCAAACCAAGTAACCGCGAGCTCACGCTGGCCCTGGGGCACGAACAACTCGGCCAACTGCCACTCCGGCCATCGACGGCGCCATTTCTGGAGATAATTATCGAGTGCCGGCGAGCCGCTCATGTCGCCCTGAATATAGCCTGCATCATAGCGGCCAATACAGCGTCAACAAATCGCGGGGCTGCTCGATCGAATGATCGGCCTCCCATTGCATGGGCAATTCATCTGCAGAGCGATACCCCCACAATGCGGCAATGGAACACATGCCCGCAGCCTGCGCTGCCTGGATGTCACGCTGGTCGTCGCCGACGTAGTCGCAATTCTCCGGCACGGCATCCAGGCTTTCGGCAGCGGCCAGCAAAGGCAAGGGATGCGGCTTGGCATGCGCCAGGGTATCGCCTCCGATCAATACCGCACAGCGCCGCTCCCAGCCCAATTGGGGCATGACCCGGCGTGCCAGATATTCCGGTTTGTTGGTCACGATACCCCAGCGGATACCACGTGACTCCAGAGTATCGAGCACGGACTCGACGCCATCGAACAAGCGGCTATGTCGCCCCATCTCATCCTGGTACGCCGCCAGGAAATCGGGCACCAACGCCTCCCGCTCCCTATCGCTCGACTGCGGAAACGCAGCCGCCAGCATGGCCCGCGAGCCTTTGGATACATGCGGACGAATCCTCTCCAGCGTCATCCTATCCATCCCATGCGCCGCCAACAGCCTGTTGACTGCCGCCAGCATATCCGGCGCACTATCCAACAATGTTCCGTCCAGGTCGAACAATATCGCTTCGGGAATGGGGCGGTTCGCCTTATCGGATATGGACACTACGCATTCTCTGACTTGCTGGCACAGGCGAGATAATTGACTGCAGTACGCCGACTGAGCCGTGCTTTGTTGCACAGGGGATCGTAAGCGACGCCCGATACATCTTCCATCGTCAATCCTGCCGCCCGTACCCAACGGGCCAGTTCCGATGGCTTGATAAAGTCTCTGTATTGATGCGTTCCTTTTGGCAACACCCGGGCGATGTACTCCGCGCCGACGACCGCCAGCGCGAAAGCTGCGGGCGTCCGATTCAGCGTGGACAAGAATAACCACCCCCCTGGCCGAAGCAATCGCGCACATGCCGCGATGATCGAAGCCGGATCGGGAACATGTTCCAGCATTTCCAAGCAGGTTACAGCGGCAAACTCCCCGGGACGCTCGGATGCCAATGCCTCCACGGACTGCACCTGATAATTGATTTCCTGTTCGGATTCGAGCATGTGCAAGCGAGCCACTTTGATCAGCTCGGGCGACAAATCGATGCCGGTGACCATTGCGCCTTCTTTTGCCAATGCCTCACTGAGCAAGCCACCGCCACAGCCGACATCCAAAATTGGCCGCGCCGATATCGCCATGCGCTGCCTGACATAATCCAACCGTACCGGGTTGAATGCGTGCAACGCCTTTTGCGGCCCCTGCGGATCCCACCAGCGCTGCGCCAGCGCACCGAACCGGTCCAGTTCCTCCTGCCGGTAATTCTGCGACGACGTTTGCGATTCGGGGGTGGCATTCATTGAAATCGACTCCTGAAAAAACCGAACATTCCGCCGCTCTAGCGGCGTGATGCTGCGATGCGCGCACGCCATTGCCTGGTGTTGGCGACGACGGTGGCATGATCGATATCGACCAGATTGCGTTCCGCCAGCTTGCGCCGTCCCGCAATCCATACATCGGTGACGCACCGGCGGTCCGCAGCATAGACCAATTGCGACAACACATTGTGCAGCGGCTGAGTTTCGACTGCACCTAAATCGACGCAGATCAGATCTGCCTGCTTGCCCGGTTCGATGGAGCCGATCGTATCCAATAGTCCCAAGGCGCGGGCACCACCCCAGGTCGCCGCCCGCAACGCGCTGGCCGCATCCAGGGCCGTCGCATCGCCGGCAACCCCCTTGGCCAACAGCGCAGCAGTGCGAGTCTCACCCAACATATCCAGATCGTTATTGCTGGCGCAACCATCCGTCCCGATAGCCAGATTCACGCCAGCCCGCTGTAATGCGGCGACCGGACAGAGTCCGGAAGCCAGTTTCAGGTTCGACTCGGGACAATGCACAACTGAAACACCGCGCTCGGCGCACAAGTGGATCTCTCCCTCGGTCAACTGGGTCATATGTACCGCGATCAGGTTGCTGCTGATCAATCCCAGGCGTTCCAGCCGCGCCATGGGCCTTTGTCCATGTTGCGCCATCGAATCGGCGATCTCCTGCGGTGTTTCGTGCAGATGCAGGTGTATCGGTAGATTCAGTTGATCCGACAACATCCGAATACGTTCGAAATTGGCATCGCTGACTGAATACGGGGCATGTGGCGCAAACGTAGTCGTGATCATGGCATCGTCGCGCCATTGATCGTGGACCTCGCAAGCGCGATCAAAATACTCGTCCGCCGTTTTCGCCCAGACCGTCGCAAAATCGATGATCGGAAGCCCAACCGCAGCACGGATGCCATACCGGTGATAAACCGCGGCCTGCACGTCTGGAAAAAAGTAGTTCTCGTTGACACAAGTGACGCCCCCGCGCAACATCTCGGCAATCGCCAGCGTCACACCGTCGGCGACGAACTTTGGTTCTACGACCGATGCCTCGATCGGCCAGACATGATTTTGCAACCATTCCATCAATGGCAGATCGTCGGCGATGCCTCGCAGCAACGTCATCGGATTGTGAGTATGCGCATTCACCAAACCCGGCATGATCGCCGCATCCGGGCGGCGGACCGTTTGTTCCGGGACGAAACGCACCCTCGCTTGGTCGATCGGCAGTACTGCCGCGATCCTATCGCCCGAGATCGCGACAGCATGATCTTCCAGTACAACACCCTGCGGCTCGATCGGGACGACGAAGCCGGCTTCGATCAAGCAATCGCAAGGTTCGGAGCTGGCCACTGACGCCATCGGTCATTTCACCCGCGACACGTACTCGCCCGTGCGGGTATCGACCTTGATGACTTCCTCCTGAGCAACGAACAACGGCACGCGCACTACCGCGCCGGTTTCCAGCGTAGCCGGTTTGCCGCCGCCGCCGGATGTATCACCGCGGACACCGGGATCGGTCTCGACGATCTTCAATTCAACGAAGTTCGGCGGTGTCACCGTAATCGGAGTACCGTTCCACAAAGTCACCACACAGCCTTCTTCCCCTTTCAGCCATTTGGCGGCATCGCCGATCCCTGCTTTGTCCGCTTGAACCTGTTCGAAGGTTTCCGGCTGCATAAAATGCCAATATTCGCCATCGGTGTACAAATACTGCATATCGGTATCGATCACATCGGCCGCTTCCAGCGAATCGGTCGATTTCATCGTCAATTCGACCAGTCGGCCGCTCTTGATGTTACGGTATTTCACTCGAGTGAACGCTTGGCCCTTGCCCGGTTTGACATATTCGGTATCAACGATGATGCAGGGTTCGTTGTTGACCAGGATTTTCATCCCATTCTTAACGTCGTTCATGCCATAGCTGGCCATGCAAACTCCTCGGATAAGGCAGGCCGAGCGCTTCAGCGACGGCCGGGTGGATAGAATGATGAAAACCGCCGCAAACCGAACGGCGCGTTTCAAAGCCATAACATGATACTCGCAGGGCCTCCTTCCATGCAGCCGGACCTTCCGCTTCCCTTCACCACCGCCCGTTCTACGTCCTGGCAATCGCTATGGCGCGACGCAATCCGCGATCCACGGGAGTTGCTGGCTCTGCTCGATCTGGACGGTATGGTCGCAGGAGTTTGCGATTCCGCAGCGGCACAGTTCCCGTTACGTGTTCCCCGCGGCTTCGTGGACCGCATGCGCCGTGGCGATATCGGCGACCCGTTGCTTCGTCAGGTTCTGCCCATCAGTGCGGAAATGGCGATAATGCCGGGCTACGGCCTGGACCCGGTCGGCGATGCTCAGGCCCGGACCGGAACCGGAATGATCCGCAAATATCGAGGACGGCTGTTGCTGATCGCGACCGGCAGTTGTGCCATACATTGCCGTTACTGCTTCCGCCGCCACTTCCCCTATGCCGACGAAACTGCATCACACGACCGTTGGCACAGTGCGATCCAAACCGTCCGCGACGATGAAACCATCGAAGAGATCATTCTTTCCGGTGGAGATCCGCTATCGCTGGTCACTGCCAGATTGGAGGAATTGACGACCGCACTCGCCGCTCTCCCACACGTCAAACGCTTGCGCATCCATAGCCGCCTGCCGATCGTCTTGCCCGAGCGCATCGACGACGATCTCATCTCCTGGCTGAACCGTTTGCCCTGGCCAATCACTTTCGTAGTGCATGCCAACCATGCCAACGAATTCACCGCCGATGTCGATGCCGCGCTGGCGCGATTGCGAGCAACCGGAGCGACATTGTTGAATCAAACCGTGCTGCTACGGGGCGTCAACGACTATCTGCAAGCCTTGACGGATTTGAGCGAACGCGGCTTTGCCGCAGGCGTGCTGCCGTATTACCTACATCAACTCGACCATGCGCGTGGAACCGCGCATTTCGAGGTCACGGATACCGACGCGCGCCGTCTGCATGCGGAACTGACCGCGCGCTTGTCGGGTTATCTCGT
Source organism: Lysobacteraceae bacterium (assembly GCA_031285265.1). Classification (GTDB taxonomy): domain Bacteria; phylum Pseudomonadota; class Gammaproteobacteria; order Xanthomonadales; family Xanthomonadaceae; genus JAITWM01. Next base: position 11,783 of record JAITWM010000089.1, read on the forward strand.
CCCTCGACTGGTTCGCGAAATCCCCGGAGGCACCAGCAAACATCCGCTTTGACGGCCTGCGGCACATCGAACTCAAGAGTCGGCGGCCAGACACGAACAAGCGACGATGCCATTCGTCCGATCTCCGGCATCTTCCGGCACATTGCTCGGATATAACGTAACACGCGCATGCCTTCATCACCGCAGCACGACATATCGCTACCTATCCTGAACGAGCAAGATTGAAACAGAGCATTTCTGCCTCCCGTTTCTGCGGGAACATTCCGGTTTCACTCAATTGGCGGATAATCCATCCACCCCTTCCCCAAGGCGACGCCCGAACCGAGCCGACGTCTGTAC
>JAITWM010000098.1 GCA_031285265.1 Lysobacteraceae bacterium
TTGCCGCGCACGATGATGCGCCCCTTGGTCAGCACGAACTCTTCTCGCACCTGGGTTAGGACGTCCCATCCGGCCTTCTCCAGAGCCGGCGTGATGAACTTGGTACAGATGTCGCGTTCGCTGAGCGTCTGCTTATTCATAGGATGTAACCCTTTCCATGCTGACTTCCCCTTGTGCCTTCTTGTCGTTAGATGCTTGACCCCGCGACTCTCGCAGAGATCTCATCCCTCATGTATCCATGACACTCAATCCAGCACGATCAGAAATTCAGTCGCCAGCGCGGTTGGTTGAACATCCCGAACATTGCGTTGCAACGAAACTAGGCCGTAATCCGACATCATCCGCAGGGTGCGCGACAGGTTCGGCACCTTACGGCCACTGAGTTCAGCCAGTTCGGTCAGAGACTTGGGTTGTTTGTTATGGATCAGGCGCAGCAGGCGTCGGTTGTCGTCCGACAGCACCGCTGCTAGTGATGCCAGAGACGGAAACCAAATGCTGGGCGTTTCGCTTCCCTTCGGTGGCGAACCTTCTAGCTGTCGGATCCCCACAATGCAGCGCTTCATGATCGCGAATCCAATGACATGTTGATTCAAAATTGTATCATTGTCTGATAATCATCGTCGATCACAAATGCCCGCCACAAAGGAAAAGGTAGAGGCAAGGGAATGGCAATCAAGGGGCAACGGCCCTACCCAAAAGGTAAAAGGCCACCAGCGCTCCGGACGGACTCACACCACCAGATTCCCCGAGGGTGCCAGCCCGTCGATATAGTCCGACCACGCCTGTAGCATCTCCCGCCGCTGCTCGGCGTACTCCGCCCGGTTGTAGACACCACGCACACCACCGATGCTGTGGTTCAGCGCTTTTTCCACCACATCCGAAGGCCAGCCCTGCTCGTGCAGCAATGTCGATGCCGTGCGCCGCAGGTCGTGGATGGTGAAGGCGGGGATCTCCTGCCCCTGCAATGACACCTTCAGCGCCTGGTTCAGCGCATTGTTGGCGAAGGGCTTGGCCAGAGTGCCACGCCCCGGAACACCCAGTCGCTGCTGCTGGCCAACGGCTTGAGCTCCTTGAACAGGGTTTGCGCCTGGGTGGACAGGTAGACGATGTGCGGCCTGCCGGTCTTGGAATTCTCGACCGGGATGTGCCATTCGCCTTCGTCCAGATGCACGTCCTTCCACTGCGCCAGCATCAGCTCGGACTTGCGCACCAGGGTCATCAGGATCAACTGGAAGGCGATCTTGAACTGGCGGCGGATGTTGGAGGTCTGCATCGCGCGCAAGAACTGCCGGATTCCGTCCGGCGTCAGCGCCCGGTCGCGGGCGGCGGCGCGATAGACGTGGCGCATCGGGAGGGCCATGACCGGGTTGGCCTGGATCAGGCCGCAGGTCAGCGCATAGTCGAACATGCACTTGAGCAGGCCGCGCACCTGGTCGGCGGCGGCATCGAAGCCTTGTTCCTTCTTGCTCCAGATGACGCTGCGTACGTCCTCGGCGGTGATGTCCCGGATCGGCTTGCTGCTGATATGCGGCAGGATGTCCTTTTCCAGATAGCGGTGGGGCATGTTCACGTTCTTGCGGTCGCGTGACTGGATGTCCTTGAAGAAGCGTTCGGCGAAGTCGGCCACGGTAGCGTCTTCTGCACCTGCCACCTTCTCCTGCTGCTGCTTCTTTGCCGGCGACTCTCCCCTCACCACCTGGTGGGCCGCCTCGTCCCGCTTTAGGCGCGCGTTCTTCAGCGTCAGCGCGGGGTACTTGCCCAGCGTCAGCTTCTCGTACTTACCATTCAGCCGGTAGCGGTAGCGCCAGACGACGCCCCCGGTCGGGAAGACCTCCACATACAGCCCCCTGTCATTGGTAACCGTATAGGTCTTGATCCCTGGGCTTGAGCGCCTTGAGCGCGGTATCGGTCAGTGCCATCTCATCCTCCGTATGTCCAAATAGAAGGATAGAGAGCAAAAATCCCTCTACTTGGCGCCAAACTTGGACATATTAGTGAGTGGCTTCGACTGTATCACCGAACTCGTCAGTAGACAAAAATCCCTTTATCTACAGGCGTTTCATCCACAGCAACAGATGTCAGTGGATGTCCATAGACCGTACATCACTTCCCGATGCAGAACGTCGAGAAAATATGTCCAAGCATTTCATCGGCGGTGACCTGGCCGGTGATTTCGCCGAGTGCGTTGTGCGCCAGACGCAATTCCTCGGCGGCCAGTTCCAGGTATTCATGCTCCAGTTCGGTCAATGCGTTGCCGCTATGTGTCGCCGCGCGTTGCAATGCTTCGACGTGGCGCGCGCGCGCGGTGAATTCACCGGCAACCGACTCGCTGCCGATACCGCTTATTTCACGCAGCCGGGCATGTAGGTGGTCCAGTCCGATGCCGGTCTTCGCCGAAACATGGATCCGATCCGGTTCGTCGGCCGGAATTTCCGGTAGTAAATCGGCCTTGTTGTGAATCCATAGTACCTGTGCCGCAGTCACCGTATCGACGGCGGCGCGCCCGGCGTCGATATCGTTCGCATCGAGCACAACCAGCGCCAAATCGGCGCGTTCGAGTTCCGCGCGTGCGCGGCGCATGCCTTCGCGTTCGATCGCATCACCGCCTTCGCGCAGTCCGGCGGTATCCACCAGTGTCAGTTCCAACCCGTCCAGGCGAATGACTTCATGCAAGGTGTCGCGCGTCGTACCGGCGATATCGGTGACGATGGCGCGGTCGCTGCCGGCCAAGGCATTGAGCAACGAGCTCTTGCCCGCATTCGGCGGTCCGATCAACACGGCATGCAGGCCGTCGCGCAATTTGCGTCCGCGTTCGGCTTCTACCAATAACCCGCCCAAACGCTCGCAAGCATCGGCCAAGCCGACACGTACGGCATGGCCTCCCAGTGTTTCCAACGGTTCGTCGGCGAAATCGATTGCGGCTTCGACATGTACGCGCAGATGCAGCAGGTTCCGGGCGATTTCATCGACTTTGCGCGAGAACACGCCATCGAGCGAACGCCGCGCGGCCCGCGCGGCGCGAGTATCAGCGGCAGCGATCAAATCGGCGATCGCCTCGGCCTGCGCCAGATCAAGCCTGCCATTGAGAAAAGCGCGTTCGCTGAACTCGCCGGGACGCGCCGGCCTTGCGCCCAATGCGCAACTGCATGCGACCAATTGCTGCAACATCACCGGACTGCCATGCCCCTGAAGCTCCACCACATCCTCGCCGGTGAAACTATGCGGGGCAGGGAAATACAACACGATGCCGTCATCGATCGATTCGCCTTGCGAATCGCGGAATCTCGCGTAATGCGCATGGCGCGGCTGCAATTCGGTCGCGCATATCGTCTCGGCGATGCTTACCGCCATCGGGCCGGAAATACGCACGATACCGACGCCACCGGCACCTGGCGCGGTAGCGATTGCAGTGATGGTGTCGGAAGATGAAATGTTCATGGGGGAATTCTCGCCGAAACCAGTGACTTCCGCCGGTGAAAAACCCGCCAAAAGGCGGGTTTTCGTTCATTTCTTCCGATTTCACGGGAAACGCCATGATCGGTCACGGCATTTTCCGGATGCCGTCCGCCCGATCACTCTACCGACGGCGCGGCAGGTTTGGCCGGTGCGTTTTCGCCGTGACGCTTCATCATCCACCATTGCTGCAGCAGGCCCAGCGCACCGTTGGTGACCCAGTACAAAACCAGACCCGACGGGAACAGCGCCATCATGACGCCGAATACCAACGGCATCATTTGCATCATCCGCTGCTGCATCGGGTCCATTCCCGGCGCTGGCTGTAGTTTCTGAGTGAACCACATGACCGCCACGTTGATGATCGGCAGGATGAAATAGGGATCGCGCGCCGTCAGATCCTGGATCCAGCCGAACCATGGCGCCTGCCGCAATTCCACCGACTCCACCAGCACCCAATACAACGCGAAAAACACCGGCATCTGCACCAGGATCGGCAGACAGCCGCTCATCGGATTGATCTTCTCCTTCTTGTACAGCTCCATCATCGCGACTTGGAATTTCTGCTTGTCGTCGCCGTAGCGTTCCTTCAGTTGCTGAATGCGCGGCTGGAACTTGCGCATCTTGGCGAAACTCTTGTACTGCGTGGCCGACAGCGGATACAGCACCAGCTTGACCAGCACCACCAGACCGATGATCGACCAGCCCCAGTTTCCGAATACGCCATGCAATTTGCTCAAGATCCAGAACAGGAACTGGCCGAGCAGCGCCATGATCGAGAACCGGCTGTAATCCACGGCGCGGTCCAATCCAGCAACGTTCTGCGCTTGGATTTCCTTGACCAGCTTTGGACCGATATACAGCCGCGCTTCGACAGCGGCACGCTGTCCGGGGGAAACCTGCAACGCCGGACCCACGGCACGAATCAGGTTTAGACCGCTTACCTGATCCAGCGATATCGTCACTTCATCCTGCTCGCTCGGAATCCAGGCACTGAAGAAATGATGTTGGAGCAACGCGATCCAGCTACCCGCGGAACGTTGATTGACCTTGCCGTCTTTCAGGTATTTATCGAACGCCCGGCGTTGATAACCTTCATTATTGAACCAGGCGGCGCCATTGAAGCTGAAAGAATCCGGATTGGTGTATCCGCGCTTGATCTCCAGCGGCTTGCGGATCAGCTGCCGGTAGATCTGCCCCTGCCACGTGTCCTGACCCGCATTGATCACTTCATCGCGTACTTTCACGGCATATTGGCCACGTTCCAGCGTGAACGTCCGGCGGATACTGACGCCATCGGGTCCTTGCCAAATGAAGGGCACCGATATTTCCGCCGCCGCATTGGTCAATGAAACCTTACGTTGCGCGTTCTCCGGAACGAAACCCTGCTGATGATCGGGCGCCGCGTGCTGGGCGCTGACCCATCCGCTTTGAGCAACGTAGTACCGTACCGGATCCAGATTGAACAGCTCCACTGGCGAATCGACCGCATCCTTGGCGGTGAAGAACTGCAGCAACTGCGCACTCCGCACTTCGCCTCCATTCAAGACCAGACGCAATACGTCCGTCTGCACGACGACTGATTCATCATCGTTGCCGACAACCGATGGCGCAATACCTGGCGGGGATGCGGCCTCAGGCGTCGCTTCGGGAACGGTCGTCGCCGCTTGCGGGCCGAGACCCGGCACCGCATCAGGAATGGCGACAGGAGAGCCTTGCGGCGTCACCGTGGTCGTTTCGGTAGCAGGCGGGACAGAAGGCGCATTGCGCTCTCTGCTCCACTCCATCCATAACAGCATGGCCACCATCAACCAGGCGACAATCAGGAATACGCGGGTCTGGTTCATTGCACAGACAATTCGTTAGCCGGAAAAGGGTTCCGGCACGGAACCGGAAGAAGAATGGGAAACACTGGCGGGCTGCATTGTGCCGTCCTTGGGCGGTATCGGCAATGCGCCGATACGCTGCAACAACCGAAGATAGACCGAAATCAATTGCTGTACCGAAGCTCCCGCTGCCGCTGGACGTGCCACTATAACGTAATCGCCTCCCGCCAACTGCGGACGCAGGTGTCGGGTCTTCTCGCGAAAGATACGCTTGATCCGGTTGCGCCCCACGGCCCGTTTGTCCACTTTGCGCGATACTGCCAAGCCCAAGCGAGGCGGCCGCGCATCGGACAACCAATGCAAACTCATCAGCGGATCAGTGATGCGGCGGCCTTGCTCGAATACCCGGGTGTATTCCGCACGAAAACGAACCCGCGCGTCGCGAGGGAATCGCGCGCGCGGGTTCTGATTCATGATCGCGGTACGGATCGCGTCGGCGAAAATTGCAGCGCGGTCAAGCGCTCAGACGCTTCCGGCCCTTGGCGCGACGACGGGCCAGGATTTTACGGCCGCCAACGGTTCTCGCGCGGGCACGGAAACCGTGGTCACGTTTGCGTTTGATATTGCTTGGCTGATAAGTACGCTTGGTGGCCATACCGGGCCTCGATAAAAATGTCGGAAAGAACCGGAAATTCTATTAACACGCGCCACAATGGTCAAGTGACACACCGGCATCGATTTACGTGAACGGACGAATGACGGTACTAGAATGGCATCCAACGCAGACCGGTGATAGGCTGGTTCTTCTTTCTTGAAACCCTTGCGATCCTCGGCTGCCGGGAACCCGGCTGTAAGAGATTGCCTCAATAGAAGTACTGCTTTCGATGGATGTATGGCCTCGTTGTTTGGAACGTCTTGAAGCCGAATTGCCGGCCGAAGACGTGCATACCTGGCTGAAACCTTTACAGGCTGAAGAGCAGGCGGAGAATTTCGTCCTTTACGCGCCGAATGCTTTCATCGTCGAACAAGTGCGCGACCGTTATCTTCCCAGGATCCGGGAACTGCTCCAGTATTTCTCCGGGCATTCCAACCTGACCTTGGAAATCGGCTCACGCTCCAAGCCCATCGAATTTCAAACGGCGCCAGCGTCCACAGCAACGTCTTCCTCTCGATCGCATGTGCCTGTCAAATCGTTCGACGGTAATCTCGATGCTCATTATACGTTCGAGAATTTCGTCGAAGGCCGCAGCAACCAATTGGGAAGAGCCGCCGCTTGGCATGCTGCGCAAAAGCCGGGCGATCGTGCACACAACCCGCTATTGCTTTACGGAGGGACGGGCCTGGGGAAAACTCATCTGATGTTCGCAGCAGGAAACGCCATGCGGAAAATCAATCCTTCTGCACGGGTGCTGTATCTACGTTCGGAACAGTTCTACAACGCTTTCTTTCGGGCGCTGCAGGAACGAACCGCCGATCAATTCAAACGCAAGTTTCAAGACATCGATGCGCTGCTGATCGACGATATTCAATTCTTCGCCGGTAAAGACCGGACACAGGAAGAATTCTTTCACACTTTCAACGCGCTGTTCGACAGCCGGCAGCAGATCATCATGACCTGCGATCGTTATCCGCGCGAAGTGGAAGGATTGGAACCACGGCTCAAATCCCGATTGTCCTGGGGGCTATCGGTAGCGATCGACCCGCCGGATTTTGAAACACGCGCGGCGATCGTGTTGGCCAAAGCTCGCGATCGCGGCGTGGAAATCCCCGATGAAGTCGCTTTCCTGCTGGCGAAACGAATGCGCTCGAACGTCCGTGATCTCGAAGGCGCACTCAATACATTGGCCGCCCGAGCCAATTTCACCGGCCGTACGATCAACGTGGAATTCGCCCAGGAAACGCTACGCGATCTGTTACGAGCACAGCAGCAGACGATCGGCATCTCCAATATCCAAAAGACCGTGGCAGACTATTACGGTTTGCAAGTCAAAGACCTGTTGTCCAAACGCCGTACGCGGTCTTTGGCGCGTCCCCGTCAAATGGCAATGGCCCTGACCAAGGAATTAACCGAACACAGTCTCCCGGAAATCGGCGACGCTTTCTCTGGACGAGACCATACCACCGTATTGCATGCCTGCCGTCAGATCAAAACACTGATGGAGACGGATGGAAAATTACGCGAAGACTGGGACAAGCTGATCAGAAAATTAAGTGAATAAACGGAGAAAAAGTTGTGGATAACAAAGCGGCAATGACGTGAGTTAAACTTATCCACAGTTTCTTCTCCCTTTTTCACGGCAGTAATACAGAAGATCACAAGTATTAATTTACTTTAAATTTCAATGTGTTAAATAGGTTTTCCACGATTTTTCCGTACTCCAAGCACCACCTCGTTTTTAATAACAATCTTGTTATCTAGGGAACACAACTCCATGCGATTCAGCCTGCAACGCGAAGCTTTCCTCAAACCCTTGGCGCAAGTCGTCAACGTGGTAGAACGGCGTCAAACGTTGCCCGTTCTCGCCAATTTTCTAGTCCAGGTGCGGCAAGGCCAATTGTCACTGACGGGCACGGATCTCGAAGTCGAGATGGTTGCGCGAAGCAACGTGGAAGAAGCGGAAGATGGGGAAGTTACTGTCCCGGCACGTAAATTGTTCGAGATCGTTCGCGCGCTGCCTGACGGCAGCAAAGTGACGCTGACGCAAACGAACGAAAAGCTCAATATTCAAGCCGGCCGTAGCCGGTTCACTCTGGCAACATTGCCGGCGAACGACTTTCCGTCGATCGACGAAGTCGAAGCGAATGAACGTATCTCGATACCAGAAGCGAGCTTGAAGGAGTTGATCGAACGTACCGCGTTTGCGATGGCGCAGCAGGATGTTCGTTATTATTTGAATGGCTTGCTGTTCGATTTGCAGAATCACTTGCTACGCTGCGTGGCGACCGATGGGCACCGTCTTGCTTTGTGCGAGACTTCACTCGAACAGGGTACAGCGGACTCGAAGCGGCAGATCATTCTTCCCCGTAAGGGCGTGACGGAATTGCAACGTTTGCTTGAAGGAGGCGATCGCGTTCTGGAATTGGAATTGGGCCGCAATCATCTTCGCGTCAAACGCGATGATGTGACATTTACATCCAAACTGATCGACGGACGTTTTCCTGACTATGCGGCGGTCATTCCAATCGGCGCCGATCGGGAAGTGCGCGTGGACAGGGAAGCGTTGCGTGCCGCTTTGCAGCGTGCGGCGATTCTTTCGAATGAGAAGTATCGTGGGATCCGGGTGGAGATTTCTCCCGGTCTTTTGAAGATCAATGCGCACAATCCGGAGCAGGAAGAAGCCCAAGAAGAAGTGGAAGCCGATACCAAGGTGGATGATCTGGCGATTGGATTCAACGTGAATTATCTTTTGGATGCATTGGGAGCGTTGCGTGAGGAACATGTCATTGTGGCGTTGCGTGACGCGAATTCGTCGGCTTTGGTTCGTGAAGCGAGCAGTGAAAAATGCAGGCATGTGGTGATGCCGTTGCGTTTGTAAATTCATCGGGGTCCATTGATGAAAAATGACGTTTCTTTGTGATGACATCGATCCCGATAATGAAGGTTTCACGTGGAACAGATACGACGCCCGGTAATGCCGGGCGTCGTTTTTGGGTTTTCGGATAATGCGAGTGATCCGATTGAAACTATGCGATCTGCGCCGTTTCACGGAGGTGGAGCTGCTGCCGTCGTCCGGTGTGAACTTGATTACAGGGAATAATGGCGCGGGAAAGACCAGTTTGCTGGAAGCGCTGCATTTGATGGCATATGGGCGCAGTTTTCGGGGGCGTGTAAGGGATGGGTTGATTCGTTCCGGCGCCGGTGCGCTGGAAGTGTTTGTTGAGTGGATCGAAGATAATGGCGCAACGGGAGATGCAACGGAATCGGGCCGACGGCGAAGACGAGCGGGTCTGAGGCATACCGGACAAAGCTGGGAGGGACGTTTGGATGGCGAGTCGGTGGCGTATTTGGGAGAGCTTTGCGCTGCTTTGGCAGTTGTTTCTTTCGAGCCAGGTAGCCATGCACTTGTCAGCGGCGGTGGAGAATTTCGGCGCCGGTTTCTGGACTGGGGCTTGTTCCACGTGGAACAAGGTTTTTTGTCGTTGTGGCGGCGTTATATGCGGTCATTGAAACAGCGTAATGCATTGCTTAAAACGGATGCCGGGGCTGCACAGTTTGATGTCTGGGATCGGAAGTTGGCGGAATCTGGGGAACTGCTGACGCGATATCGCCGGCATTATCTCGAGGCTTTGCAGACTAGAGTGTCGGCGATTGCGGGGATATTGGCGCCGGGTTTGGGTATCCGTGAACTGCGGTTTTCACCCGGTTGGAAAAAAGACGAGATTTCGTTGGCTGATGCGCTATTGCTGGTCCGGGATCGCGATCGTCAGACTGGATACACCAGTATCGGCCCACATCGGGCGGATTGGGAAGCGGTATTCGCCGATATCCCTGGCAAAGAGGCCCTGTCGCGAGGGCAGGCGAAATTGACGGCTTTGTCCTGCCTGCTTGCGCAGGCGGAAGATTATTCGGAGCGTCATGCGGAATGGCCGGTGGTGGTATTGGATGATCTGGCTTCCGAGCTGGATAGAAATCATCAACGACGCGTACTGAATTATTTACAGGAAGGCCAGGCACAAGTTTTCATCACAGCGACGGAAGCGCCTTCCGTATTGGATGAAACGGGAATCCCGTATGTATTGTTCCACGTGGAACAAGGGAGATTGTCATCATACGGCAATGAATGAAGAGATATTTCTTCAGGAAAGTTCCGTTTTTGTTTGAATATCGGATCAGAGGCCGAAGTATCCGCCTGCAAGGATGACATGGAAAATATGGCAATCGGTTGTCCCCGCAGGGCTGGTATAATGAGGGGTTCTTATCATTATGTTCGGTGACGGCGAAGCGAATAGTGCTTGCCCGGTCCGATTTCTGGCAAAAGCATGATCGACGAAACTTCCCCCAGTCCCGAAGTCTACGATTCCAGTCGAATTACCGTATTGCGCGGTCTCGAAGCGGTGCGCAAACGTCCCGGGATGTATATCGGCGATGTCCATGACGGCACCGGTCTGCATCATATGGTGTTCGAAGTAGTCGACAATTCCGTGGACGAGGCATTGGCAGGGCATGCCGACGATATCGTCGTAAAAATCCTGGAAGACGGTTCCGTTGCGGTGTCCGACAATGGACGCGGTATTCCCGTGGATATCCATAAGGAAGAAGGTGTCTCCGCTGCCGAGGTCATTTTGACCGTATTGCATGCGGGCGGGAAATTCGACGACAACAGTTACAAGGTTTCCGGTGGTCTGCACGGCGTGGGCGTTTCGGTGGTCAATGCGCTCAGTGAGCATCTGTGGCTGGATATCTGGCGTAATGGACATCATTGGCGGCAGGAATATGCGTTGGGGGAACCGCTGTATCCATTGAAGCAGATGGAACCGTCGGAAAAGCGCGGGACATTGCTGCGTTTCAAGCCTGCGACGGAGATCTTTACTGATACGGAGTTCCACTACGAGATTCTGGGACGGCGTTTGCGCGAGCTGTCGTTTTTGAATTCCGGCGTCAAGATCACGCTGATCGATGAGCGGGGAGAGAAACGGCGTGATTTGTACCAATACGAGGGAGGCATCCGCAGTTTCGTCGAGCATCTGTCTCAACTGAAGACACCGCTGCATTCCAATGTCATATCCGTCAGTGGTGAACAAAATGGGATCGTGGTGGATGTTGCGTTGCAATGGACCGATGCATATCAGGAGACGATGTTCTGTTTCACCAACAATATTCCGCAAAAAGATGGCGGTACGCATTTGGCCGGTTTTCGTGCGGCATTGACGCGGACATTGAGCAATTACATCGACCAGAACGGAATTGCAAAGCAGGCGAAGATCAGTCTATCCGGCGATGACATGCGCGAAGGGCTGATTGCGGTGTTGTCAGTCAAGGTGCCGGACCCCAGCTTTTCCAGCCAGACTAAGGAAAAACTGGTCAGTTCAGAGGTGAAGCCGGCAGTTGAAAGCATTTTCGCGTCGCGTTTGGAGGAGTTTCTACAGGAACATCCGGCAGAAGCACGCGTCATCGCGGAAAAGGTGGTCGATGCGGCGCGCGCGCGCGAAGCGGCGCGCAAAGCGCGCGAGCTAACTCGGCGTAAAGGTGCGCTGGATATCGCCGGTCTGCCGGGGAAGCTTGCCGATTGCCAGGAAAAAGACCCGGCTTTGTCCGAATTGTTCATTGTCGAGGGCGATTCGGCCGGCGGTTCGGCCAAACAAGGCCGTAACCGCAAGAATCAGGCTGTGCTGCCGTTGCGCGGGAAGATCCTCAATGTCGAGCGCGCGCGTTTCGATCGGATGCTGGGTTCAGCGGAAATCGGTACGTTGATTACGGCACTGGGTACGGGCATCGGCAAGGATGAATACAATCCGGACAAGTTGCGTTACCACCGTATCATTATCATGACCGACGCGGATGTAGACGGTTCGCATATCCGTACCTTGTTGTTGACCTTCTTCTATCGGCAAATGCCGGAATTGATCGAACGCGGTCATGTTTATATCGGCCTGCCGCCACTGTACAAGATCAAGCAAGGTAAAGCGGAGCTGTACCTGAAGGACGATAATGCGCTCAATGCATACCTGGCCAGCAGCGCGGTCGACAACGCAGCGCTGATTCCGGCACAGGGAGAACCGCCCATTGCCGGCGAGGCGCTGGAAAAATTATTGGTCACTTACGCGAATGCTCATGACGCGATTGCCCGTAACGCGCATCGTTACGATTCGGTTTTGTTGGAAGCGCTGATCGATTTTACGCCGCTGGATGCCGGACATCTGACCGAGAATATCGATGAGCGGCACGAAATCGAGGCGCTGGAATCACGTTTGAATCGGAGCAGTCTGGGTAGCGCGTGTTATTCGTTGCAATTGCAACCGGCTAACGAACAACATTCCGCGGCATTGGTCGTGACTCGCCGGCACATGGGCGAAGACTTGACGCAGAGATTGCCGTTATTCGTGTTTGAAAGCGGCGAACTGCGGCCGTTGCGCGATGCGGCGGCGTTGTTGCATGGCTTGATTCGTGAAGGCGCGCAGGTAGTGCGGGGCAACAGATCGCAATCCGTGTCCAGTTTTGCGGAAGTTCAAGCCTGGCTGTTCGACGAAGCCAAGAAAGGACGCCAGATTCAGCGTTTCAAGGGCCTGGGTGAAATGAATCCCGAGCAATTGTGGGAAACGACGGTCAATCCGGCGTCCTTTCTTGGCTTCGTCGAACAGCCAGGCTTGAACTTCCGCAAAACTGGACACGGATTGCGATCTGTTGCCCCGCA
>JAITWM010000058.1 GCA_031285265.1 Lysobacteraceae bacterium
CCGTCACTGAGACCGGCCCAGTACCGGCGCCGCCCGGCACCACCGCAACCAACTCGGTAGCGGTACTCGACACCACCGACGACAGCACCCCATCGAACCGGACCGTATTCCCGGCCGGGCTGGCACTGAAGCCCTGCCCGCGAATCTTCACCTGCGATCCCGCCGCCCCGCGCGCCGGCGCAAAACCGAACAACGCCAGCTCGCCGACCGCCAGACGATCGATCCGAACGAGATTGCCCATCGCATCGTACCGGTAGCGGGCGCTCTGCCCTCCATCGTTGGTCACCGCGACCAGACGGCCGTTGACGTCGTAAAAAAAGTCCGTCGCCTCGGCCGCAGCGGGAAAACCGGCCAGCAACACCAGCCACCACCACCCGCACAACCCGGCCCGCAAACCCGAGAAAACCCGCTGCACCCGCGCGCGCAATGCGCCCCCGACCGATGGCTTGCGCCCTGCGATCGCGTCCGTTCCGACCTGATGTTTCATCCACTCGTTCCTTAAAGCAATAATGAGGCCGGCACGAAACGGCGCCGCGCGCACTCTAATCCCAAGATTCCCCGAACAAGAATAGCCAGACAGTACCTGCCCGATATTCGCGGACATGCTCCGTTATCGAATGTGAAAGATATGTCAAGGCATCTTCTTGCTGTCGTAAATGCCCTGCACGCCAATGAATTCTCCACACATCGACGGCTGGCCGGAACCCGCACACGCGCGACATGACGATCGCCATAAATGTTCGACAACCATCGATCCGCACGGCGAAGCGTTCGCCACCCGCTCATACCAGGCATACGCAGGAGACCGGCGGGTACCCGTATGGAAGGGAGGCAAGTCCAGTAGAATGAGAGGTTATTTCCTTGATGGTGCTGTTGGACATGCTCGTCCTCGAAGGTGCGACCGCTCTTTCCCCGTTCCGCCGTGCGCGGCTCGAAGCCCGCCTGCAGGCGGTTGCCGCAGGCGTTGGCGTCGAAGGGGCGTGGTATATCTATTTCGTCCAATCCGATACCGCTCCCGATCGCGCGACGCTCGACCGCATTCTCGAAGCCTCCGCTGCACCGGCACCGCTGGCGGCGGGCGCGGCGTCGTACTTCGTCGTGCCGCGCCTGGGCACGCGTTCGCCCTGGTCGAGCAAGGCGACCGAATTGCTGCGAGCGGCGGGATTGCCGGTACGGCGGGTCGAACGCGGCATGCGCGTCGATTTGAGCCGTTCTCCCGCGCCCGGACCGGTCCGGGCGGCATTGCTCGAACGGCTGCACGATCCAATGACGCAGTCGGTGCTGGAATCGCTGGAGCAGGTGCAGCACTTGTTCGATGCACCCGCACCGGGACTGCTGCAGCGGACGGCGCTGGCCGACCTGGAGGCGGCCAATCGCCGCCTGGGCCTGGCCCTGGCCGACGATGAGATCGATTACCTGCGCACGCGCTATGCCGAACTCGGCCGCGACCCTTCGGATGCGGAACTGATGATGTTTGCGCAAGCCAATTCCGAACATTGCCGGCACAAGATTTTCAATGCTCGTTGGACCATCGACGGCGCGGAGCAGACGCAATCGTTGTTCCAAATGATCCGATGGACGCATCAGAAGACGCCGCAGCATACGCTGTCGGCCTATAGCGACAACGCCGCCGTGACCGAGGGTTATCCGGCGACGCGATTCCGTCCCGATGGCGAGCACGTATATCGGACCGAGCCGGTGCGGGAGTCGGCGTTCTGTATCAAGGTCGAAACGCACAATCACCCCACCGCGATCTCGCCGTTCCCCGGCGCCAGTACCGGTGCCGGCGGCGAGATCCGCGACGAGGGGGCCACCGGACGCGGCGGCAAGCCGAAGGCGGGACTGTGCGGATTTTCGGTATCGCACCTGCGCATTCCAGCGTTGCCGCAACCCTGGGAGACGGCGCGCGCGTTGAATCCGCGCATGGCGTCCGCGTTGGACATCATGACCGAAGGTCCGTTGGGCGCGGCGGCGTTCAACAATGAATTCGGACGCCCCAATCTATTGGGCTATTTCCGCAGTTTCGAGCTGCCCGAGAACGATGCGGTCACGCGCGCCTACGACAAGCCGATCATGCTGGCCGGTGGCCTGGGTGCGATCGATCCGATCCAGATCGAAAAGCAGCGCCTGCAACCGGGCGATGCCGTGATCGTGCTCGGCGGCCCGGCGATGCTGATCGGCCTGGGCGGCGGCGCTGCCAGCTCGGTCGCTTCGGGCGACAGCAGTCAGTCGCTGGATTTCGCCAGCGTGCAGCGTGACAACCCGGAAATGCAGCGGCGCTGCCAGGAAGTAATAGACCGTTGCGTCGCCATGGGCGAGGCCAATCCGATCGCCAGCATTCACGATGTCGGCGCGGGCGGTCTGTCCAACGCGATTCCGGAACTGCTGCATGATTCCGGCGTCGGCGGCGTGATCGACATGGACAAGATTCCCAGCGACGATCCGTCGCTGTCGCCGATGCAATTGTGGTGCAACGAATCGCAGGAGCGTTACGTGCTGGGAGTTCCGCAGCAACGGCTGGCCGAATTCGCCGCTGCGTGCGAACGCGAGCGCTGCCCGTTCGCCGTGGTCGGCACGGCGACCGCGGAAGAGCGGCTAGTGGTCGGTTACGGCGCGCGCGTCGACACGATCCCGGATGCACCGGCGATCGATCTGCCGATGGACGTTTTGTTCGGCAAGCCGCCGAAGATGCACCGCGACACCGCGCATCCCCCGGCCCCGGCATGGCAGGCACTGGATACTGCGGAGTTGGATCTCCGCGAGGCGGGGCGACGGGTGCTGGCGCATCCGACGGTGGCCGCCAAGCAGTTTCTGGTCACGATCGGTGACCGCAGCGTCGGCGGCCTGACCGTGCGCGATCAAATGGTCGGCCCCTGGCAGTTGCCAGTGGCCGATTGCGCGATCACGCTGACCGGATTCGACGGCAACGCCGGCGAAGCGATGGCCGTGGGCGAGCGCACGCCGCTGGCACTGCTCGACGCCGCCGCCGCCGCACGGATGGCGGTCGGTGAAGCCGTCACCAATCTGTGCGCCGCGCCGGTAGAGGCACTGGAACGGATCAAACTATCGGCCAATTGGATGGCGGCGGCCAATCATGGCGGCGAAGGCGCGCTGCTGTTCGATGCCGTCAAGGCAGTGGGGCTGGAGCTGTGCCCGCAGTTGGGCCTGAGCATCCCGGTCGGCAAGGATTCGCTGTCGATGCAGGCGCAGTGGCAGGTGGAAGGCGAAACCCGCACGTCGGTGGCGCCGGTATCACTGATCGTTTCCGCGTTCGCGCCGGTACGCGATGCGCATACGCATCTGACGCCGCTGTTGTCGCGCGACGGCGAGACCGAGCTTTGGCTGATCGGCCTGGGCGGCGGAAAACAGCGTCTGGGCGGTTCGATTCTGGCGCAATGTTATTTGCGGAAAGACGGCTCGCCGGCGTTCGGCGGCGAGCCGCCGGACCTGGACGACCCGCAGCGCCTGCGCGCGTTCTTCGAACTGATCCGCGACGCGCGCGAGACCGGATTGCTGCTGGCCTATCACGATCGCAGCGACGGCGGCGCCTTTGCCGCCATCTGCGAGATGGCCTTCGCTTCGCATCTGGGCATGGATATTCTGCTCGATGCCTGGGGCGACGATCCGTATCGAAGCCTGTTCAACGAGGAACTCGGCGCGGTCGTGCAGATCGCCGCCGAGGACCGCGCCACCTTCGCCGATCTGGTCGAACGCCATGCGTTGACCGAATGCGCACAGCGCATCGCCCGGCCGCTGGCCTCTCCGACCCTGCGCGTGGGCTTGCGCGGCCAGATCCTGGCCGAATGGCGCTGGGACGAATTGTTCGATGCCTGGTGGTCGGTGACGCACGCCATGCAGCGGCAACGCGACAATCCGGAAAGCGCCGACCAGGAGCGGTCGATCGCACGCGACTTCAATGCACCGGGTATCCGGCCCAAGCTCACTTTCGACCCTGTCGAAAACATCGCCGCCCCCTTCATCGCCAGTGGCGCCAGGCCGAAGGTGGCGGTTCTGCGCGAGCAGGGCGTCAACGGCCAGGTGGAAATGGCGGCGGCATTCGACCAAGCCGGTTTCGAAGCGCACGACGTGCATATGGATGATCTGATCGGCGGCCGGGTCCGGCTGCAAGATTTCGCCGGTCTGGCCGCCTGCGGCGGCTTCAGTTACGGCGATGTGCTGGGCGCGGGCCGCGGCTGGGCGACATCGATCCTGGAACGGCCGCCGTTGCGCGAGGCGTTCACGGAGTTCTTCGCACGCGGCGACACCTTCACGCTGGGGGTCTGCAACGGCTGCCAGATGCTGAGTCAGCTCAAGGCGATCATTCCCGGCGCGGAACGCTGGCCGCGGTTCCTACGCAACCGGAGCGAGCAGTTCGAAGCACGATTGACGCTGCTGGAGGTAGTGGCCTCGCCTTCCGTGTTCCTGCGCGGCATGGCCGGTTCGCAGATTCCGGCGGTCGTGTCGCACGGCGAGGGCCGGGTCGAATTCGATGCCGGCACGGGTTCGGATGGAGCGCCGATGGCCGTGCGTTATGTGGACGGAGACGGAGGCGTTGCGGACCGCTATCCGCTCAATCCGAACGGTTCCGATGCCGGCATTGCCGGCCTGACGACGGACGATGGGCGGGCGACGATCTTGATGCCGCACCCCGAGCGCACGCTGCGCAGCGTGAATCTGAGCTGGCATCCGCCGGACTGGCCGGACGAATCGCCCTGGCTACGGATGTTCCGCAACGCTCGTTGCTGGGTTGGTTGAGCGTCACCGCGGACTTGCCTTCATGAACACCTGAACGCCTTCCGTCGAGGAGGCATCATGAGTTCATTCCGTTTCCTCCATCCGGAGACCTTCCAGCAGCAGATGATCGATCCGGTTCATACGGGCCGGTCCATGGCCGATCTGCTGCATTTCAACGCCCCGCGTTCAGAGGCAGGGTATTTGGAAAGCCGGAATCGAGATATTCAACCCTGGAAAGACCGGAACATGCCTCTCAAGATGGGCCGGGAAGCGCCTGCACTGTCGGTGCGATAGCCACGGTCAGGCGTTGCATCCAACTATCCCTGCCACCCAGTACTTGCGGACATTCCTGCCGGAAATTATCCCAATTCACCAACCATCGTCGCGGATCGACGCCGTAACGCAGATATTGCTCCGATTCCTGTCCATTACGCATCACGGTATCCAGCAACTGCGGGGAAAGCCGTACGTATTCCGCCAACAATGTCGCGTCATACAGGTTCTTTCCCTGTGGATACATATCGCTCTCCAGCCACATCAATTTCCACGCCAAGGACAATTCCGGCGTCACTGTCATCAACCGCACTTCGGGACTGCTCCGCGACAGCGCGATCCGAGTGGATACCGGCGATTCCCACAGCATCTCGCCGAAGACGAAATCCATCTGCAGAATTCCTTCCGGCAAGTCTCCGACACGCCACGGAAACACCAGACGAACACCATCGGCACGCTCATGCGTCCAGATCCGGTCGCGCACCATGCGGCGCCAATCGATCTTGATACGACCGATGGTACGATTGGCGGCGATCAGCGCCACGATACTGTCGAACAATGCTTTGGCTTTTCTGCTACTGGACTTGATTTCGATCGGGAGCACCATCCAATCCATATCGCTGGGAACCCGTGCGCGATCCCCTACCCAGGTTCTCATCGGCACACTGCCGCACAGCACCAGATAGTCGCGCCACGGCGACGTTGCGATCAATGCCAGTACATGCACCATGACGGAAGTACGCGCCGCGTGCCATTGCTCGCGATCCTGCTCGTTTCGAAAATCCGGTTCGCTCGGGCGAAACGCATGCGGATAATGCTTCGAGGACGGACCAAAAATACCCTTGCGCCTTGCACCATTGGCCAGATAGCTTTGCGGGTAGCCTTCAGGCAGAGACGAACGGAACGATTCTTTCAGTTTGTTCAAGAGCCTGATCATCGGCGTGTTCCCCCTTCGATCCAGCCTTCATCCAGCGCGATGCGGCCGTCATGGGTGATGCATCCACTCCTGCTGCCGGGCACTCCACGGTCCAGCGGCATCAACGTTTCCAGCGATCGATTCAGGCATTGCCGCACTCCGTCATCGACAGGTGGATATTGCTGTGCCATGAACCGTTTCCGTCCATCGTCTCCACGCATGCATACTGCTTTATGCGGCACGCGCGCGGTATGCCGTCGTGCCACCGCCTCCGGCGGCAGAACACCCGGCGAGCGTGACAACAACAACGTGATCCGGCTTTTGGAACGACACCCCGGCTGCACCGGTTCGTCATTGCATCGAGGGACATCGGCATTTTGCGACGATGCTTCGACCTCAACGCACGCGACCTCGAAACCTTCCGCTTTCAGATCACGGCATAAACGTGACGCCTCGATTCGCTGCCCGGACTTGCTGCCTCGTCCACGCCGCGTCGACATCGACTGTGAAACACTCGCCCCACACATCGGAGCGATGTACAAACAGGGCAAGCCGCGACGCAAGGCAGATACTTGCGGCGACAGTGAGTCGATCGTCGGTTCGCATAAGCGAATTGCTGTATGAGTTTCGTAATTCCCCTCGTACCACATTGCTGTGCACCCCTATACGAGTGCCATCCGGGCATCTTATTCGACCCTGACTTCATGCCAGGATTCGATATAATGCATCAACTGTAATGGTGCGTCCAATATTCCTGGCATAAGGAATACGCCCGCTGCACCCGCGCTGTCCAGCAGAAGCGAAAAACGGTGCCGATGCTCTCCGGATCAAAGCTAAACGCGGTTTCCGGCTGTCTACCGGAACACGCCGATTGACCACTTTTCCGACCGTTTTCCTACAGTCCACGCGCCGCTTGCGCCACCGCCCGGAACAGCGCGCGGCCTTTGTTCATCGTTTCCTCCCATTCCTTTTCCGGATCGGAGTCGTAAACAATGCCGGCACCCGCCTGGACGATCAGCCGACCGTCCTTGATGATTGCGGTACGGATCGCGATCGCGGTATCGGCATCGCCATGCCAACCGATATAGCCGATGCTGCCGGCGTAGACATTGCGTTTTACCGGTTCCAGCGCGCGGATGATTTCCAGCGCGCGGATCTTCGGCGCGCCGCTGACGGTGCCGGCCGGAAACGTCGCCCGCAAGACATCGGCATAACTCAATCCGGGCAGCAATTTGCCGGTAACCTCGCTGACAATATGCATGACGTGGCTATAGCGCTCGATCACGAACCGTTCGCCCAGTTCGACCGTACCGGGCTGCGAGACCCTGCCGACATCGTTGCGGCCCAGGTCGATCAGCATGACATGTTCGGCACGCTCCTTGGGATCGGACAGCAATTCGGCCTCCAGCGCCTGATCCTCCTCAAGCGTCTGGCCACGCGGACGGGTACCGGCGATCGGCCGTACCGTCACTGTGTCTCCTTGCAGGCGCACCAGGATTTCCGGCGACGACCCGACCACTTGCGTATCGCCGGTATCCAGAAAGTACAGATAAGGGGATGGATTGAGCGCGCGCAGCGCGCGATAGACATCCACCGGACGGGCGCCGAACGGTACGCTGAGCCGCTGCGAAAGAACGACCTGAAAGATATCGCCGGCGCGGATATGCTCTTTGGATTTTTCGACGGCGGCGATAAAGCCTTCGCGCGTGAACCCGGAAACGAAATGGCTTTCGTCCATCACGTCGCGAGTCAGCGGAGCCGGATACCCGGCATTGGGCTGGCGCAACCGATCACTGAGCCGATCCAGGCGCCGTTGCGCTTCGTCCCAGGCATCGGGTTGGCTCGGATCGGCATGGACAATCAGATACAGACGCCCCTTGAGATTGTCGAACACCGCCAGTTCTTCGGCCACCATCAGGTAGATATCCGGAGTATCCAACTCGTCCGGCGGCGTTCCGGCAGTCAGCCGCGGCTCGATATAGCCGACGCATTCGAATCCGAACCATCCGACCAATCCACCGGTGAATCCCGGCAAGCCGTCGAATTTCGGCACCGAATACGATGCGCGTAATGTTTCCACTTCGGCAAATGGATCGGCAACCTCGCGGCTTTCGACCAGCGCGCCGTTATCGCGGATTTCCAACAGGCGGCCACGGAAACTGAACGTGCGCCTGACCGGCAGTCCGATGATCGAATAACGGCCGAAGCGCTCGCCGCCTTGTACCGATTCGAACAGGAACGTCCGCGGCGCATCCGCCAATTTCAGATAGACCGATAGCGGCGTATCCAGATCGGACAATACTTCACGGACGACGGGAATGCGGGTATGGCCGTTAGCGGCGTGTTGCTGGAACTGGGCGAACGAAACCAAGGCAAAACTCCTTCCGATTCAAAATGACAGCGCGGACGATGGCAACGGCAATACGGCGCCCTCGCCATCGCAGACTGGCGGAAGAAAGTGGAAATTTGATCCAATGACCCGGCATGGCGCTCACTTTAACCCGAACGGACGGCGGACGTGAACCCAGGACCGCCGGACCGCCTCATTCCGTCAACGGCGCATCGGCCAAGATCACTCCATCCTCGTCGGCGCACAGCCACTCGCCGGGGCGGATGGTCAAACCACCGATCTCCAACGGCACATCGCGCTGTCCCTGACCCAGTTTGTCAGTCTTGCGCGGGCAAGTCGCCAATGCTTTGACGCCCAGCGCGAGTTTGCCGATGGCTTCACTGTCGCGAATCGCGCCGAACACGACCACGCCGGCCCAGCCATTGGCAACTGCTTTTTCGGCCAATTGATCGCCCAGCATCGAGCGTCGCAACGAGCCCCCGCCGTCGATGACCAGCACTCGCCCCTGGCCGGGCTCGTTGACAGCGTCGCGAACTTTCGAATTGTCCTCCCAGGCGCGGATCGTACTGACGGTTCCGGAAAAGCCGACACGGCCGCCGTAATCGCGCAACGGCAACAGCAATACACGCACGCGTTCTTCGAACTGGTCGCACAAATCGCAAGTCTTCATCGGGTTCGCCTTCATGATGGACGGTGTCTCAGGATAGCCGCTCACCGTCGTCCCTGCGTAGCACCGGGTGGCGAAGCGGAACGCACGCGATGCGATTCATTCCGTTTCCGCAAAATCCCTCAACGCCTGTCCTTCAAGCCGGTAAACGGTCCATTCGTCCATCGGTCTGGCGCCAGCCGCCCGATAGAATTCGATCGCCGGCATATTCCAATCCAGCACGGCCCATTCGAAGCGTCCGCAATCCTTTGCCATCGCCAGCCGCGCCAGATGCTTCAACAATGCCTTGCCAGCCCCCTGTCCGCGTTGCTCCGGCGTGACATACAGATCTTCCAGATAGATGCCGTTGCGTCCAAGCCATGTCGAATAATTGAAGAAATACACGGCATACCCGATCGGCTCGCCATCGCATTCGCAGATCAACGCATGCGCCGTCGCGCGCTCGCCGAACAATCCTTCGCGCAGTTGCGCTTCGGTCGCTCGTGCCTCGTGCTCGGCACGTTCGTAACGTGCCAATTCGACAATCAGACGCCGTATCGTCGCCACATCACCGATCTCGGCAGAACGTACTTGAATCATGGTTTTCATCGTCTCGTCCCATTTCTCCGAAAAAGCATCTACCGCCCTGCTGCCGGTCAACGTAGCCGCCAATGAAAACCATCAAGCGACATTGCCGGCATCAAAGAGACGAGCCATATCGACCATGCCGCCGGCATGCGCGTCATCGGGCCGGTATCGCCAACGTATCGTTACGCGCATGCGCCGTCGGTTTTCTCGCCGAAAAAGCTCTGCGATATCGAAGCGCGCTCCACGCGATTCATTCCAGCGCGCGTCCCGCCATCGCCGCCTCGCGCATCGCCGCAATCGTCCCGGCATAGTCCGGCGCACCGAAAATCGCCGAACCGGCGACGAATGCATCAGCGCCGGCTGCGGCGATCTGGCCGATATTGTCCGCTTTCACGCCACCGTCGATCTCCAAATGAATCTGCCTGCCGCTGCGATCGATCATTTCCCGCACCACGCGCAACTTGTCCAACGTCGAAGGAATGAACGCCTGCCCGCCGAAACCGGGATTGACCGACATCAGCAGGACCAAGTCCAACTCATCGAGCACCCAATCGAGCACATCCACCGGCGTGCCGGGATTCAGCACCAATCCCGCTCGGCATCCCTGCGATTTGATCAATTGAATCGTGCGATGGACATGCCGGCTGGCTTCTGGATGAAAACTGATCAGACTGGCACCGGCCCGGGCGAAATCCGGCACGATCCGGTCCACCGGTTCGATCATCAAGTGCACATCGATCGGTGCAGTGACGCCGTGTTTGCGCAAAGCCGAACAAACCATCGGCCCGACCGTCAGGTTGGGCACGTAATGATTATCCATGACATCGAAATGCACCCAGTCGGCGCCAGCGGCAAGGACCGCATCGACTTCCTCGCCCAGGCGTGCGAAGTCGGCGGAAAGAATCGATGGGGCGATGATGCAATGGGACATGTCGGTCAGCCTCGGGATTTGCGCCGGCGCAGCGCCTTGATTCGGTCATAAGCGGCATTAATTTCGCGCGACTTCCGTTCGGCCCGCTCACGCAGATCCGCCGCCGCCTCGCCCAGCCGATCGGGATGATACCGGGAAATCAGGCGCCGGTATGCTTGCTCGATCTCCGTATCGCTGGCAGTGCGGCTCACCTCTAATGCCCGGTACGGATCGTCGTCATACCGCTGCGGCCAGCGCCGGTCGATGAAGTGGCCGATCACCAATCCAATCACGGCGCCGAACATCGGATTGGCACGAAACAGCAATGCTCCGGCGATCAATCCCAGCAATTTCCCGTACCAGCGATTCATCGATGACGCCATTCCGCGATAGCCGCTCATTCTACCCGCATCTCCGGCCAGCGATGATGCCGGACCATACCAGACATCCTTCCGAATGCCAGCGCGTACCTGCGATGCACCGACGGTTCGATCGCCGCCGCCGATCGGAACAACGATGAAACACCGGTGGCGGAACGATCCTGAGACCGCCCGCATTTTGCCGCCGGGATGCGATCGATCGCGTGGTGCCGACATGGGTGGTTACACTACACGGGCAACGTCATCGGATTGCCCGGCGCTGTCTTTATGTGTTCCGTGTCAAGATGACGACCATTCCAGAATCAAGGAATATCCGTGTCCACGACTTTATTGCAATCCGATCTTCCCGGCCTGCCGCTGCGCCATCGCGGCAAAGTGCGCGATGTCTTCGATCTGCCCCGCGAACGGCTGCCTGCCACTGCGCCTCCCAGCGATTATCTGCTGATGGTGGCGACCGACCGGCTTTCCGCGTTCGATGTGGTATTACCCGACCCGATTCCCGGCAAAGGCGAGATGTTGTGCCAGATTTCCAATTTCTGGTTCGACCGGACCGCGCATCTACTGCCCAATCACTTGACCGGCATCGATGTCGCACAGGTATTACCCAATGGCGTGGATGCCGCTTTATATGCCAAACGCGCAGTCGTGACGCGCCGGCTCAAGCCAGTTCCGATCGAAGCCATCGCTCGCGGCTATTTGATCGGCAGCGGCTGGAAAGACTATCAGCGCACCGGCCAGATCAGCGGCATCGCGCTGCCGGACGGGTTACGACAAGCGCAACCGTTGCCGGAACCGATCTTCACACCCTCGACAAAAGCCGCCGTCGGCGACCACGACGAGAACATCGATTTCGACACCATGGTGAAAACGGTCGGCGCCGAACTGGCCGAGCATGTGCGCGACGCGACCTTGAAGATCTACCGTTTCGCTGCGGACTATGCTGCGGAACGCGGGATCCTGCTGGCGGATACCAAATTCGAGTTCGGCACCGACGAAGACGGTCGCTTGTATATCATGGACGAGATGCTGACTCCGGATTCCTCACGCTATTGGCCCGCGGACGAATACCGGATCGGGACCAGTCCGCCAAGCTACGACAAGCAGATCGTGCGCGACTACCTTGAAACGTTGGATTGGGACAAAACGCCTCCCGGTCCGCATCTGCCCGCCGAAGTGATCGAGCGCACCCGTGCGCGTTACGCCGAAGCCCTGAAGAAATTGGCCGGTATCACGCTGGACTGACGCATGATGACCGACGCTGAGCCCGGAACTGCTCCAGTTCCGGGCATACGCCATCACCATCCAATCAGAGTATCGGATGAAAATAGGCTATCTGTATCTGGCGGCGGCGATCATGGCCGAAGTCGTCGCCACCTCGGCGCTGAAGGCTTCGGACGGATTCACCAGGCTGCTGCCGACGATGGTCGTTCTCGCGGGCTACGGCATCGCCTTCTACTTTCTCAGTCTGGTGATCAAGACGGTGCCGATGGGCGTGTCCTATGCCATCTGGTCCGGCGCGGGCATCGTGCTGATTTCCGCTTTGGGCTGGCTGATCTACCGGCAGACACTGGATTTCCCTGCCATCGTTGGCATTACCCTGATCCTCTGCGGCGTGCTGATCATCCAGCTATTCTCCAAATCCAGCGCGCACTGAAGCCCCTACGAAGCCAAACGCATGACCGCCAGTGACCGTCTTATCGACCGTTGGTTCGCCCATTACTCAGATGACCATCGACATCCGCTGAATCAGCACATCCATTGCATCGCCGTACCGCTGATCCTGTGGTCGACGATCGCATTGCTCTGGTGCATTCCAGTATTCGGGAGTTGGTTCAAAACCGGAATCTGGGCGGCGTTTGCGATGTTCACAGCCTGGATATTCTATAACCGGCTCTCGCGCCGGCTCGGCTATGGCATGCTGGCGTTCTTCTTTTTCTCCGCTTGCCTGTGCCGTCTGCTGGAAGCACGCCTCGGCATCGTCACGCTGGCCTGGATCGCGTTCGCCATTTTCATCGTTGCCTGGATCGCGCAGTTCATCGGGCATCGCATCGAAGGACGCAAACCCAGCTTTCTGACCGACTTGGTCTACCTGTTAATCGGCCCACTTTGGGTCATGGGCAAGGTCTATCGGTATATGGGCTGGCGTTATTGAGCTCACCACCCACCATCACAGGGATGTTGTTTTCCGGTATCGGAATACCGGCGCCGCGGCTTCCGCGCATCATCGAACCGCCAGTGACGGCACCATCCGTTTCACAACTTTTCTGCAGGCGAATCATGTCAAGTGCGTTAGCAT
>JAITWM010000191.1 GCA_031285265.1 Lysobacteraceae bacterium
GTCAAGGTGCCGGTGATCGTACGTTTGGAAGGGACGAATGTCGAGGCGGGCAGAAAACTGCTGAACGACTCTGGATTGGCCATCATTTCGGCCGACGATATCAACGATGGTGCGAAGAAGGCGGTGGAAGCCGCCAAGATTGCCGCCTGATTCAATGAGACTGAGGAATTCAACGTGAGCGTATTGGTAAACAAGAAAACCAAGGTCGTCGTGCAGGGCTTTACCGGCCAGCAGGGTACCTTTCATGCCGGACAGATGATCGATTACGGCACCCAAGTCGTCGGTGGCGTGACGCCCGGCAAGGGCGGCCATTTGCATCTGAATCTGCCGGTGTTCAACACTGTCGCCGATGCAGTGCATCAGACCGGCGCGGATGCTTCGGTGATTTACGTGCCGCCGCCGTTTGCGGCTGATGCGATCATGGAGGCGGCCGATGCCGGTATCAAGGTTATCGTGGCAATCACCGAAGGCATTCCAGTGCTGGATATGCTGCGTGTCAAGAACGCGCTGAACGGTTATGCCGATGTCACCCTGATCGGACCGAACTGCCCGGGTATCATCACGCCGGGCGAATGCAAGATCGGCATTCAGCCGGGCCATATCCATCGGCCTGGCAAGATCGGTATTGTATCGCGCTCCGGCACCTTGACTTACGAAGCGGTCAAACAGACCACCGATGTCGAACTGGGACAGAGCACCTGCATTGGTATCGGTGGTGACCCGATCCAGGGAATGAACTTCATCGACGCATTGAAACTGTTTCAGGACGACCCGCAGACCGAAGGCATCATCATGGTTGGGGAGATCGGCGGCAGCGCCGAGGAAGAGGCTGCCGAGTTCATTGCCGAGTACGTCAAAAAACCTGTCGTCGGTTTCATCGCCGGCGCCACGGCGCCCCCGGGCAAGCGCATGGGACATGCTGGCGCGATTGCCTCCGGTGGCAAGGGTACGGCAGCCGGCAAGTTCGCTGCCCTGGAGAAGGCGGGCGTGTTCACGGTCCGTTCGCCGGGCGATCTTGGCAAGGCCATCAAGGAACACGTGAAATAGGATCGCTGTCATCGACGGTCTTTTGGGAAGCCGCCGTAAGGCGGCTTCTCCGTTTGCCGATGCCGGCGACATGAGAAGGTAAAGTGCGCGGGTATCTTTGCCGGAGCGATCGGTAGGTACCTCTATCGAAAGAGACGGAAATACGGTGTCAGGCGTCTCATCACCTTCGTGTTATCGGTGTTACGGTGCGTATGACCTTTGCGGTTCATGGCCGCTGTGGAAGACTTGGATGCCGTCGCATTGATGCATCGATGCCAGAACATTCCCTTTCCTGTTCCCGGAGTTCGTCCCAGATGTCGCAACCTTTGCGTATTGCCTTGGCTCAGTTCGATTTTCCGGTCGGTGCAGTGGCGCGTAACGCCGAGCGCATCGCGCAGATGATCATACAGGCGCGTGACGAACATCATGCCGATCTGGTGGTGTTTCCGGAGTTGGCAGTCAGCGGCTATCCGCCCGAAGATCTGTTGATGCGGGCAGGGTTTGTCGCCGATTGTGCGGCGGTATTGCGCCGGATTGCGGAACAGGTGCGGGGCATTGTCGCGGTAGTCGGCTGGCCCGAATACGACGGCGTCCGGCTGTACAACGCGGCCAGCGTATTGCGCGACGGTCAGGTCGAAGCGACCTACCGTAAACGTCAATTACCTAATTACAACGTGTTCGACGAGCGTCGATATTTTCATGTCGACGAAAAGGGTGGTCCTTGCGTTTTCGATGTGAAAGGCGTCCCGGTAGGTTTGGTGATTTGCGAGGATTTATGGTTCGAAGCGCCGTTGGCCGATACGGTCGATGCCGGCGCACAGTTGGTCGTGATACCGAACGCCTCTCCTTTCGAGCGCGACAAGCTGGCCCAGCGCGATACACTGTTGGCGCAGCGGGTTGCCGAGACAGGCATGGCGCTGGCTTACCTCAATCTGGTCGGGGGACAGGATGCGCTGGTCTTTGACGGTTCTTCGGTGTTGGCCGATGGCAACGGACATGTGCATCCGGCGGCGGCGGCGTTCGAGGAACACTGGCTGGTTGCCGATTACGATCCGATGTCGCGTGCATTCCGGCCAGTGAATTGGGTGGTAGAGGAAGACGAAAGCCGCGACGGGTTGGCATGGCGCGCGATCGTGCGCGGCATTCGTGATTATTGTGGGAAAAACGGTTTCAGTACCGTTTGGCTGGGAGTGTCCGGGGGCATCGACTCGGCCATCGTACTGGCGTTGGCGGTGGATGCGTTGGGCGCGGATAACGTCATTGCGGTGAGATTACCGTCACGCTATACATCCGATCTATCGAATGATCTTGCGTTGCAACAATGCTTGGCGCTGGGCGTGCGCCTGGAGACGGTTCAGATCGAGATACCGTTCCGTGGATTTTTGCAGGCATTGGCGCCGTTGTTCGAAAAAGCATCGCCGGATATTACCGAGGAGAATCTGCAATCGCGTAGTCGCGGCGCCATTTTGATGGCTTTGTCGAACAAGTTCGGCGGTCTGGTGTTGACGACCGGTAACAAGAGCGAATACGCCGTTGGATATGCCACGATCTATGGTGACATGTGTGGCGGATACGCTCCCATCAAGGATCTGTACAAGAGCGAAGTATTCGCGTTGGCGCGTTGGCGCAATCGCGTTGCGGGAGTGGAGATCATCCCGGAGGCGGTCATCTCGCGGCTTCCTTCCGCAGAGCTGCGTGAAGATCAGTTGGACCAGGACTCATTGCCGCCCTATGAGGTACTTGATGGAATTTTGTTTCGATACGTAGATCAGGAACAGTCTCAGTGCGAGATCGTCGCTGCCGGATTCGACCCGGTGACGGTTGAAAAGGTATTGCGCTTGGTACGTATCAGCGAATGGAAACGCCATCAGGCCGCTCCCGGTCCCAAAGTGTCGCGACGCGCTTTCGGGCGTGAGCGGCGCTATCCGATCAGTAACCGCTATCAATATTGAAACTTTCAACAGCAATACAGATTGATTGTGTCGTTCGACGAGAGCGGTTATGCCGTGCTCTTTTTATCCAAAGCGTAAGAGAAAATGGTTGGGCACGCGCGATGGAACGTGGCAGACGGTTACTGGTATCTACCGGTTCGGCTGTATCTTTTGAGTTTGCCGCCATTCATCAAGTTCGCAAAGAATTTCATATGCAGGCAACTGCGATTTTTCCGTCTTGCCGTCAGCAAGGAAATAGCGCGTGCCATGCATTCGCGGGCAACTGTAGTGTCCAGGATGCGACGCGGTACGGTTGTTGAGTCTTTTGTCGACGACACCTATCACACGATGATCGAAGCTGCGTGTATCACCGGGCTCGGTTTCAGGGAGAGTGCGACAAAGTGCCAGACCGGATCTGAACATATGGCCGGTCAGGACAGAAGGCCTGGAAAACGACGAGGGAGCCTGAGAGGCCCCCTTCGTTCGGTATATCGGTGAGCGGAGGCCGCCGTATCAGCGTCGCTCCAACTGTGAATTGCGTTCGCCGGTCGGCGATTTCTCGCCGGCGAACGGATTCAGCTTGCGGACCGCCAAAGGATATTTCGGCCATTCTCCATGCAGCCAAGGATGCTGCGGATCGTTCAATTCCAACACCTGACGAGCGCCCGCCGCCAGCGCTTGGTTACCCAGCCTGGTATAGGATTCAGCCAGTATGGCGATGGCGTCGTATTGATATTCGCTCTGCGGGTAGGTTTCCAGGACGTAGGAAGCGCGAGCAATTGCCGATAGCCAAGCATCCCGGCGCAAGTAATACAGTGAAATGTTGATCTCGTGGCGCGCAAAGATATTGCGCAGGGCCACCATGCGCTGGCGTGCGTCGCTGGCGTAACGGCTGTTGGGATAACGTTGCACGACGATGGAGAAATCGTTGTAGGCCTGTTGTGGCGCGGCTAGGTCGCGGCGGCTGGGATCGAGCGACCAGACGCGCTGCAGGAATACGGTATCGCGGTTGGAATTGGCCAGACCGCGCAGATAATAGAGATACGCCACATTCCGGTGCGTCGGATAAGTGCGAATGAAGCGGTCTATGGTGGAAATCGCCTCGTCGTGCTTTCCGGCCTTGAATTGCGCATAGGCCATCTCCATCAGCGCCTGTTCGGTATAAGGGCCGTAAGGGTACTGCGCAATCAGTCGGCGGAAGACGTTCTCGGCGCCACTCCAATTGCCGCTTTTCATCAAGTCGTGCCCTTTTTCGAAAAGCTGTTCGACGGCCTGACCTTCTTCAGGGTCTTCCTTGTTCTTGAAGCGGCTGCAGCCTGAAGACGCGACCAGACAGATGGCGATCAGCAACAGAATCAACAGGTGGGCAGCGGTCTGCGACCGGGAAATCGTTCGGTTAACCATAGAGCTGTCAGTGAGGGCAACAGGAGACGGAATGGATGATGATAGCCTAGTGTACTGTCCGATGACTGACTAATGGGAGCAGTCATCCAATATTTTGCCTGATCGATCACCTTTGTCATGTCCGAAATATCCATGGAAATTTCCCGTCAAGCCGTTATTCCGGAGGTCGCAGCCGGGCGGCGCCTCGATGTGGTTCTAGCGGAGCTGTTTCCCGAATTTTCTCGTTCGCGATTGGCTGAATGGATCAAATCCGGTGAAGTTCGCTTGAACGGTGAGACCGCGCGACCGCGCGATCCGGTACAGGGCGGCGAATCGGTATCGGTGAAGGCGCAGATGCACGCGCAGACCCAAGCACGGCCCGAGGCGATCGCGTTGGACATCCTGTATGAGGATACCGACCTGCTGATCGTGAACAAGCCGGCAGGCTTGGTGGTGCATCCAGGGGCCGGTAATCCCGTTGGCACGCTGGTCAATGCCTTGTTGCATCGAAATCCGGCTCTTGAACGCTTGCCGCGTGCGGGCATTGTGCATCGGCTGGACAAGGACACCAGTGGTGCGATGGTCGTGGCGTGCAGCTTGGCTGCACATACCGCGTTGGTGGATCTCTTGGCAACGCGGCAGGTGCATCGGCAATACCTGGCCATCGTAGTGGGCGCACTGGTGTCCGGAGGCACCGCCAATGGGGCGATCGACCGACATCCGCGCGATCGACTGAAGATGGCGGTGCGCGAAGATGGCCGTGAGGCGGTCACGCACTTCAGATTGCGTGAGCGGTTTCGCGCGCACACCGCATTGGAATGCCGATTGGAAACCGGGCGTACCCATCAAATCCGCGTGCATATGCAGCATCTGCGGCATCCGATCGTCGGCGATCCGCTCTATGGCGGCCCATTAAAATTACCT
>JAITWM010000061.1 GCA_031285265.1 Lysobacteraceae bacterium
GAAAGCCGTCTGATCTCCATATCGAATCGTCATTACCCCCGCCGAAACCCAGGCCACTACCGGCACCACAATCCCGATCAGTCCGCGCAACAACCCCAACAGCAATGCAACCGCAATAACGACAACAAGTATCAAATCGATCATGGCATCGAACCAGAAAAGCCGCAAACAGGCATTCGCCGAATGCGCGCTTTGCACGCATCCCCTGTACCGGCTTTGTTCCCCCCTATCAACATCATCGTCGGTTATAGCACTCTACGGATGCTGGCGCACCATTCCATCGATACCCAATTTTGCCGCTACCGATGCCTTCATCGTCTCCGCTTCGGCGCGGGTAACCACTGGGCCAACACGAACTCGATTCAACATGCCGTCATCCGTGCGCACCTGTTCCACGAACGCGGTGAATCCGGCCGTACGTGCTCTGTCACGCAGAGCATTGGCATCATTGGCATTGGCGAAAGCGCCTAGTTGCACGACAAATCCGGTCGTCGCAGCGGCCACCGGAGCCGTTACTGGTTTGTCGGGCGTCGTCGTCGCGGGCGTTGCAGACACCGCGGGTGTCGCAGGTGTTGCGGGCGTCGAACGTTGCACCGGCTGATCGGTCGCTACTGCCACTGGCGCCGCAGGCCTGGGCGCAACGACAGGTGCCGGAGGCGGAGAGGCAGGGGCCGCATCCAAGGCGATCACCTGTATATTGACATCGCTACGCACTTTGCCGGCCTGCAAGCGCACGATTTCCGCTTGCGCGCGATCGGCATAAGGACCGATTCGCACTCGCCAAGCAGGACGGCCGTTCACTGCCGTTTGCTCACGGAACCCAGGCAGATCCGACTGTTTCAGCCTGGCTATCACCATATCCGCATCCGCCGTCGTCGCATATGCACCGAAGCTGACCACATAGTTGCCTCCTGCGGTCGTCGGGGGAAGCCTCCCATCCGCACCGGGCGACGGCGTCTCGGCAGCCGTCGAGGATGGGGCGGCTGGGACCGGCACGGCGCCATTCATGCCAACCACGCCTTCTCCGTCCACCGTCTGTCCTGGCGTCACCAGCGGCAACTCCCGGGTTTCATACTGACCACCGGGCGGATTCGGTACTTGAATCGAAACATCCGACACGCCGCTATCCGGAGCAGGCCCCTTGATCAACATAGGCAAAAAGATAACCGCCAGCGCCACCAGTACGATGGCGCCGATCAAGCGTTTTTTCAAAGTCGTATCCACTGTCACAGTGCCACCGGGGTTAGCAGGAATGCCGCTACGATTATAAGCTGTCGAACACGGCTTGGTTCTCATTTTGAAAACCGGCCCGGAAAATTCGCTCTCGATGATGCCTCGTGTATCGTTTCTAAGGTCGCGAACACTCCGGCGCCGGATCAGCACGAATCCGCTGGCGTACTCAGACCTATTGCGCTCAGCGCAGCGGCAACCGTATGGAAAGAACCAAACACCAGTATCCGGTCCTCGGCCGTGGCCGTCGCGGATGCGGCGGCAAGCGCTTGCGCCACATTCTCATACTGCCGCCCATCGGCCGCCACCGTTCCCCGCAACCGCCGCGCCAGTGTCGCGGCATCCTGGCTGCGCCCATCGACCGACAATCCTGCCAGATACCAGTCCGTCACCGTACCGGCGAGCGCTTCGACGACCGCATGCACATCCTTATCGTTCAATGCGGCAAACACCGCCAGCGTCCGGCCAACCGGTGGTCTGGCCGTTAACCATGCCGCCAGTGCCCGCGCCGCTTGCGGGTTGTGCGCAACATCCGTCCAGATTTCGACTCCCTCCCGGTCAATCCGTTGCAGGCGCCCGGGCAATACGGCCGTCGCAATCCCTTGTGCGTATGCGGCCATAGGAATCCTACGGCGCAATGCACGTAATGCGGTGATCGCCGTGGCGGCATTGGCAAGCTGCACCGGCGCAACCAAGCGGGGAACAGGCAACAACAATGCATGCCGGACATCGCGCCACCGCCAATGCGATGCATCGACCGGCTCATGAAAGAAATCGCAACCGGAGCGCAACGTATCGGCTCCCAATCCGTAGGCATGCTGCAACACACTTGAAGGCGGGTCCTTCTCTCCCAGCACCAGCGGTTTCCAGGCACGAGCGATCCCGGCCTTTTCGCGTCCGATGCTTTCCCGATCCTGCCCCAGCCAGTCGGTATGATCGATGTCGACGGTGGTGATGACCGCGACATCAGAAGCGACAATGTTCACCGCGTCCAAACGACCGCCCAGTCCGACCTCCAAAACGGCGAGATCCAACCGCGCTCGTTGCATCAACCATAATGCCGCCAACGTACCGTATTCAAAATACGTCAGCGCCACTTCGCCGCGTGCCGTTTCGACCGCCGAGAACGCGGCGATCAGCGCTTCATCATCCGCTTCACGGCCATCCAAGCGTACTCGTTCGTTGTATCTCAGCAAATGCGGCGAGGTATACACACCGGTCCTCCAACCCGCCGCCAAAGCAATCGCTTCGATGAATGCAATCGTCGACCCCTTGCCATTGGTACCGCCGACGACGATGGTTTTCCTTGCAGGTTTATCCAATTGCAGCCGCATCGCCACTTTGCGGACACGATCCAGTCCCAGTTCGATCGAATGTGGATGCTGCCGTTCGATATGCGCCAACCACTGCTGCAAAGAAGTCGGATTCACATCATGTCCTTAACCATGATATTCGATGAAAAACCGGTAGTTCCTCCGGCTTGTCATGGCATCCAGCGTAGACTCATGCCAAAAACAAGCGAAAACCGCGGCGCCCTCGAAATGGAAACAGGAAAGGATTGCCCTTTGGCAAACCATAATCGCCAAGCCTCGACAGAAATGCGGATACAAATTGGGGACAGCGAACGAAAATCCGGCCATCGCGACTACCTGCCGACAGCGATACCATCCCCGTCATCCGAACTGAGGCCTCGTCGTCGCCAGCCGTGCGCACCTACAGTGCGCGATGCACCGCTTCGCCGAAAAACACCGTGTGATGAGCGCAGTCGTTCAATCGGACGACTTCCAAATGCTCCACGTCCGGGCCTTCCAACAGGTTCAGCGTCGCTGGCGCTTGGCGGAATGTCCACACTTTGGAGATCGGCAACCCGAGAATCCGGCACAGCAACACACGATTAACCGCATCGTGAGCGACGATCAATACTGTATCGTTATCGCCCAATCCCTCACCGGCACGGATCAATCCCCTCCAACTGCGTTCGGCCACTTGGCGCAAAGATTCCCCGCCGGGCATCAGCACCGTATCCGGCTCGTCCCGCCAGGCTTTCAAACGCACCGGATCGCGCTGCTGAATTTCGCTGGACAACATGCCTTCCCATTCGCCATGAGCGATCTCCAGAAAATCCGGATCGGTGGTCAACATGCCCACACGCTCCGCGCCCAATGCGAATTCCGCCGTACTGCGCGCACGCGATAACGGCGAAGCGACCGCACGTGCGATCGACACATCGCGCAGTCGTTCTCCGAGCGCCCGAGCCTGCGACTCGCCCACGGGAGAAAGGGGAATGTCGATCTGTCCTTGATAACGACCCTCGGCGTTCCAAGGCGTTTCGCCATGGCGTGCAAGCAGAATGCGCATCGGAATAAAACTCTACCATTCAATGTAAAGACAACCCGCGCCAAACTCGATGCCCGACGCGGGCCGCTTATCATACCCGTTCCGTCTCATCAATGCGGAAGAATCGAGCAACTTATTGATTTATCTGCCAACACCAAGTTCCTAAAGCAATTGCGGCGCTGGGGACACCTCCTGCATGATCCAACGAACGTATCGTCCGTCCACCGCAATCATGCGTGTCATCGTCGGATCGAATATCCAATTGGAACTGACCGACTCCCAATTGCCGTCGAACGCCAGCCCGACCAATCTGCCGTTCGCATCCAGTACCGGTGAACCGGAGTTACCGCCCGTAATATCGAGATCGGACAAAAAATTGACCGGCACCGAACCCAAGCGCTGGTCCTCAAGGCCACCGTAACGCTGGGCCTTTACCGCTTCAAGCAATGCTTTTGGCGAATTGAACGGCTCCTCGTCGGTTTCCTTGGCGACGACACCTTCCAATGTCGTGAACGGCAGGTATTCGACGCCATCTCTGGGTCTATATCCCCTGACATTGCCGAAGGTGATTCGCAACGACAAATTGGCATCCGGGTAAACAGATTCGCCATGGCGCTTCTTGTAATCCGCCAAAGCCTGTAGATAGACGGGACGCGCAACCAGTTCCTCGCCCGCATCGATCTTTTCCTGCCGTTCCATTTCCAATAGCGTCGGCATTACTGCGACTGCGTACCGAATCACCGGATCGGTACTGGCCTCAAATGCGGCGCGATCGGCACCGAACCATTTCAAACGTTCGTCGATGCCGCCCAACCCGGTCTCCGCCAGATGCGCCACTGCAGTTGCCACAGCGCCATCATCATCGCCCTCCAGCCAATGATCGATGGCGGCCAGACGCTGCTCCTTCGGCAACCGCAGATATTCGCGCAACCAATATTGCTGCATTTGCCGGTCCATATCCGCGACATAGCGGCGATCCATCTGTTCCATCGCGCCTTTGATCGTCGGATAGTCACGTTGCTGATAGCCCGGCTCACGCTCGGCATCGGGCTTCTCACGCTCGATCGCCAACCGGTAAAGTTGAATGGCGCTGCCAAGCGTTCCGGTCCGATGCAGCTGGCCGACGACCAAATCACGATCACGCACGGCGCGGCGCTGTGCCGCCAACGTCACCAATTGCCGATGCGCCGCCAATGCATCGGCGCCATCGTCGCCTCGCGCCCGCAACCAAGACAATACGGCATCCTCCTCCGCATGCTTCTGGGCAGCCGCATCGATACGGCGGAATCCTTCCAATTGACCGTCGTAATTCTTGCTGGCGTTATTCAGTCCCGCCATCAGATTGGCATACTTGACCCGAATATCCGGATTGCGCTCGCCCGCCGCTTTGATCATTGCGATCAGGTTCTTGTAATGCCGCGACACGGTGGGGTACGTCCAGCCGGCCGTACCGTCGAATTCGACCGCCAAGGCGTAGCGGTTGGTCCGCCCCGGATATCCGGCGACCATGACGAAATCGCCGTCACCCAAGGGCTGATCGGCAAACCGCAGCCAGTGCTTGGGCCGATACGGTACGTTATCCAAAGAATAGGCCGCCGGTTTTCCGTCCTTGCCGACGTAAGCGCGATAGAACGCAAAATCACCGGTATGTCGCGGCCACATCCAATTGTCGATATCGCCGCCAAACTTGCCGACACTGCCCGGAGGCGCATAGGCCAAGCGCACATCCTTGATTTCCAGATTGCGGAACAAACGATAGGCATTTCCGCCAAAAAAGCTGTATAGCCTGCAGCGATATCCCGGCTCCGACTCGCACGCGGCTACCTGCTGCTTATCGAACGCTTCCAACGCCCGAGTCCGCGCCAGCGGATCGCTCCCTGCGGACGCAATCGCCGCGCGCGCGCGTTCCGTCACGTCTTCGACCGCATCAAGCACGAAAACGCGCGCATTGGGGCCGGCGCTGACCTCTTGTTTCGGCACTGCGGCGTTGAATCCCTCGACGATGAGATTACGCTGCGGCGTCGAATTCAACTGAATCGCACCATAAGCACAATGATGATTGGTAATTACCAGACCGTTGGGTGAGACAAAACTGGCTGTGCAATTGCCCAACGCCACGACTGCACCCATCGGATCGCCGGTCAAGTCTGCCAATTGCCCGGGTGATAGTTTCAACCCCGCTTGCGCAAGCGGGCCAGCAATTTCGGGCAACTGTTCCGGTACCCACATCCCTTCACTGGCCTGTGCGGCAAAGACCTGAATCCAGCCGGTTACGGCCAAAGAAACCGAAAGCAATTTCAATCGCATCGAAGAGATCCATCGAGAATGAGACAAGCATTGTATCCAAGCTACTGAAACGGCACGCATCCCGACAGGAACCCGTCATCACCTTATTCCGCCGATCAATGCTATTTCGATGCTGTGTGTCACCATCCTCAACGCATACGTCACTTCCGAATTCGGCTCGTGCCTATCGCGCCGCTGTCATTTCCCATCGAGTTTCCAAACCAATGGCTCATAATTCACATAGCTCAATGGCAATCCCAATTGGACGAATTGGCTCACGATGATGTCCTTATGCGGCGCATCGACACGGTCGCCAACCACGATCGGCAGGTTCCGGCAACGCGCCATTGCTTCCACCAAGGTGATTTTCTGCAACTTCACCAGTGCCCGCGCGGCCACGCCTACGCGATCCGGGGGGCATACGGCGAGCTTCAGATCGTATTCCGGATAAATCCTTCTCGACAGCTTCACAGCAATCACCGGGTCCGTCTCAGCAAGCTCCGATGCATTCACTACGAGCGTGGACTTACGGTGCGCGAAATGCTCAAGCGCGTCCGCATAGTCTTTTATTTGTGATGCCGGATACTGCCCTTTCTGTGCATCCAGCACATCAGCAAATACCTCGACCTCGAGAAAGCGATTCATATCATGCCGGATCGCAAACGCCGGCCAGTGTTCGCTTCCACCCCTGAGAGGGTCGTCGGATTCATCGGTATTTGAAGAAAGATAAAACTGTTTATCTACAAAGCTTTCCGGCTGCTGGCTGTAATACACCCAGCCATAACGATCGCTCACGTCTGCCTTGTTACGGCATTCCGCAATAGCTTCGATCGTTTCACGCAGAGTTTGTATCTGTGCCACGGAAATTCCAAGGTTCAATGGTTACAAGGTCGATAAGACATACCTGGGGAGGGAATCATTCCTTTCCAAGCCTGAAGTACATGCAAATCGATCGCATGACATCGCGCCGGGAAAACACTCACAACCCCTTCTATGATTATGCTTCACTTTTTCTTCACAAATCGGAAACGGAGCACACAACCGCAGCATAATCATCAGAACATTCATCCTTGAGACACAAAACTGTGGAATCGACTTGCCATCTTCGGTACTCACACCCTTGAACGACCCCGCCTCGAACCTGACCAGTTCCTCACATCTCTAATGTCGCAAGAAACACAGCACCGCCCCAGCCATACGCTGGCCACCTGCGATAGGGTGATCCGTCCTGCAAAGCATCGGCTTTCCGCATTCATATCCACAAACTACCCTGACTCCATAATTCAGGTCTCAGCCTCGCCGAGGCTCTATGCCATGCAAATGGCGCCGCAATCCATACCCGGAATACAGCACT
>JAITWM010000048.1 GCA_031285265.1 Lysobacteraceae bacterium
GTCAAGGCCGATGGGCTGGCCGCCGGCAAAGGCGTGATCGTCGCAACGACCCAGGCACAGGCGGAAGCCGCCGTGCGCGATATGCTGTCGGGCAATGCTTTCGGAGCCGCCGGTTCGCGCGTAGTGATCGAAGAATTTCTCGAAGGCGAAGAAGCCAGCTTCATTTCGATGGTGGATGGCAGGACGGCATTGCCGATGGCCACTTCCCAGGATCACAAGCGCGTCGGTGACGGCGACACCGGCCCCAATACCGGCGGCATGGGAGCCTATTCACCGGCGCCGGTGGTCACGCCGGAAATCCATGCACGGATCATGCGTGAAATCGTCGATCCCACGGTCCGCGGCATGGCGGCCGATGGTATGCCTTTCAGCGGATTTCTCTATGCCGGATTGATGATCGATGCCGATGGCGCCCCTAAGGTCATCGAGTTCAATGTCCGTTTCGGCGATCCCGAAACACAACCGATCATGCTGCGCCTGCAATCGGACTTGCTCGGCCTGATCGAAGCCGCAATCGCCGGTTGCCTGCATGAAACGCAGGCGCGGTGGGACTCGCGTCCCGCCCTCGGCGTCGTGATGGCTGCCAAAAACTATCCCGACCCCGTCCGGTCCGGCGATGTCATCGATGGTTTGAACCGGGATGTCCCCGCAGGAACCAAGGTGTTTCATGCAGGTACGCACCTCGACGGCAATGGCGATATCGTCACCAGCGGAGGCCGTGTCCTATGCGTAGCGGCGCTGGGCGACAGCGTGGCGGATGCACAACACGCAGCCTACGATAGCGTGGCGAAAATCCGCTGGAAGGGCGAATTTCATCGTCACGATATCGGCTGGCGCGCCATCGAACGCGAACGCAACCGGTGACGGCAAGCACGCGTCTTCCGGCGTTGGCGCCGTCCTCGCCGTACCGATCATGACGGTAGCTTGGCCTGCGAACTCGCGCTCACGACAGTTCCTCACTGGCGCCGCCGCATACGTGATGGCGGCAGGCACGCTATGCTGACCAGCAGGTTCGAAAATTCGAAAGGGAGGAGGTAACGGATGATCGTCATCGAATCTTCTGTTCTGTTCGACCAGCCGCGCTGGCTGGAACTCCGCCGTTCACTCTGGCCGACCGCGGAACGCGCAACGCTTTTGGCCGAGATGAAAGAGCAGTTGGCGCATCCGGAACGCTATGCGCCCTTTCTCGCCTATGCCATCGCCGACGACGGGCGACGTTCGGCCATCGGATTCGCAGAAGCGTCGCTGCGCTACGAATATGTCAATGGCGCCCGCCACCTGCAAGCACCGGATATCCCGGCCGCATTCCTGGAAGGACTGTACGTCGTTCCCACTCATCGTCATGCCGGCGTCGCCAGGCAACTGGTCCGAGCCGTCATACGTTGGGCTCGTTCGCATGGCTGTCACGAATTGCTATCGGATGTAATGCTGGAAAACATCTCTGGTCAAAAAGTACACGAGGCGCTAGGTTTCGAAGAAACGGAGCGCGTCGTGTTCTTCCGGCAGGATATTCAATGACATGCCGTCCGGCGCCATCGCTTGCCGATAGCCGCGCCGGATGACCGGCCTATGGTCCCGCTGCCGGCGTACCCGGTTTCCTCACCCGCCCTGACGGAAACGGCTTCTGCCGAAATCGCATCGGATGCGACGCATTGGATCATGTCATGGCTCCTGCGCACGCGAATCGGGAAACTGATACGCACGACCGCTTTCGTCTGGTAGTCTGCGTCCACTCAAGGAGATCCCCTCATGTCCGGCCGCAGCCAGTTCACCCTACTCAGACAACGCCGCTTCCTGCCGTTCTTCGTCGTGCAAGCGCTTGGAGCCTTCAACGACAACGTATACCGGCAGGCCATCATTGCACTGCTGTTCTTCATGGGGATCGATCAAGCGGAGCGCACGCTCTATACCAACCTGGCGCCGGCATTGTTCATCCTGCCGTATTTCCTGTTTTCCGCTACGGCCGGGCAGATTGCCGAGAAGATGGAGAAATCAAAACTGATCCGCATCACCACCACGATGGAGATCATGGTCATGTCGGTAGCGGCCATCGGTTTCATCGCTCAAAGCATGCCGATCCTGCTGATCGCATTGTTTGGCACCGGCCTGCAATCGACCCTGTTCGGACCGGTCAAGTACTCGATCCTGCCTTCGGTGTTGAAATCGGAAGAACTGACCGGCGGTAACGGCCTGGTGGAAATGGGAACCTCGATCTCGATCCTGACCGGCATGATCTTCGGCGGAATGATCTTCGCCATCGCTGGCACATCAGGGCCTGTCACCGCCGCTGCGTCGGTCGTTGCACTGGCCGTTATCGGCAATATGGTCAGCCGCGCCATCCCACGCACCGATGCCGGCAATCCGAATCTCAAGATCAATTGGAACCCGATTCCGGAAACACTGGCGATTCTGCGTTTAACGCGCAAGCAGCCTGCCGTCCGCAATGCGGTCTTGGGTATTTCCTGGTTCTGGTTCATCGGCACGATTCTGACGGCGCAGTTGCCGACTTACGCGGAAGTGAACTTGGGCGGGGTATCCAATAGCCCTGAACTGTATATCTTCGCGCTCGCTCTGTTTTCCATCGGAACCGGCATCGGTTCGCTATCGTGCGAGAAACTATCCGGACATACGGTGGAAATCGGCCTCGTGCCGCTGGGATCCTTCGGCATCAGTGCCTTCATGCTGGACCTGTATTTCGCCCGCCCCGGACAAGCACTGTCCGCCGGACTCGGAGTCGCCGAGTTTCTCAATCAGGCAGGCAGCTGGCGCATCGTCATCGACTTGGCCGGCATCGGCATATTCACCGGTTTCTTCATCGTTCCGTTATTCGCCTTGATTCAGAGCCGCACGCCGAAGAGCGAGATATCGCGCGTGATCGCCGGCCTCAACGTACAGAACTCTCTGTTCATCGTGGCAGCAGCCGTGATCGGAATCGTCGTACAGCGGTTTCTGGGGCTGACGATTCCACAACTTTTCCTGGCGCTGGCGATCGCAAACCTGCTGGTAGCCATCTACATTTTCACGCTGGTGCCGGAATTCCTGATGCGTTTCATCAGTTGGATACTGGTGCGAACGCTGTATCGCCTGCGCGTGCGCGGCGTGGAAAACATTCCCGATCAAGGACCGGCGTTGATCGTATGCAACCATGTCAGTTACATGGATGCGCTGATTCTACTGGCTTCGATTCCCAGGCCGGTGCATTTCGTCATGTATTACAAGATCTTCAACATTCCTTTCATGAGCTGGCTATTCCGTCAGGGTAAGGCGATTCCGATTGCAAGCGCCAAGGAGAATCCAGAGCTGATGAAACGCGCTTTCGAAAGAATCGATGATGCATTGGCCAATGGCGAAATAGTCGGCATCTTTCCAGAGGGCGCACTGACTCGCGATGGTCAAATCGCGCCATTCAAAACCGGCGTCGAACACATTCTGAAACGGCGTCCGGTTGCAGTGATCCCCATGGCGCTGAAAGGCATGTGGACCAGCATGTGGAGCCGCCGCGACTCGCGCCTGGGACGGATGCGCGTGCCGCGCAGATTCCGAGCACATGTCGATGTCATCACCGATCCCGCCATCCCTGGCACACAGGCGACTTCCGCTCTACTGGAAGCACATGTACGCCGACTGCGCGGAGACGATGCCTGACGTTGCAAGCGATATCGTTTAATCTAGGCTGCTCATCAGGGAGGGCCGCCATATGCAATCTGCCGATCAACCACCCGAAACGACGCCTCCGGCCGCACCCTCATCTGCACCGCAACAAGTCGTACACCACTATTACCATCCGCAGAAGTCGACCGGGACGGCAGTACTGTTGGAAATTCTG
Source organism: Lysobacteraceae bacterium (assembly GCA_031285265.1). GTDB lineage: Bacteria > Pseudomonadota > Gammaproteobacteria > Xanthomonadales > Xanthomonadaceae > JAITWM01. The sequence continues at coordinate 3,827 of JAITWM010000048.1, forward strand.
CCGGGTATGTTCATTCAGACATTCGGTATAGGGCATCTGTACGCAGGAAACGTAACGACCGGACTGTTATTCATGTTCGGTTATTGGCTATTAGCCGCCATCAACTTCCTACTCTGTTTCATCTTTATCGGGTTCATCACTTGGCCGATCAGTTGGGCCGCTACGATGATCATTTCGGTAATACTCGTCTCCAATTCCATCAAGCCGACCGCTGCCAGCACTGCGCCGCCACAATGATGTTTTGTGCCTGGTCTTCTTCCGATATTGGACACCTGCCGATGAAACGTCAGGACACGTCGCGCAGATATATGCATATCTCATTGAAAACAACGCACGCGCAGGAACGGTATTCATTGCTTTCCCGTTTTACCTTATCCTTAAATGGCTATTCAGTTTGAATTGCCGAGCTGTTTCAACTCCGCATAACGTGTGCCGCACCGCAACCTGTCCGGCGCATGCTTTTCCGAACCATTCCGCAGGAGCAAACATCGCATGAACACCGCAACCCCACCCAACGGCGGTCCTTATCTGATCTGGTCGATCGTCATCACTACCTTATCGGTACTGACGTTATGCTTCTGCTTCCCGATCATCGCCCTGCCTCCCGGAATCGCCGGCATCGTGTTCGCAACCAGGGTCAATGCAAAACTCGGTATGGGCGATACCATCGGTGCCGAACAGGCGGCAAAGAACGCAAAGCTCTTCTGCATTATCGCTACGGTGCTGTTTGTTTTGGCATTTGTCGCCTACTTCGTGTTTCTTGCGCTGGGCGTAGGTACGCAATATCTGGAAGAAGTGCGCCGCCAGATGCCGCGTTGAACCGCGACGGATAAAGCAGTTGCAAAATGCCCCTATCGCATAAATCACGAATAGCAGTACTCGCACTGGTTGCGGCAACCGGTGCGGGAGCGGGTTGGTGGCTGTTCCTGCGATTCGACCCTCACGCCGCCGACAGTCCGTTTCCTCCCTGTCTGTTCTATTCGCTGACCCATTACTATTGCGTCGGTTGCGGCATCACCCGCGCATTACATGCCCTGGCCCATGGCCACATCGGCCAGGCGCTTGCGATGAATCCGTTATTCGTGCTTCTGCTGCTGGTATCGCCGCTGGTCGCCGCCGATATGCTGGGCTGGAGATCGCGTCATCTGCAGCCGCTCATGCGCTGGTTCTCGGCCCCGGCATTCTGGCTGATCCTGCTCCCGGCCTACTGGGTCGCGCGCAATCTGCCATGGTTTCCCTTCACCGCATTGGCGCCGGGCTAGGATTTCCGCCCCGATCCGCCGGCGGCAGATCGTGACATCCCATCATGACTTTTCCGCTGACCGTGGTCAGGTAAGCCAACCGCCGATACCAGAGCGCATTTCATGAACATCCCGATATACCCAAATGGGATTATCGAGCAAACCAGATACCCAGGCGTGGCGAAGCACTCATGACATTGGTCCTAGAAGATCATGACGCGCTTGGATGCCTTCAATCAGGCAAACAGCGCTAATCTTCCCGCGCCGCTCTTAACGCCGCGAC
>JAITWM010000072.1 GCA_031285265.1 Lysobacteraceae bacterium
CCGGCGCAACAGCTCCGGAAGCCGGGTCAATGCACCGGAACTGGTTTCGCCACTGATGCTGGCATTGGTTATTTCCGGCGCCGATGCCATCTCGCGCTTAAGCCGTTGTTCCAGCAGACTGACCCACCCTTTGTCTGCCGGGATATTATGCGCAGCACTGAGGCTATCGCCCATTATCAGCACGCCATTCCTGGCCCACCCTGAAGCGGGTATCGCCAAAAGCAGGCATGCCAGCACAAAGGCCTGACCCAGGATGTTCCGAACAATCCAGCGCATGGAGAATTCCTCATCGACAATACATTCCCACTACCTTCGCAACCGATCGCAATCGAAGCGTGCCATGTCGGCAAATCCGTCATGGGTCCGGAAGAGGAAATCAAAATTCTCGACGACATATGCTTGACCCTCGGTGAAGGCGACAATGCGGCTATCGTCGGCGCATCCGGTTCCGGAAAGACCACGTTGCTGGGCTTGTTGGCAGGTCTGGATTTACCGACCCGCGGTCAGATTACACTGGCTGGTCAACGGCTCGACACACTTGATGAAGAAGCGCGCGCCGGGCTGCGCGCGCATCATGTCGGCTTCGTATTTCAAAATTTCCATTTGCTGCCCTCGTTGACCGCCGAAGAGAATGTGGCATTGCCATTGGAATTGACTGGCCGCGACGATCCAGCACGAGTCCGCGAAGTGCTGGAAATGGTCGGCTTGAGCAAGCGTCGCCGTCATTATCCACGGCAGCTTTCCGGCGGGGAGCAACAACGTGTAGCGCTGGCGCGCGCTTATGTGTCTCGCCCACGCATCCTGTTCGCCGATGAACCAACCGGCAGTCTGGACCATAACACCGGGCAGATTATCGGCGAGTTGTTGTTCGAGTTGAACCGAAACAATGGCACGACACTGATCCTGGTTACTCATGACTCGTCATTGGCACATCGTTGCCAGCAAGTTTTTCATCTCGACGGAGGGCGTCTGCACGTTATGGCATCGGCCCTATGAATACTGCGAAATATGCACTCCGCGCACTGCGCCGTGAGTTTCTCGCGGGCGACCTGCTGACGATCTTCGTCGCGCTGACGCTAGGCGTGGCAGCGATGACCGCCGTCGGCACGCTGGTCAATCGCGTCAATTTGGCTTTGACCGAAAACGCCAGCGAAATTCTCGGCGGCGATCTGGGGCTATCCAGCCGCCAGGAAATCCCAGAAGAATTCGCCGAAGAAGCTCGTCGCCGTGGTTTGCAAACGGCGTATATCGTCAGCTTTCCTACCGTGTTGTTCCATGCCGATGCCAGCCAAATGGCCAGCGTCAAGGCTGTGGATGCCGGCTATCCGCTGCGTGGACAACTATGGGTGGCACTGAATGACAATGGCGCCGGTACGATGACGGCACCAGCGCCGGCGGTGGGGGAAGCCTACGCGGACTCGCGCCTGCTCGCCGAATTGGGCCTGAAAGTCGGTGACGATATCGAATTCGGCATGGGAACCCTGAAGGTGTCCCACGTTCTCAAATCCGAGCCCGATGCCTCCGGGGAGCTATTGCAGATGGCTCCTCCGCTACTGGTCAATCGTGCCGATGTCGATGCCGTCGGACTGCTCGGTCCAGGAAGCCGCGCACAATATCGGTTGATGTTCGCAGGCGATGCCGATCTTATTGCATCTTTCAAGGAATGGTTGAAACCCCGTTCCAGTGGGATGCGGCTGATGAGCATCGAAGATTCCCGGCGCGGCATGCGCGAAACATTCGACCGCGCCGGCCGGTTTCTGGCGATGACGGCGCTATTGGCCGTATTGCTGGCGGGCGTGGCAACCGCATTGGCAGCCAACCGTTTCGCTATTCGCCGCATCGACGACATAGCCGTTCTCCGTTGCCTGGGCGCCAGACAACACGACATCCTCATGGCTCTGACGCTGCAGTTGATCCTGCTGGCCATTCCTGCTTGCCTGCTGGGAGTGGCATTGGGAATGTCCGTGCAATCGGGGCTGGTCGCCACATTGGGCGCACTGATCCCGGATCGCCTTCCCTTGCCGCAAGCGGCCCCGGTGCTGACCGGAGCCGGTATCGGTCTATTCTTGTTGCTCGGTTTCGGATTGCCGCCACTATTGCGGTTGCGTGATGTCCCGCCGATGCGGGTATTGAATCGCAGCTTCGCTGCATTGCCTCCGGCATCGCTGTTGGTCTATCTGGCCGCTTTGGCCGCAACCATCGGCATGACCGCATTCGTCGCCGGCGACGTTGAGCTGACGGCCTGGATATTGGGCGGTTTGACGATACTGGCATTATTGACCGCGCTGGCCGGCACAGGATTACTATGGGCTCTGCGCTTGCTGCAAGCGCGATTGCACGGCACATGGCGATTGGGATTGGCCGCATTGACCCGCCGCCGCGCACTGAACGTCGTGCAACTGATCGGTCTGGCACTGTCGTTATGCGCATTGCTGTTGCTGGTCATCGTCGGGCCGGGATTGCTGGGACAATGGCGCGCGCGCCTTCCAGCCGATACGCCCAATTATTTCCTGATCAATATCCAGCCCGATCAGACCGACGCCGTGCGAAGTACGCTGCGGGACTTCGGCATCGCCAACCCGGAACTGGAGCCATTCGGCACGGGCCGCCTGCTCGCCATCAACGACCGGCCGCCGCAACAGCAAGATCCCAATACCGATACCGGGGAAAACGACAGCAACCGTCCCGTCAATTTTTCCTGGCGGCATGATTTTCCCGACGCCAATACGCTCGTTTCCGGACGTTTCTGGGAACCCGGCAGCACCGCCGCGGAAGCCTCGGTGGAGCAGCGCTGGGCCGAACGTCACGGTATCGGGCTCGGTGACGAATTAACATTGCAAATGGGCGAGCAGCAACACCGTTTTCTCGTCACCAGTTTGCGTAAAGCCGATTGGGATTCCTTCCGCGTCAATTTCTTCCTGCTGCTGAATGCCGGTGCGATTACGGCAGAGACTCCATACAATCTCATCTCTAGCTTCCATCTCGGCAAGGAACAATCGCGAAAACTGGCCGTATTGACACGTCAGTTTCCGAATATCTCGGTGATCGACATCGATGCGATTCTCGACCAGGTTCGTGCCGTCATCGACCGCGTTGCGCAAGCGGTGCAATTGGTGATGGGATTCAGCCTGATTGCCGGCATCCTGGTGTTGTTGGCCGCTCTGCAAGCCACCGCGAGCGAACGCCGTTATGATAGCGCCGTGTTACGGACACTGGGCGCTCGCCGCCGTCAATTGCATGGCGCTGTGTTGGTGGAGTTCGGCATCCTTGGCTTGTTGGCGGCATTTCTGGCCGTTGCCGCCGCCACTGCGATCGGCATGATGGTCGCACGACAAGTATTCGATCTGGCACTGACACCCCCCTGGAGCGCCTTGTTGCTGGGAGGTATCCTCGGCACCTTGCTGAGCGCCGCTACAGGCTGGTTCGGGATGCGCCGGATTCTGCTCACTCCTCCGATGCTGGCATTGCGTGACGATTGAATCCGGCGACGGCCCCCAACACGCAGAGATGCCGTATCCTCGGCGCGCCCATCCTTCCCTTCGACACGCTCCATGCCTGCACATTCCGTCATCGGTTATCTGATCCCGGCGTTGCTGTTACAGGGAAGCAACATCTTCATGACCTTTATGTGGTACGGCCACCTCAAGTACACATCGTCACCGTTGCTTTGGGCGATACTGATCAATTGAGACATCGCCTGTCGAATACTGCCTACAGGTGCCGGCCAATCGTATGGGCAGTCTGGTGTATTCGGCGCTGCAACTCGAAGGCATACAGGAGCTGATCACACTGACGGTATTCGCCGTCTTTTCCGCGTGGCATCTGGGACAGCCGTTGAAATGGAACCACTACGCGGCATTCGTCCTGATCGCGATCGCCGCTTTCCTGATGTTCTACGAAGGCCCGTCCAGATATTGATGCTCACCCAAGACTTGTCCTTTCCCCGGTTCGACATACCTTATGACATCTAAGCGGGCGAATCGCCTTTCTCCAGTGCCTTGACCCGCTGCCAATAAGTTTCCTGCCGTTCCAGAGGCAACTCCGCCAACAGGTTGCCATCCGCGCGCGCCATCTGTTCCATCGCCCGAAAACGCCGTTCGAATTTCAAATTGGCCTGGCGCATCGCCGCGCCGACATCGACACGCGCATGCCGGGCCAGATTCGCGCAAACGAACAGCACATCACCGATTTCCTCTTGTAACCGCTGCTGTCCGAGATCCCCATCGCGCTGGGAGAATTCGGCGGATACTTCGTCGATCTCCTCTTTCAATTTCGCGATGACCGGCTTCGGCCCCGGCCAATCGAATCCGGCACGCGCCGCGCGCGCCTGCAATTTGACAGCACGTTGCCACTCGGGAAGCCCGCGGGAAATACCTGCCAATGTGGAGTCGTCATGTTCGCCCGATGCGGCGCGTTCAGTCCGCTTGATCGTTTCCCAACGCCGCGTCTGCTCCTCGGCACTGCCTGCTTCGATCATATCGAATACATGCGGATGCCGGCGCGTCATCTTGTCACAAATCGCATCGACCACATCCGCGAAGGTGAATACTCCCGCCTCTTCCGCCATTTGCGCATGGAATACCACCTGAAACAGCAAATCGCCCAACTCATCCTTCAATGCCGGCATATCGTCGCGATCGATCGCATCGGCGACTTCGTACGCCTCCTCGATGGTGTAAGGCGCTATCGTGGAAAAGTTCTGCGCCTTGTCCCAAGGACAGCCGGTTTTCTCGTCGCGCAAGCGTGCCATGATCCGCAGCAAGGGTTCGACAGAGCCTTCCGTACCTTGATGAAAATCGCTCACTGTATCGTCCCTCGGCTCCGTGAATATCATGAATACTGGCAATGACGCATGGATACCATCGTCATTCTTCATCGGCAAACCATTGCCGCCAGGGCAATGAAGGGTCGCCCAGAGCAATGAAATCGGTATTGATCAATATCTCGCGATGGTTATAGCGAAAGCTTGTGCCGCTTTTGACCGGCATCAGTGCGCCTCCCGCCGCTTCCAGAATGCATTGTCCGGCAGCAGTATCCCATTCCGATGTCGGCCCAAACCTCGGATACACATCGAGCCGCCCCTCGGCCATACGGCAAAACTTCAACGAAGAGCCCAAAGAAACCTGCTCCACCACGCCCATTCTCGAAAGCAACGCCTCGGTACGCGGCCGATGGAAAGAGCGGCTCGTCGCCACTCGCAGCGGAGAAGTGGCAGGAGCCCGCGTGTGCAGCGGCTCGTCTTCACCATGGCTGCGTCGAAATGCCGTCCCTCCCCGCACCGCATGCCAGACCACGCCGCTGACAGGCGACTGAATCACGCCCAATACCGGTATTCCCTGATCGATCAATGCGATATTCACACTGAACTCGTCATTGCGTTTGATGAACTCACGAGTTCCATCAAGCGGATCGACCAACCAATAGCTACGCCAATTTTTCCGGGTATTCCATGAAACATCGGCCGCTTCCTCGGACAAGATCGGCAGGCAAGGCATTACTCGTTCCAATGCCTCGGTAATGACGCGATGCGCGGCAAGATCGGCAGCCGTCACCGGGCTCGAATCATCCTTCTGCGTTACATCGAAATCTCCACGGTACACATTCATGATCGCCTCACCCGCACTCCGTGCGATCATGATCACCGCCTCGCATAGATCGCTGTCGATTCGAACCATCATCTCGTCCCAAGCCATTCGCGGACGATGAACAATGCCGCCAGCGATCGTCCTTCGGAAAAATCCTCGCGCAACATCAAACGATCGATATCGCGCAGTTTCCAAGGAATCACTTCCAGCGGCTCGGGCTCATCGCCAGCCAGTTTTTCCGGATAAAGATCGCGAGCCACCACCAGCCAAGCTTCATGGGTCATATATGCGGGAGACAGCGTCAATGTGCGTAATGTATCCAGACGCCGTGCGCCATAACCTGCCTCTTCCTTGAGTTCCCGATCGGCGGCTTGTTCCGGCGTTTCTCCAGCATCGATCCGGCCTTTCACCAGACCCAATTCGTAGCGATGCACGCCGGCAGCGTATTCGCGTACCAGAAGCACGGTTTCCGCATCGATCAGCGGGACCACGATGACGGCACCATGCCCCAATGTACACAGCCGCCGGTAACGGCGACGCTCGCCATTGCTGAATTCCAGATCCAACTCTTCGATCCTACGGCCATCAAGTGTCTCCGTACACTCGGTGACTCCGTGGATCATTGGAAGCCGGGGACTCATCAATACTCCTCTGGGCATCGTCGCTGCCGGACCGATATCATCACAGTATGAAAATACTCGCCATAGGCCGAAGATGCTATCAGACTCATTCGCCAGCCGCTTTGCCGTTTCTTTCATCGCTAGCGAGGTTATCCCATGCGTCTGACGCGCTGCTATGTAAACGTTCCTTTGCGCCCTGGCACGTCATTGACGCTTCCCGATCACGTCGCCAATCACTTGACTCGCGTGCTGCGTCTGCGCAGCGGCGACGATTGCACCTTGTTCAATGGGGACGGGTGCAACTATACGACGCGTTTACTCAGCGCCAATAAACGCGAGGTAATGGTCGAAATATTGAGCGCTGGCGCGGCAGAGAATGAATCGCCATTGCGTATCACGTTGCTGCAAGGCATCGCTCGCGGTGAAAAGATGGATTGGATCCTGCAGAAAGCAACCGAGCTTGGCGTAGCCGCCATCTCGCCCGTTATCAGCGAACGTACCGAAGTCAAGTTCGATACTGATCGTCAGGAAAAGCGAATGGCGCATTGGCGCGCCGTCATCGAATCCGCTTGCGGACAATCCGGCAGAGCTACCGTGCCTGCACTGGCAACTCCAGCGACACTACGCTTGGCTACTGAACAGCTTCACGCAGAGGACATGAAACTGATCCTCGATCCGCAAGCCAATCTCCGGCCGATCGAACTTGCCCCGCCGCCGGACCGTGCGTTCGTCATCGCCATTGGACCGGAAGGAGGATGGTCTCCCCGCGATCGCGACATATTGATGTCCGCCGGCTTCACCGGCTTGCGTCTAGGCCCTCGGATACTGCGTACGGAAACCGCTGCGCTGGCAGCGATTGCCGCATTGCAGTCACGATTTGGCGACTTGTAAACCGGTCAACCATGCACCGGTCAATATCACCGGCCTTCTTTTACGCTCTCGGTCCGCCTTGAGAGCCGGAGTCGTTCCAGTTGACCGCGTCCAGCGCTTCCATGACTTTTCTTTCCACGGCATCCAGATCGGGAAGCAAGGTGCTTCGTTTTCCCAGGAGCACTCGCATACGCACCACTTCCGGCAATTCGCCTTCGGCGGCATCGGCCAACAGCCCATCCCGCGGCACGGACACCAATTGCGGAAACACCGCCGTCTGAATCGCGAAATAGGGCAGCCGCTCATTGCCTCCCAACGCCTTCAACACAACGATTTTATTGTGCCCGATAGAAAGCTCCTCACCCAGTCCACTGAGCGAGGCGAACGCAATCAACGGCACTTTCCAGCCTTGCCAATCGATCTGTCCTACCAGCCAACCGGGTGTATTGGGAATCGCTTCCACGGGTACTTTGGACAATACCTCACCGATCGTGGCATTGGGCAACAGTAACCGCTCAATCCCAGCCTGGATTACGACGCCACGGACTTCGTCATTGTGGTAACTCATTCAACTCACCTGCCTTCTAGCTCATACCCCAACGCTCGACCAGCCGAGTCACCAACTGCGAGGGCGTATTCAACTCAATGCCATTTCCCGCCAACAATCTGACCGCAGTGGCGTCATAGCATCCTTCCAGGGATTGTCCACCGACCAAACCGCCCTGTCCGGCGAACATCAATGCCGCCTCGACCCGCTTCGGATCGCTGCCGCTAAGGAACAGCACAGCGCTTTCCGCAGGCGGTAACGCATCAATGATCTCATCCTGCTGGTCCGTCGAAATGAAAGACAAAATCCCGTGTTTCAGATGCAGACCGATATGATCGGGCAACACATAAATGATGCTGGATTCCAACTCCTCGTCGGCTTCCGCAAGCCGCACCGGTTGCGATGAAACACGCGAAATCTGTCGAACCAGATTGTCGTATCGCCCACCGTCCAATCGCAATTGCACCAGTACCGGACGCGAAAAGCCTTGCGGCAAGTCGGCCAACAGCTTGCGCACCGCATCGGGCCCTCCAATGCCAGCCAGAACAAGCACGGCACCATTATTGTGCCGGCTACGCGTTTCTTCGATATCGACCAGTTTGAGATCAGCGAAACTGATCGCCGGAGCCACTACCGTAGGCGCCTGCTGAGAAGGCAACGGCGGGGCTCCATACTTCGGCTCATCCTCTACGGGCCTACTGTCTCCATCCCATGGTTTGGACTTGCTTTCGCTCGGCGGTGCCATCGGCGCCAGTTCAAGATTGCCAAATGATGACGATGTCGAAGCCGGCTCCGTTCTTGCCGATTTCCGGAATATTTCCTCCAGCGTCAACAACCCGTCATCCGACTCGGGAGCATGGCGATCCGTTTCTTCCGTCACCGTTCCAGGAGCACGAGCCGCCGCGTAGCCCGTCTCAAAATCACTGGGCCGTTTTGGGGGCAATGGCGGCGGGAAAACCAAATCGTCCACTACCGATTCCATCGTTGGAACATTCTCCGCCGGTCGGTAGACAGTCTTTGGTTCCTCCGGCGCTTTATCGGCAATCACTGGTTCAAACGCTGTCGGCGGCGCTTCCGGGAAAGAGTCATACTCTTCTACGCTCAAACCGCTATCGGACTCATCTGCCGGCCCGGACGGGCCGTCGGACATAACAATTTCTGTCACATCGCCTAAATCGACGCTTTCCGATACATCCAAACCTTCCACATCCCACGCCATCGGAGAATGAGTCGCCGTCTGTGCGGCCGGAACGGTCGTTGCCGATTCAGGCATTGAAGGTGGAACGGCTGTCTTTAGCGCTTCGGATGGCACTAACGGCGGCGGCGGCCGGGTTACCGTGGGCTGGACGGGGGCCGCAGCCGGTGGCGGCGGCGCTTCCCGGACTACCACTGGTTGGACAGGCGCGGCAACCGGCGGCGGCGGCGCTTCCCGAGGTACCGCAGGCTGGGCAGGGATTGCAGCCGGTGGTGGCGGCGCTTCCCGGACTACCACTGGTTGAGCAGGTGCTGCGACCGGCGGCAGCGGCGCTTCCCGGGGCACCGCAGACTGGACGGGGACCGCAGCCGGCGGCGGCGGCGCTTCCCGGGGCACCGCAGGCTGGACAGGGACCGCAGCCGGTGGTGGTGGCGCTTCCCGAACCATCGCTGGTTGAGCAGATGCGGCAACCGGCGGCGGCGACGCTTCCCGGGGCACCGCAGGCTGGACAGGGACCGCAGCCGGTGGTGGTTGCGTTTCCCGAACCATCGCTGGTTGAGCAGGCGCGGCAACCGGCGGCGACGACGCTTCTCGGGTTACCGTAGGCTGGACGGAGGCGGCTGATACCGTTCCTCTATCAGAATCGTCACTTCCCTCACGACTCGGCAACACATTATCAGAATTACGCAACTTGGCCGTGAGATGGCGAACCCAGCGCTGTGCTTCCCATCCGTTACGTCGAGCCGCTAACTCCGCCTCGTCAAAGATCACATCCAGACTGGGATCTTCCAAAAGCGGAGCAAGCTTGTCCAACGCTTCTTCGATGGCCGGTTCCAATGCAATCAATAATACTTGCGGCGCAACGCGGCGTACCGCTTCAATTTCGAGAGCCGTGGGATCGCCTTCCAAAACGATGTTGGCACCGGCACCCTTCAGAGCTTCGCGCAAATGATCACGCGCCGCTCCTTCCCGGGCCAACAACGCTACCGATTTACTGTTATTACCCATTGGCACGTTTATCCCAACATTTCCTGAATATTGCGCATTAGGTCAGCTTCTTGATAAGGCTTGCCCAGATAGCGCTGTACGCCAATTTCATAGGCCCGTTGTCTATGCTTTTCACCGGTACGCGAAGTAATCATCATGATGGGGATACCTTTGAATCGCGGATCAGCGCGCATGGCGCTCGCCAGCTCGTAGCCATCCATACGCGGCATCTCAATATCAAGCAGCATTAGATCGGGAATCCGTTCTTCCATCTTCCCGAGCGTCTCCAATGCCTCAACACCATCCCGCGCAGTAACCACCTCCATATTGTTTCGCTCCAGAATGCGTCCCGTGACTTTGCGCATTGTCAATGAATCATCGACCACCATCACCAATGGAGCCTTATCCGCTTCCGGTGCCGGTTCGGCAAGCTGACTCGCAGCCTGCACTGAACGCGCCAGATAACGACGTACCAATGGCGCCACATCCAAAATGACAACCACAGTACCGTCGGCAGTGATGGTGGCGCCATATATCCCGGGAATCGAAGTGATCTGCGGTCCGACCGATTTGACCGAAATCTCGCCACTACCCGCGACATGATCGATGGCAACCGCTGCACGCAAATCGCCCGCACTGACCAACAACAGCGGAACTTGTACGGGCATCTCCGTGCGCGGCGCAGTTTGGCCGACCAATGCGCCCAAATCGTACAAGGTGTAATTTTCGCCGGCATAACGATAGTAACCGTCGCCGATCTTGAAACGATCGCGATGAACACGACCGATGCCGCTCACCGATGTCACCGGCACCGCGTATGTCGTCTCGCCGATCTGCACATATACGGCTTGAGTGACTGCCAATGCCTGTGGCAGATGCATCGTAAAGACGGTCCCTTTACCGGTTACCGACTTGATGTCTACCGAACCACCCAGCTGCCCCAACTCGTTGCGCACTACGTCCAGCCCGACACCGCGCCCCGCCAACTGGCTGACTCCATCGGAAGTCGAGAACCCTGAACGGAAAACCAATGCATCCAATTCCGTGTTGGTTAATTGCGCGCCTGGAGCAATCAGTCCGCGTTCTTCCGCACGGCGACGGATCGCCTCACGATTCAGGCCACGGCCATCGTCGGAAACCTGCAAAACGATTTCCGAGCCTTCATAGCGCAGCCGGATAGTGATCTCGCCCTCTTCCGGCTTGCCGGAAGCCTTTCGTTGCTCCGGTTTCTCGACACCATGCGCCACCGAATTGCGCAACATATGCTCAAGCGGAGCGACCATATGATCGATGACATGTCTGTCAACTTCGCCGTGAGCGTCATCCATTACTAGCCTGACCTGTTTGTTCGAGTCCTGCGCCGCCTGACGCACAACTCTACGCAAACGCGGCACTATGGTATCGAACGGCACCATGCGCGCTTGCATCAAGCTGTCCTGCAACTCCGAACTGACGCGCGATTGTTGCTGCAGCAGCATGTCGTACTGCCGCGCAAGATCATCCAGCACGCCTTGTAACCCTGCCAAGTCGGCCGCGGTTTCGGCCAACGCACGACTCAATTGCTGCAACGTCGAGAACCGGTCCAGTTCCAGAGGATCGAATGCCGGCTCAGCCCGATCCTGCTCGCGTTGATACCGCGCAACGATCTGCGCTTCGGTCTCCAAATCCAAGCGGCGCAACTGATCGTGCAGACGCGCATTGGTACGCCCCAACTCGGACATCGCTCCATGAAATGCACCCAGTTGCTGCTCCAGGCGCGAGCGATAAACCGCCACTTCGCCTGCCTGATTGGTCAATTGATCCATCAAGTCCGCACGTACACGCACATGCTCTTGCGCGGCTGACTGTTTGGTTGCGGCGGCCGGTGTCGGCATCTCTTCCTTAATTGCCGCAGCGGGAGGCGCAGCAACAGGAGTCACGACGGTTGTCGGCTCTACTACGACCGCAGGTTCGGGCACCGCCACCACGACCGGTTC
>JAITWM010000158.1 GCA_031285265.1 Lysobacteraceae bacterium
TTGAACGTGCGGATGGCTCGTTCAAAGAGCAGCATGTACAGCGGCGCCGCTTTGAAAGTCTGTGGCATGCCAGTCACGCGATCGGCGATTGGATCCACTTTTACAACCACTGGTACCTGCATCAGGCGCTGGCCATGAAAACCCTGGTCGAGACTCATGCCTTGGCCACATAAGAGAACACCGCTATCAGAAAGCACCTTGTCCACTGAGCTATTGGTGTACGTTGTACTCTGCAAGCGGGAAAAACCCGTCGCTAGGATGGTTACTCCGGGTGTTTCTCTCAGCGATGTATGAAAAGCATGCACAATTGCTTGTAATGAACATGCTAGGTGTTCAGTCTCTGCAAGGCGGTGCGATAAACGGGTTCGAGTTCCGCCTGCGCACTGACGTCCATGCCGAGATCAGAGATATGCCCGTTTTCGAGGCTATATATCCATCCATGGACGGTCAACGGTTGACCCCGATCCCAGGCATCCTGCACGACCGTGCTTTCGCAGACATTGAATGCTTGTTCCAGCACATTCAACTCGCATAAAGCACGCGCTTTTTTTCGGGGGTCGGTGATACCGTCCAGGTATGCGGCATGACGTATTGCTACGTCGCCGACATGGCGCAGCCAGTTGTCCGCAAGGCCGACGCGTTGATTTTCCATCGCGGCTTTCACGCCGCTGCATCCATAATGGCCGACGACAAGAATATGGCGAACCTTGAGCAGGTCGACCGCGAATTGAATAGCACTCAGACAATTCAGATCCGTATGTACCACGACATTGGCGATATTCCGGTGGACGAATACTTCGCCGGGCGCCATATCGATGATCTGGTTTGCAGGCACTCGTGAATCGGAACAGCCGATCCAGAGGTATTCGGGCGCCTGCTGCAAGGAAAGACGGCGGAAGAATTCTGGATCCTCCTGTATGACCCGTTTGGCCCATTCGTGGTTTTTTTTGAGCAGGTGTTCGAGTTGATTCATAGTGCGGAGGCAAAAGTGATGGCGACGTGCGCGACGAGAATAGGATGCTTAGTTTCTTTCGGCCATGATGTCACATCTGCCTTCCATTGCCTATGAAGCGGGGCCATAAAGGACGATCCTGAGAGTGAAGCTAGAGACGCAATACTTTTGAGTGAAAATGGTTCATACAGGAATGACTATGCGTACCGGTCTATTCGCAACGTATGACACCGACTCGTAGTGACGAAACCGCTGCCCCGCTTCGTCGCGGAAAGCAGCGGTTCGATATTGGTACGAGTTCGGTCCGAATTATGAGCGGACCGGAACCAATGTGATTTCCACGCGACGATTTCGCGCTCTTCCCGCCTCTGTGTCGTTGCTGGCGATGGGATAATTCTTGCCGCCGCCGACGGTGATGAATCTTTGCGGCTCCAGTCCTTTTGTAACCAAATATTGCGTGACGGTTTGTGCGCGCTGTTCGGATAACCGTTGATTGACGGCAGCAGTGCCGATGTTATCGGTGTGTCCGGCAACTTCGACGACAGTCTGGTCGTATTCCGCAAGCACAGCGGCGACATCGTTCAGTATGGGATAGAAACGCGGTTCCAGGTTAGCGCTGTTGAAGGCAAATGTGACATTTCCCGGCATATTGAGCGTGATGTTGTCGCCATCACGGCTGACCTCGACGTCGGTATGCCGCAGTTTTTCACGCAGCGCTGCTTCTTGCCGGTCTTGATAACGGCCAATCAGTCCTCCGGTCAATCCGCCGACTCCCGCTCCAATCAACGCGTGTTGGCGGCGCTTCACTGCGCTGTCGCCGGTCAACAGCCCGGCCGCGATGCCGACACCTGCACCGATCAGTGCGCCCTTGGTCGCTCGGCTGGTTTGTGCTTGCCCTGTCTGTGGATTGATGGTTTGGCAACCGGTAACCAATAGCGAAGCAAGAGCGGTTGCGGTCAGGAGGCGAAGAGTATGTTTACGGAACATAGTGTGGGATCCCGTATCGAGTGGATGGTGATCGATACGGTATCAGCGGTATTGTGAGCGGCAGGTTACCGGAAATTCCATACCCTCTTGTATTGGAGAGCTGGGCGTGGCCGCCGGTATAGGTGGGAGCAATCCGGCATAGTTCCGGTGGACAGGGCGAAACCGTTTCCGCAGGACGGAAGGCTATTCGAACACACCGACCGTATCGTAGGCCAAATTGTCGAAACGCGTGTATTCGCCGAAAAATTTCAATTTGATCGCCCCCGTCGGGCCATTACGCTGTTTACCGATGATGATCTCGGCCAGGCCTTTATCCGGTGAGTTTTCTTTGTTGTAATACTCGTCGCGATAGATGAAAACGATCAGATCGGCATCCTGCTCGATCGCTCCCGATTCACGTAGATCGGCCATGACCGGACGTTTGTCCGTCCGGGTTTCGAGTGAACGATTGAGCTGCGACAGCGCGACCACCGGGACATTGAGCTCTTTGGCCAGCGCTTTCAATGAGCGGGATATTTCCGATATCTCTGTAGCACGATTTTCCATATTGCCGGGAACTTGCATCAATTGCAGGTAATCGATGACGATCAATCCGAGGCCATGCTCGCGTTTGAGCCGGCGGGCTTTGGAGCGCAGAACTTCCGGCGAGAGTGCGGGAGTATCGTCGATGAAAATCTTCACTTCGCGCAGCAGGCGGATGGCGCTGGTGACGCGGCTCCAATCTTCGTCCTCCAATTGTCCGGTACGCAAACGCGTGGCGTTGACGCGCCCGATCGACGAAATCAAGCGCAGTGCAAGCTGTGAAGCAGACATTTCCATCGAGAATATTGCGACCGGCTTCTTGGATTTCATCGCCGCATATTCCGCCATGTTGAGCGCCAGCGTGGTCTTGCCCATTGCCGGGCGCGCGGCCAGGATGACCAGATCCGTAGGTTGCAGGCCTGCGGTCATTTCGTCCAATTCGGTATAGCCGGTCGGTAGTCCGGTCACACCGCCACCGCTGTTGAAACGGGTTTGCAATACGTCGAACGCTTCCGAAAGCGCCTTGGTCACCGGCACGAAGTCTTGCCGGGAGCGGGCACCTGCTTCGGCGATGGCGAAGACCTGCTGTTCGGCCTTGGCGAGCAGTTCGGTGCTTTCCCGGCCTTCCGGCTGGAAGCCGTCGTTGACGATTTCGGTGCCGACTTCGATCAATTGGCGCAGGACGGCTTTGTCGCGGACGATTTCGGCATAGGCACGGATATTGGCCGCTGACGGCGTGGTGCTGGCCAATTCCACTAGGTAGGCGCCGCCGCCGATTTGTTCGGCCAAGCCTTGCGAGTCGAACCATTCTCCCAGCGTTACGGCATCGAAAGGCCGGTTTTTTTCTGCAAGTTCGCGGATGGCGCGATAGATCAGTTGGTGGTCGCGCCGGTAGAAATCCGATTCGACCAGCATGTCGTTGATCCGGTCGAACGCGTCCGGCGCCAGCATCAGGCCGCCCAATACGGCCTGTTCCGCTTCGATCGATTGCGGTGGGACTCGCAAGTGTTCGATACGCGAATCGATACGGTCAGTAATGAAGCGGGAACGCGGTGTGGACATTGGGCATGCAACCTATACGAATGTCGGAAAACGTTTTCAGGGACCGGTGAACGAAGCTGTATTGGAACGGCGAACTCCGACATGGCCGGGAGGTCCCTGCGGTCGTGCGGATCCCTTCACGCAAATACCTCTTTCCTGAAGGAACCAGGAAGGATGTCATGATGGTTGAGACACCATGACGGGCAATGGCGACGGATGAATTATTTCTGACATAGTAAATCGACGGCCTGTGGACTCGCGCTGGAACATGCTGTGATTCCATACGGGGATATCCTGTGGATAAGTTAACCCATCGTCGACTATTCGGATCGCAGAGAATGAGAATGTCTGTTGTGATGACAGGCGAATCAAAACGGGCGCCGTTGGGCGCCCGTCGAAGGTACAGCGATGACCGGAGAATCAGGCTTCGGGTTCCACGACAACCTTGATGGTCGTCGCCACATCGGCATGCAACTGCGCGATGACTTCATATTCGCCAATATGGCGAATCGGACCTTCGGTCATGATGACTTCGCTCTTTTCCAGCGAAAGACCTGACGCGGAGAAGGCGTCGGCGATATCGCGAGGACCGACCGAACCATACAGCTTACCTTCCGTGGAAGCATTGACCCTGATGGTTACCGAGGCGTTTTCCAGTTTTGCACGACGGCTTTCGGCCTTATCGTGAACGTCCTTGGCTTTGGCTTCATATTCGGCACGCTTTTTCTCGAACTCGGCCAGATTGGCCGGCGTGGCGGGAACAGCTTTGCCCTGAGGGACCAAGTAGTTGCGGCCATAGCCTCGTTTGACGGTGACTTTGTCGCCGAGATTACCGAGGTTGGTGACTTTTTGCAGAAGAATCAGTTCCATGGTTTTGCTCCGTTATTCGTTAGCGGGGACATCCCGCAGCATTGGCTGTCCGAATGACAGTGGGATATGACGTTCGATTTCCGACGCAAACCGGATGTGGCATCCCGGCCGCGCACGCATAATCGTGATCAATGCGTTGAGGGTTCAAACTCAGACGTCGTGATTGTCCGTATACGGGATCAGTGCCAGGAAACGCGCGCGCTTGACGGCGTCGGCGAGCTGACGCTGATATTTGGATTTGGTCCCGGTGATCCGGCTCGGGACGATCTTGCTGTTTTCGGTCAAATATTGGCGCAGCGTATGGAGATCCTTGTAATCGATCTCGTTGACGCCTTCGGCGGTAAATTTGCAGAACTTGCGGCGGCGGAAAAATTTGGACATGGTGAACTGGTTCCTCAGACGATTTCGTTGGTTTCGCCATCTTCTTCGATGGTGACGTTGTCATCGTCGCTGGTTTCCTCGTCCTCGTCGCGGCGACGACGCTCGCGATCGGACTTGTCGCTCTTCTCGTCCTTGCTCTTCATGATCAGCGATGGCTCCGTTTCCGGGCCGTCGCGCTTGATCACCAGATGACGCAGCACTGCGTCGTTGAAGCGGAATGTTTCGACCAGTTCATTCAACACGCTCTGGGAGACCTCGATGTTCATCAGGACATAGTGGGCCTTGACCAGATTCTGAATCGGGTAAGCGGTCTGGCGGCGTCCCCAATCTTCGAGACGATGGATTTTACCCTCGCCGTTTTCGACCAACGCTTTGTAACGCTCAATCATTGCGGGCACTTGCTCGCTCTGGTCAGGGTGGACCAGAAACACGACTTCGTAATGACGCATGTTTTTCCCTTATGGATGTGGCCTTGCCGGCCGCGCAGCCCCCCGACGCCGATAGCACGGTGGAGCAAGGAGTCCCTACGATACAGCAGAGAGCCCGGCATTATCTCAGGCCACGCTATGAAAGACAAATACTCGTAATCAACGGATGCGGCAACACGTCACCGTCGTCGGAATGGGCGGATGCGATCGAGTGGCGCGGCGGGTCGGTCCCGGCATGGTCATTGGGCGTCAACGGTGAAACTCTCACCACAACCGCAGGATTCGGTCGCGTTAGGGTTGTGGAAGACGAAGGTCTCCGAAAGCCCTTGTTTGGCGAAATCGATTTCGGTGCCGTCCACCAACGGCAGACTTTGCGCATCGACGTATATACGCACGCCGTCCTGTTCGAAAACAGTGTCGTCGGCCTGTCGTTCATGAGCCAGATCGGTGACGTGCCCCCAACCGGAACAACCAGTGCGGGCCACGCCAACACGCAAGCCAAGGACGTTCGTGCTCTGTTCGACGAACCGGCGCACTCGGGCGATGGCGGACGGAGTAAGGGTAATAGCCACGGACGGACTCCTCTGAATGATGGAATGGTACCGGCGGAACCACTTCCGGGCTACGCAGTAGGCCGCGCTCCGGTACACTTCTCATCCCTACAATCGTATCGATACCGGAAGGATTCAAGTCATGACCGTAGTCAGCGTCGAACAAGCACTCGCAGGCAAACCCGCCACGGGCAGCATGGTGACGGTACGCGGCTGGGTGCGTACACGACGTGATTCCAAGGCGGGTCTATCTTTCGTCAATGTCAGCGACGGCTCCTGTTTTGCGCCGATTCAGGTAGTTGCGCCTGCCAGTTTGCCCAATTACGAATCGGAAGTGAGACATTTGAGCAGCGGCTGTGCCGTGATCGCCACCGGCACTTTGGTGGTGTCGCAGGGTCAAGGGCAACAGTACGAGATTCAAGCCGAATCGCTGGAGGTCGTCGGCTGGGTGGACGATCCGGAAACTTACCCGATTCAGCCCAAAGCGCACTCGCTGGAATTCCTGCGTGAAGTCGCACATTTGCGCCCGCGGACGAACTTGTTCGGCGCCGTCACCCGCATCCGTAACTGTCTGGCCCAGGCCGTTCATCGGTTTTTCCACGAACACGGTTTTTTCTGGATCAATACGCCGATCATCACGACATCCGATGCAGAAGGCGCAGGACAGATGTTCCGGGTGTCCACTCTGGACCTTGCCAATCTTCCGCGGCAGCCAAACGGCGAAGTGGATTTCGGCATGGACTTTTTCGGTAAGGAAACATTTCTGACCGTATCCGGACAGCTCAATGTCGAAGGGTATTGTCTGGCGCTGTCGAAGGTGTATACCTTCGGACCCACATTCCGGGCGGAGAACAGCAATACGTCCCGGCATTTGGCGGAATTCTGGATGATCGAGCCGGAAATCGCGTTTGCTAATCTCGACGAGGATGCGCAACTGGCCGAAGCGTTCTTGAAGTATTTGTTTCGTGCCGTGCTGGACGAACGCGGCGACGATATGGCGTTCATCGCCGAGCGTGTGCAAAAGGACGCCATCACACGTCTGGAAGCATTGGTCGATGCACCGTTCGAACGGATCGACTACACCGATGCCATCGGGTTACTGCAGAAATCGGGTGAGAAATTCGAATTCCCAGTGGAATGGGGATTGGATCTGCAAACCGAGCACGAACGTTGGTTGACGGAGGATCATGTCGGCCGGCCGGTCGTGGTGGTGAATTATCCCGAACGCATCAAAGCGTTCTATATGCGCTTGAATGAGGATGGCAAGACGGTAGCCGCAATGGATGTGCTGGCGCCGGGAATCGGCGAAATCATCGGCGGCTCGCAACGCGAGGAACGATTGGATGTATTGGATCAGCGCATGATCGAGTTCGGCCTGGATCCATCGCATTACGACTGGTATCGCGATTTCCGCCGCTACGGCACGGTGCCTCACGCCGGTTTCGGACTGGGATTCGAGCGGCTGGTGGTGTATGTCTGCGGTTTGGCCAACATCCGTGATGCCATCCCGTATCCGCGCGCACCGGGCAACGCCGAGTTCTGAACGATATCGCGGGGACGAGCGCCAAGGCACGTCTGTTGTGACTCTAGAAGCGAGAGGGCCGAATAATGGAATCCTGGTGGTTGATTCGATTGGGAATGCTGTTGATGTGGGCGCGCCTACGCGTGCGCGATGCCGGTACTGCCGAGGTTCTCGATGGCGATGGACGGACTCTGAACTATGACAGCGAAGACAGCGCGCGCGCGGCCTTGTTGGACGCTGGTTTCATTGCGTTCGATGGTCTGGATGAGGAAGACGCGATGACGCTTGGCGTCTCGCTGGATGAGCTTACCCCGCCGCAAGGAGAGGATGATGACCGCTTGATTCAGCGGATGACGCAACGGCTGGGGCATATGGCCTGAATGGAAGGCATCGTGCCATGTTCTAAATGAGGAATGGATGTCTTCCTGTTCGTGCCAAGTAATTACACATAGGCATAAATAGGGATTATTTTTAAGATCATTATTATCTCTCCCCCTTGACCGACTGGCTACACCTTTTAAATACATATATTGCGATGATTCAATAACAAAAACAGCATCCAATGTCTCCTTCTCAACCACCGTCAAGTCAAAGTCAGAAAATTAACAAAATAAAATAATGCCGATGCAACAACTATAACCGCCCTTCCTTTGGAGCGATTAACAAACCTCTGGAAGACATCGGAGGCAGATGATGCAGCAAGCCGACGATAGCAAGACTAGATGCATATCGATCCAGCGCTCGAAACAGATGCACAACGTGTCCAAATCAGCGAACCAGGTATGCGTTCCACGACCCAGTGATGATGGCCCTAGCCGGTCGTTACGCTTGGCGCCTTTGCGTGCGATACGCGTGTGAAAACACTACACAACCATTTCCGTCAGAGTAGCCCCATGTGCATAAAACGACGCCCCGCTTTCACGGGGCGTCGTTCGTCACAGCTCGACTGGCTCTATCGATATAGAGCCCGACCCTTAAATCCTTAAGGATTCAGGTGAATCTGGACACCTGGCCAATCGATGATCGGAGCGCAGCACGTCTTCTGATTCAACTTGTGGAGATCATTGTAGCCAACACCCATCAACTTGCCGCTCTCGGTCAAGAAGAACAGATGTTCTTTACCTCCACCGATGTCGACCACCTTATCACCGCGGTCATATTGATAACGCAGATTCGGCGCGCTGCCATAAATCATCGGGAAGGCGCTTCCGCCCGTTTGCCCCCACGTGAACAGCAGCCCATCTCGTGTCAACGCAAAAGAACCGACATAACGAGAGAAAAGCTTCTCCACGTTCTCCATGATCACGAACGGCTCGGGACTGGAAAGCGCTGTCGATGTCGTACCGTATCCCGTCGCCGCACGCAAGCCCCAGCCGATGACCCGACCGTCTTCCAACAGAGCTTGACCCCAGCCATTACCGCCGGCGATATAAGTGATCTGCGCCGCGTAAGGTGTCAGATTGGGAACCAACGTCGGCACTCGCACGATGCGCTGAACGCCATAATTCGGCCCTTGGAAACCCAGACCGCTGGCTTCATTATCGCCCCAAGCCCATACATGGCCTTCCTCGGTGACCGCAAAACCGCCTTCATAGGCACCACCGATCAATCGCGCGCTCTCGCCGTTCAGATTGATCTTGACGGGAACCTTGCTGTTTTGACTGGCGCCATTACCCAACTGGCCGTACAAATTATGTCCCCAAGTGTAGACATTGCCATCGGCACCCAATGCGCCGCTCCAATATTCACCTGCGACGATCTGCGTTACGCCACTCATCACTTTGCATGGAGTCTTGACATAGAACCCTTCACAGCCGGTCTCACCGTAACCACTTTGACCCCATCCGTAGACATTGCCGCTCTCATCCAGCGCAAGCAGATGATAGGCTCCACCAGTGACGTACTTTATGTTATGCAACGACTCAACAATCGCCGGCGCAGCACTGGAAGGAACGCTCTGAACACCGTTGCCCTGTTGAGCCGAACCGCGAAAACCCCAGACGTGAACCCGTCCATTCTGATCCAGTGCAAGACCCGTGGTGATCAAAGTATTCTGCGAGATGCCCGCGCCGGGAAGCGGCGGCGGAATATCACCCGCCTGTGCCGCAAGCCCCCATGAAACACACGACGCCAGTAGAGCGACTTTCAATAGATTCTTCATGCTTTTTGTACCCCCTTGATAAAATTTATGGGCCGCATATCAACTCGAC
>JAITWM010000160.1 GCA_031285265.1 Lysobacteraceae bacterium
ACGAATTTGTTGCGCCGGCCGGGTCAGTCGGGTGCGGCGGGAGGGCAACGCACATCCGTGATTCAATGGGCGGGCGGTGGTAGCGGTCGTCCACCGCCAGCGCAAGACGGCGCTTCGCAATCAGGTATCTTCCGGCCTTGGGAGGATAAACCTCCGGCTTCTGGGGTGCAGCAGGGCGAAATGACATCGACATCCGCCGGTACACGGGAGGATGCGCCTTCGACTTCTGGGATGCAGCAAGGAAGCCAATCCGATCAGCGGCCTCCCGGCGGCGGTCCGATGCGTGGGCAGGGGCAAGACGGGGGTAGGGTGGAGCGACCGCGAAGATATTTTGTACCTCTTGGGACGAGGACGGAACGTCGCGCTGCTCTGAGGGAGGCAGGATACAGTTCAAGAGAAGCCGATAGATACTCGGGATGGGCGTCAGGAGCCGAGATCCCTGCCCCGGGTGCGCCGCAACCACCTCCTATACAAAAAGCAGGTAAGCCCATTCAAGGAATAGGACATTATCGTCCATGATGACAGGATGGTGAGTTAGTTCGACGAGCGGCATCGGTACTCCGATGGTTTCTACTACCGGCAGGGATGTCGAGCGTGCCGCCGGTGACGGCGCGCCCGAGGGAATCTGTGTCTGCATCGAAGGTGAGCGTCAATATCGTGATGGAAAAGGAGGATATGACGCTTGGAGCGATGTGTGGCAGCGAGATGCCGTGCCGATGCAGGCTGAGGTGGCAGGTGATTTGCCGGGCCAGCAGATCGTATCGGTTCAGGGCAACAGTGCCAGCACGGTTTCCGCGGGTCGGCACAAGCGGGTGCCCAGAGGCGTCACTACGATGGGGCGATTCATCAGGATCGGATGTTGCAACATGGCATCGATCAGTTGTGCGTCGCTCAAGCCGGGCTGGTCCAAATGTAATTCCCGATAGATCGCTTCCTTGGTGCGCAGCAGGTCGTGGACGGGGATATCCATGGCGGTGATCAGCGCGGTCAGCGTTTCGCGATCGGGCGGTGTTTTCAGGTATTCGATGATGGTCGGTTCGATTCCGTGCGCACGGATCGCTGCCAGCACGTTGCGGGAAGTACCGCAAGCAGGATTGTGGTAAAGGGTTACGGTCGTCATCAGGGGCATGGCCGCAGGCAGGAGAGTGGAAGCTTACCCGACTTCCGCTGGCGGCGGCATGCCGCCGTGGATGCGGCGATATGTTGTCGATACGGATACGGTAAGGAACGGATCGTCGAGATGAGGAGATTGCCCGGCAGGCAGTTTTGGAACCGTCATGGCATATAGTGATCCGGGCCGGTTTAGGCGAAGCCGCCGATTTTCGAACGAAATTCCGTGCCTCCGCAGGCCATATGCAGGTCAGTTCTAGACGGTACTCAACAACGACTCCTGGCGATTCCGAAACAGCTCCGCCAGCGCAGACACAAAAAAATCCAAAAACCAAAAAGGAGGTGCTTCCAAACCCTGATCTGATACCTTCTTTCAACCTAAACCCGGTGGGTCAAGTTTCAAGGAAAACCCAGGGGCAGTTTTAAGTGGAAATCAACAGATCAGTGGAATACGACCGTCTTGTGGCCATTGAGCAGGATGCGGTGTTCCACATGGCGGCGCACGGCGCGCGCCAGTACCCGTGATTCGATGTCGCTGCCGACGCGGATCAGGTCCCGCGGAGTCATATTGTGATCGACGCGCGAAATATCTTGTTCGATGATCGGGCCTTCGTCCAACTCGGCGGTGACATAGTGTGCGGTCGCGCCAATGATCTTGACGCCGCGCGCGTAGGCTTGGTGATAGGGTTGCGCGCCTTTGAAGCTGGGTAGAAAGCTATGGTGGATATTGATTGCTCGGCCGGCCAGTGCGTCGCACATCGATGCAGAAAGAATCTGCATATAGCGCGCCAGCACCACCAGGTCGATATTTTCCCGTTCGATTAGGTTCAGAATATCCCATTCTTGCTCGCTATGGTTATCGGGGCCGACGGGCAGAAAATGGAAGGGAATATGGTAAGACTCGGCGAGTTTGCCGTAGTCGGGATGATTGGAAACGACGGCGGCGATATCTACCGGGAGTTGTCCGCTGTGTGCGCGGAACAGTAAATCGTTGAGGCAATGTCCTTGCTTGCTGACCAGCACCAGCAGCCGTGCGCGCTGGTTGAGGTCGTGGATCTTCCAGTCCATCGAGAATTCGTCGCCTAGCGGGGCAAACTCTTGTTGCAGGAATTCCTGATCGATTTCAGTCGAAATGCTGAAATGCACGCGCAGGAAAAATTGGCCGGTTTCCGCATCTCCGAACTGTTGGGCATCGACAATATTGCAACCGAGTTTGAACAATAGCTCGGTCACCCGGTAAACGATGCCGGTGCGGTCGGGGCAGGATAGAAGCAGAATATAATCGCTGCGGATCATGGCGCTCGGTCGGATCTAGAAAACGATTTCATAGGCTACCTAAGCACACGCTGGATGTCTCCATGCAGGATGTTGGGCGGAGTGATCGGCCTGCATTGCGTTTCTCCTGTCGGGGTAGCCCGCATAGGTGATCGATTGGATGGTGGTGCGAGAGATCAATCGGAAGTTTTCTGTTGGGTTACCGGGGATTCGATCATCGCGTCGGCTCGTTTGCCGGCGTTATGAATCAGATCGGGAAGTTCGCGTGCTTCGGGCAGCAGTTTCCAATACTTCTGCGGCATTTGCTGACGCATCAGTGCTGGATTCAAGCGCGCGGGATTGAAGACGCTGGCGTAAAAAGTGCGCCATAGCGCTTCCTGCGCATCGGTGCCGGGGATATCGGTGCACGTACCGCCGGGCGCGAAGGTCAGCATGCGACCATCCCAGCGCACGCTTCGGTAAGGCGTGAGGATCGCCCAATGCATGTCGGCGAAGCGGCGCGCGAAATGCGGCGCGGCACGGTCGAGCGTGAAATGCTCAGGCTCGAACCAGGCGATGAATGTGCTGTCGATGCCGGCGATCTCTCGAAATCGGACCAACCCCTTGATGTGGCGTGTGTCGCGATGCACGGCCTTGGCCCAACGATGGGCGCGGAGGATGTCCGGTTCGGTCAATCGTTGCAGCAGATTGCGTTCGCCCGTGGCGAGACGCCAGAGAATGCGGTACAGCAACGCATGACGTTGTGGATCGCGATGGCACAGTACGGTCGCCGCCAGATCGAAGAAGGCCAGCGGTACGCGCGCGGTGTCGCGCAAAGGTGTCGATGCTGTGACTTCCGTTCCCGGGATCAGGGTCGCTTGCATATCATCGGTCCATGCGATCCGATCCGGCGGTATTTCCGCGCGCAGTGCAGCGCGGGCAAGCATGCGCCAGGCGTCCAGACCCCATGGCGGTTCGACGCAAGCGATATACATATGCGCGTCCATGTTCAATCGAACAACCGGGGTTGCTCGGGCGGAGCGGCCAGTTGCCGCCGCAGTCTGGCCGGATCGTCCAGACTGCGGCGTGGATGATGGTCGGGAAGCTCGACGAACGGCAGCAACTTCTTGATGGGCGTGCGCAACCGGACAAGATCGTCCAGTCGCAATGTGGCATGGCGTCGCATGGACAGGATCCGGGTGACATTTCGCGTTCCCAATCCGGGTACACGCAACAGTGCTTCGCGTGGCGCGGTGTTGATATTGATCGGGAAACGTTCTGGGTGGCGCAGTGCCCACGCCAGCTTTGGATCCACTTCCAAGTCGAGCATGCCGTCGCCGGAGTCGGGTGCGACTTCGGCGATATCGAATTGGTAGAAACGCAACAGCCAATCCGCTTGGTATAAGCGATGCTCACGCAGCAGAGGCGGCGCGCGCGGCGGCAGTCCCGGTGATGCGCCGGGAATCGGGTTGAAAGCGGAGTAGTACACACGGCTCAGTTGATAATCGCGATACAGATGGTCGCTGGCATGCAGAATGCTGTGATCGTTGCTGGCATCGGCACCGACGATCATTTGCGTGCTTTGTCCAGCCGGTGCAAAACGCGGCGGTCTGACGCGCTGCTGCGCCGCCGCACGCTTGGCTTGCCGTCCTTCCTCGATGCGCCAGCGTAGTTCGCCCATCGTCGAGTGAATGACCGGCAACGTTTTGTCCGGCGCCAACTGCGCCAGGCCGGCAGCGGTGGATAGTTCGACATTGACACTGAGGCGGTCGGCGTAGCGCCCGGCGGCGGCAAGCAGCTCCGGAGCGGCGCTGGGAATGGCTTTCAAATGGATATAGCCGGCGAATTGATGGTCTTCACGCAGACGGCGTACGACTTCGACCATTTGCTCCATCGTGTAATCGCTGTTGCGGATGATGCCGCTGGAAAGAAACAGGCCTTCGACATAATTGCGCCGATAGAAGTCCAGCGTCAGCCGCACCACTTCGCCGGGAGCGAAACGTGCGCGGCGCACGTCGCTGGAGATGCGATTGATGCAATAAGCACAGTCGTAGATGCAGAAATTGGTCAGCAGGACTTTCAGCAGCGAAACGCAACGGCCATCGGGAGTATAGGAATGGCAGACTCCGGTGGCTCGCGGCGCATTGCCGCGCGTGCCGGGCGCCGGGCCTTTGCTGGCATCGCACGATGCGCACGATGCGTCGTACTTGGCCGCATCGGCCAGAATCGCGAGCTTATCGAGAATTTGCATGATGACGGAAAACATACACGGGTTCCGTCTCAACCGTTGCGACTGGCATTGTCGTCCGTATCGGTGGAAGACGAGTCGTCCGAGCGGATGGTCCGGGGTGGCGACCATCGCCGCGAGTTAGCCAGGCGGTCGCGGTATCGGTCACACTATACGGTGGTTGTATTCACGGGAACCAATGCATGCACACGTACGAACCCAGGATCATCGCCAAGCTGATCTGCGACGCCTTCGACGATTATCACGAACGGTTTGCGGTGATCACGCGTCGGGCGAAGCTGCGTTTCGAGATGATGGATTGGGCGGGCGCGCGCGAGGATGCGGTCGAGCGTATCGCGCTGTACGACGAGTGCATCGATGCATGCCAGTCGCGAATGACGACGCTATTGCAGGATCGTGCGCACGATCACCCGTTGTGGATGCAGATTCGCACGGCTTACGCGGTTCTGGTCGATGGCTTGATCGATCGTGAGTTGTACAAGACGTTCTACAATACGCTGACACGTCGCTTTTTCAGTACGCAGGGTGTGGACCCGGTTATCGAATTCGTGGCGTTGGATATCGAGCCGACCGATGCCATCACTCATCCGGTCGCGCGGCATAGCTACGCGATCTCGGATTTGCGTTCTACCGATGCGTTCGTCCAGGTGCTGGGCAATTACAGTTTCGATATTCATTATGCACATCGGACGCGCTGCGCCGCTGCGATCGCGGTACGCCTGCAGGACGATCTGGCGCATTGGGGCGCGCATCCGGTCCGTGCGATCGAATTGTTGGATACGGTGTTCTATCGCGAGCGCCGCGCTTACCTGATCGGCCGGGTATTCGGCGAGTTCCGATTTTCGCCCTGCGTGATTGTACTGATCAACGATGGCGGTAAGCTCAAGGTGGAAGCGATACTGACTCATCGCGCCGATGTGATGCATCTGTTCGGTACTTCGCGCAGTTATTTCCATGCCGATCTGAGCACGGTCGGCGATGCGGTGGTGTTTTTGCGCAGTTTGTTGCCGAACAAGCCGATCGACGAGATCTACACGGTGCTGGGCCGAGCCAAGCAAGGCAAGACGGAGCGCTACCGCACATTCTTCCGGCATTTCGCCAGTCATTCCAATGAGCAACTGACTCAGGCCGAAGGCACCCCCGGCATGGTGATGGCAGTGTTCACCCTGCCCAGTTATCCGTTGGTATTCAAAGTCATTCGCGATCGCTTCGCCTATCCCAAGGATATGACGAATGCCGATGTCCAGGCCAAGTATTCGCTGGTGTTCAATCTCGATCGCATCGGCCGCCTGCTGGATGCGCAGTCGTATCGATTCCTGCGGTTTCCTCGCACGCGCTTCGCGCCCGCGTTGCTCGATGAACTATTGCAGACCTGTGCCGACAATCTGATTGAAGATGGCGCCGACATCGTGCTCAAACTTTGTTATGTGCAACGCCGGTTGCGACCCTTGAATCTGTACCTGCGCGAGCAGACGGCCGATGCGGCGCGGCGCGCGGTGATCGATTACGGTCAGGCGATCAAGGATATGGCGTGCAACAACATTTTTCCGGGCGATATGTTGTTGAAGAATTTCGGTGTTTCGCGGCATGGCCGGGTGGTGTTCTATGACTATGATGAATTGTGTCTGATCACCGATTGTGAATTCCGCGATTGGCCCGAACCAACGTGCTACGAAGAGGAGATGGCCGATGGCCCCTGGTTCTATGTCGGCCCGAACGATGTATTTCCAGAGAGGTTTCCGCAATTTCTCGGGTTGCCGGCGCAATTGGCGAAGGCCCTCAAAGCCGTACATGGCGATCTGTTCAAGCCGGAGTGGTGGCGTCGGCTACAGGCGGATCTGCGTCTGGGTAATTACTCCGATACGCCGCCTTATTCGGACGCCGTGCGATTGGCCTGAGTTTTCCATCGGTACGGCGTCAATGCAAAGTACGGATGTTTTCTTTTGAACAAAATAGAAATGACCATTTTTCGCCAATGGTGAAAGTAATTATTTTTGAATGAAGAAAAAATAATCGCATTCATGGCAAAAGGATACGGATAATTAAAATAAACGGCTCATTCGACATAGTAAAACGGAAAAAATATGGGTACATAGGGTGGCGGTTTATATCAGGATGACGAAGCCCGCGATCTGTGCGACAGCATCAAGCCGCCGACAAAACTGCCATGGTCTGGAGATGAATTGCCATCATTGCTTCTTTCTAGTAACCGGGATTGCTTACTAACATAGCGCATGGCAGTAGCAATCCTAAAGCTGTCCTATGGAATATGGTGGAGGGGAGGAAGACGCATTCAAGGATGATAAAAGACATGGAAAAATCATTTGAAAAAACAGTAGTAAAGATTATCTATATCGTCTGAGCGCCCCGGTACTTTTGAAGAAACCGGATCAGGGACAACCTATAGGGAGAGGCCGTCACGGTTTTGGACAAGGAGAGCAATACTTCTTTGATGCACGGCGCGCTGCCCGGTTGACGGCACGGCGTTCATCGCGCAAACTCCCGCTCGCCGCAGGTTGGGTTCCATGTTTGATTTCAGACCTGGCGGTGAAACCCTTTCGGAGTCTTTGATCATGTCAAGCGACAGTCATAGTCGAACAACATTGCCGTCATTGCCCGGAATGGACTGAGTCTGCCGCAACGATTCGCCCGCTCCGCCGCATGACGGCCGGTAAGCGGGAGAATTTCATGACCAATCTGCATCACGCATCCACCATGGCTCGGCGGCGGATCGCCGCTTTGACCGGACCATTGTCGGCGTTCAATACGGCCGATGCGGTGGAATATCTCAATGGACTCAAGCAGCCGGACGCCGCGCTCGTGCTGGCGAATGTGCCGTTGGAGCGCGCGGTCAAAATCCTCGAACAGCCGGAGTTGAAACATGCCGGCAGGATCTTTGCGCGATTGCCGTTGGAACAGGCGGCCGGGATGTTGGTCGAAATGGCCGACGACCGTGCGACCGATATCTTCAACGAACTCGATGAATCCGAGCGCGAGCATTTATTGCCGTTGCTGGCGACGAACACGCGCTTGGTGATCCAGAAACTGATGCGTTACCCGGCCAATACGGCGGGTAGCCTGATGACCACCGAGTTCGCTAGTGTGCCGGCCGATTGGACGGTGGCGCAGGCTTTGAGTTATTTGCGCGAGGTGGAACGCACTCGCGAAACCATCTATGCGATCTATGTGATGGATCCAGTGACCAGGCAACTCGAGCAGATGGTCACATTGCGGCGCTTGATCACCGGTAATCCCGACGATTCGATACTCTCAGTCGCGCAGGTCAATACGCCGGTAACCGTGGGGCCGTTGGTCGATCAGGAAGAAGTGGCGCGTCTGATCCGCCGGCACGATCTGTTGTCGATTCCGGTGGTCGATACGGACCATTATGTATTGGGTATCGTTACCGTGGACGACATCCTCGACACGTTGATCGAGGAGTCGACCGAAGACGTGCAGAAGTTCGGCGGCATGGAAGCGCTGGATAAACCATACATGCAGATCGGTTTTTCCCAGATGCTCAAGAAGCGTGCCGGTTGGTTGAGCGTCCTGTTCTTGGGCGAAATGTTGACCGCCAGCGCGATGCAACATTACGACGAGGAACTGGCCAAGACGGTCGTGCTGGCGCTGTTCATTCCGTTGATCATGAGTTCGGGCGGCAATTCCGGCTCACAAGCGACCTCGCTGTTGATTCGTGCGTTGGCCCTGGGTGAGTTGAAACTGCACGACTGGTGGCGTGTGGCGTTACGCGAATTGCCGACCGGGGTCACGCTGGGGGCGATTCTCGGCGCATTGGCCGTCATTCGCATCGTCGTTTGGCAGAAGACGGGATTGTACGATTATGGTCCGTATTGGGTGCTGCTGGCCGTTACCATCGCTGTCACGCTGATCGGCATCGTGTCGTTCGGTTCGATGGCAGGTTCGATGCTGCCTTTCATTATGAAGAAACTGGGTTTTGATCCGGCTAGTGCTTCGGCGCCGTTCGTCGCCACCCTGGTCGATGTCAGTGGTCTGGTGATCTATTTCAGCATCGCGGCGTGGATATTGGGCGGTACTATGTTATGAGACGTTCCTTTGCGGCGTGCCGGGCGATGATTTCGTTCCATTCGAGCTTTCTGGCGCGATCGCCGAATGGATCAAAGGCGCTTGGGTTGCAGTAGTCGTTTCCAGGCGCATGGCCGCTGATCGTGCTCAATTCAGGTGTTCATGAGTCAAGTACTCGATGCTTTGCATTTCGATCAGCCGTGATGCGGCGCGTTCGAAAGCGCCTTGCAGGCTATTGCGGTTGTACAGCACGGTCGGTGCGGCGGCCGCGGAACAGATCAGATTGACCTGGCGGTCGTAGAGTTCGTCGATCAGGTTGACGAAGCGGCGTGCCGGGTCCTCGTTATGCCTGTCGAATTCGGGAATGTTGCTGATGACGACGGCACTGAATTCGTGCGCAATCTCGATGTAGTCGTTGGTGCTGCGCGGACCTTCGCACAGCGCGGCGAAATCGAACCAGATGATATCGCGGCCGCGCGCCCGGAACGGGATGTTACGGCCTTCGATCTCGATGTTGCCGGGTTGAATGGGCGTGTGATTGCTGAGTTCTTCCCAGCGCTGTTGCAGCCAGCGTTCGGAGTATGCGCCCAGCGGCATGTGGTATACGGGAGATTGCGTCAGTGCGCGCAGCCGGTAGTCCTCCTGACCCTCCGAGTGCAGCACGACGCAGCGGTTCTCCAGCAACGCGATCGCTGGCAGGAAACCGGTCCGTTGCAGGCCATCCTTGTATAGATTCTCTGGTGCGGTATTGGATGTGGTCACCAGCGTCACGCCTTCGGCGAACAAGCGTTCCAGCAGACGCGCCAGTAGCATCGCATCCCCGATGTCGGTGACGAAGAATTCATCCAACACCAGCACGCGCAGGTTGTTCCGCCACTCTTTCGCGATTTGCACCAGCGGATCGCTCTGGCCGGCATGTCCGTGCAGACGATCGTGAATGCTGCGCATGAAACGGTGGAAATGCGTGCGGAATTTCCGTTCGATCGGCAAGCCTTCATAGAACAAGTCGACCAGAAATGTCTTGCCGCGACCGACTTCGCCCCAGTAATACAGACCTTTGACAGATTCCGGAACGGTTTTCCTCCAGAAATTCAAACGTTCGCTCCAACCATGCTCGGCCGAAGTCTGTAGCAATGCTGAGTGGATGCGGTCGAGTTCGCGCAATGCCGGGTGCTGTGCGGGGTCGTCGCGCCATTCGCCGCGCTGCGCGCCAGCGGCATACCGCTGGGAAGGAAGCAAATCGGGCATGTATCAGGGATAAGACAAAATTTTGCCGCGGGCGGACATGAGTTTGATCTGCGTGACACCGGAACTGCTGTCGATCCAAGTGCGGACGGTGATGGGTAGATGCTGGGTCCAATCCGGCGCGTTGCTGTAGTAACGCACTTGACCGGAATCGAGCAGGGCCACCCATAACCGGCCGTCTTTGGCCTGGATCAGCAATGCACTCATGTCGCTGCCTAGGCCGCGTATGTGGAGAATCGACACCTCCGCATCGAATCCGTCCTGATCGGCCTGCGTGGTGACGAATTGTGCACGGTCGACCAGCGCCTGGTAATCGGTC
>JAITWM010000161.1 GCA_031285265.1 Lysobacteraceae bacterium
CGACCGGCTCGGAACGGGTTCGCGCGATCTGGGGCGAGCAGGTCGGTGTAATCGTGGTGATGACCCAGCGGATATCCGGACGTTGCCGCCGCAGCGCATTGACCAGCGGCACGGCGGCATTGACCTCGCCCACCGAAACCGCATGCAGCCAGACGCAAGGCCGGCACCGGCCCTCGCTGTAGGCGGCATAACGCTCGCCCCAACGCTGGAAATACTCGCGCACGCGAAAACCGCGCCGGATCAAGTAGTAGATGGTCGCTGGCGACAACAGGTACAGCACCAGCGAATAGGTGTCGCGCAGGAGATTTTCGATGATGTCTTTCCGCATAGCGGCGAAGCATAGCCGAAGGAGCCGGTAGAATCGCGGCATGTCCCAAGATGCCCCTTCCTCTTCCGCCCCGCCATTGTCGCCGCGCCATTGGCCGATGTGGCTGATGTTGGGTTGCTTATGGCTCGGCGCGCAATTGCCGTGGCCGCTGCAAAGAATGCTGGGACACGGCCTCGGTCTTCTTGCGCGGCATAGCGCCAGAAGACGTCGCAAGGCTGCGGTCTTGAACCTGAGCTACTGCTTTCCCGAACAAACGCCGCAATGGCGGCGGCGTTTGCTGCGGGACAGTTTCGACGCGCTGGGGATCGGCTTGTTCGAGTTCATCCGTGCCTGGTGGGGCCGCGCCGATCCCATGCGCGACACGGTTGAGATCGAAGGGCTGGAACATCTGCGCGCCCTGCAAGACGAGGGCCGCGGCGTGCTGCTCGTATCCGGACACTTCATGACCTTGGAAATGTGCGGACGGCTGCTGTGCGATCACTTTCCTCTGGCCGGCATGTACCGCCGCCACCGTAATCCAGTCATGGAATGGGCCGTCAAACGCGGCCGGTTGCGTTACGCCTGCGCGATGTTCACCAATCACGAGACCCGCGCGGCGGTACGCCATCTCAAGCGCGGCGGTTTTCTCTGGTATGCGCCGGATCAGGACATGCGCGGCAAGGACACGGTGTTCGCGCCCTTTTTCGGCAAGCCCGCCGCCACCATCACCGCGACGCATCAGCTGGCGCGGATGACCGGTTGCGCGGTGGTGCCGTTTTTCCATCGCCGCGAAGGCGGTCGCTACCTCCTGCGGATCGCGCCGCCGCTGGAAGCGTTTCCTTCTCAAGACGCCCTGGCCGATACGGCGCGCGTCAATCAGGCGATAGAGGCGATGGTGCGCGAAGCTCCTGCGCAATATCTATGGATACACCGTCGTTTCAAACGGCAACCCGAAGGACGCAACCGCGATTATTAGCGGTCGCATGCCGCAGCGGCGGATGTCGTCGTGAAGCTGCGCTGCCGCGCGGATGCTTCATTCATGCCGGTTCGCGCCGGGCGAGGCGGTTATCGCACCGGCATACAACGCCGCGAGTACGATCGCCACGCCGCCCCAGAACGTGGAATAGAACGCCAGATGCGTATTGAGCGGAAACACCGTCACCACTAACGCCAACGTCGCCGGCCGCGCTTGCTCGCGCACCGCCGGCGACGCTTCGCGCCACGCCTTGACTCCGGCGATCGCCGCCAGTAACCAGCACAACAGTCCGATCGCGCCGGTTTCGCTGAGTATTTCGAGCACAAGTTGATGCGCATGCAACGCCGCGCCTTCTCCCCATGCGGCGGCGGTCTCCGGCGCGGGATCGCATTGGGAATACGCTGCGCGAAAACTGCGTACGCCGACGCCGTTGACCGGGTGTTCCCGAATCATGCAAACAGCGGCACTCCAAATTCGCATCCGTCCCGACAGTGCGTTGTCGAGTCCGCCGGAAGCGCTTTCCCACGCGCTGGCGGTCCGTTCGATGCGCTGCTGCACCTGCGGCGATACGGCGCTGACCGCCAGCAACCCCACCACCCCCGCTGCCGCGGCGGCCAGCAAACGCCGTCCCCCCAATACATGCCAACCGGAGACCAGAGCGACCAATCCGAAGGTGATCCAAGCTGCGCGCGCGCCCGCCAACACGACGGTCATGCCGATCAACGCCGCCACTATCAGCCAAACGAAACGCCCGCTGCGCGCAGCAATCGCCAACGCAAACGAAGCCAGACTCGCCAGCACCAGCCCCAGCTTGAGATTGCACGAACCGAACACACCACTGAGGCGATCGACCTGCGCGGCCGCCGTGGCCGGACACGATGGCGACCCGCCAAGACCTTGTTTCAACGTTTCCAACGACCAGAACAGCGGACTGGTTCCGATCACCGTCTGCGCCAATCCGTCCAATGTCCAGACAGCCACGATGACCGCCAAGCCGACGACCGTCGCGCGGCGATCGCGCGCATCCGCCATCGCCATCGCCGCAAGCCACATGAACGGCAAGTAGCGCAGATCCGCTGCCACTTCACGCCAAGCGCGAGGACGATCGAGCGCATCGAATGCCGATAACAATTCCGGCAGCCAATACGCCAAAAACAGCACGATGACCAAACGCCGCATCGACGCATTCGGCCATATCGCGCCGCCGCGCCATTTGATCCTTGCCCACAGACACAATGCCGCCAGCACCGCCAACGCCAATGCGCCTTCGGCATAGGCAGGCAACGGCCACAATGCCACGAACGCCAACACCCCGACCGGCGCCCAGCGCCGGTGACCGGCGTCGGTCCGGTCGCGGCCCGCGTCAGCCGAGTAATTCTTCATAAACCGCCAAAGTCGCCGTCTGCATGGCCCGCAGCGTATACGGAATCGTCGCCGGAAACGGCGGCGGGTCTTTCAGCAATGCAATCCCAATCCGCGCTAGCGCGGCCTCGTCGAAAGGCGTCACCGCGCCCTGCGGCTGCAATTGGCTCAATAATTCGCCGACACCGCCGTGCGCCCATCCCAATACCGGCCGCCCGACCGACAACGCTTCGACCACAGTGCGTCCGAACGCCTCCGGCTTGCGCGACAATTGCAGCACCAGATCGGAAGCGGCGTAAGCCTCCGCCATCCGCGAGGTGGCGGGAGTGAACAACGCCGCTTCCGCGATACCCAATCGTTCCGCTTCAGCGCGCAACTCGTTCAGATAATCCTCGCGGCCAACCTCGCAGGCGCCCGGCAGCCACAGCCGCGCGCGAGGATAGCCTTCCCGGCGCAGCACGGCCAGCAGGCGCAACGCATCGGCATGACCTTTCAACCGCGTTCCTCTCCCCGGCAGCAGCAGCAGCGGCTCGGCAGTCTTCAACGCGGGATAGCGTTCGCCGACCGCCGCTCGCGCCGCCGGGTCGGGACGAGGCCGCGCCGGAAACGCTTCCGGATCGATACCGCGCGCGATGACCCGCAGCTTCCGCGCATCGGTGGCGGGATAGCGCTCCAACAGATAGCGGCGTACCGTGTCCGACACGCAAATGACCCGTTCCCCCCGCGTCATGATCGCGCTGTAGCGACCGGACGAATTCAAGCCATGCATCGTGGTGATGAAATGCGGCCGCCGCGCCGCCGGCATGCCGCGCCACGCCAAGTATCCGATCCAGGCCGGCAACCGCGACCGCGCATGCACGATATCGACACGTTCGCGCACGAACAACGACCGCAATGCCGATATGTAACGCAATGTCCAAGGAGACTTGCGACCGATCGCCCATGAGAAGTGCTCGGCACCGACTTCACGCAACGCCGGCAGCAACCGCCCGCCTGCGGACACGACCAGCGCGCGTTGTCCGGCTTGCGTCAATGCGGCGGATATCTCCAGCGTGGAACGCTCGACCCCGCCCGATTCCAACGCGGGCAACAGTTGTACGACGGTCATGGGTCGCATGAGCAGTGCCGCGAGCGAGGCAAATCAATCCACCAGCGTATAGACCGCGCCGCAATAAGGGCATATCACCCGGCCAGCCGGAGCCTCCTCGATCGGCAGGTACACGCGCGGATGCGAGTCCCACAACGCCATCTCCGCGGTCGGACAACTCAACGGCAGATCGCTGCGATGCACGCTATAGGCTTTTTCGGCGTTGGCCGGCTGATTGGCGGGCTTACTCATGACAGAAACGACTCTGGAGGGGTGAGGGCAGATTTTACCCCGCCATGCCGGCGATGAGGAAAAACGGCGTATTGCAGAGCTAATGGCGCGACGGCAAGCAATCCGGGGCTATCGCCGGATCACCTGTCTCATCGCACCGGCGATGCTTATCGGGCGGCTGGCGCCAATGCCTCGGTCGTGATTCGCAGTCTGACCGCATCGCTTACCGCAGGAATGAATTCAGTAATGCCAAAATCGCTGCGTTGGATTTCCGCCGTCGCATCGAAGCCGATGGCCTGCCGTTTATGCATTGCATGCTCGCCAATGCCATTGAGCACGGCATCCAGCGTCACCGGATGCGTCACGCCTTTCAGCGTCAAGTCTCCGGTCACTTTCAGCCTGCCACCGCCCAATGCTTCGACCTGCGTGCTTTTGAAGGTGGCATTCGGAAACTTCGCGACATCGAAGAAACGGACGCCTTTCATATGTTCGTCCAGTTTCGGGACGAAGCTGTTCAACGACGCCATCGGAATCGTGACCTCGACGCTGGATGCGGCGGCATCGTCCGCATCGTAGATCAGCGTGCCCTCGACCTGTCCGAAATGCGCGCTGGGGTTGGAGAAACCGAAATGACTCCATTGCGCGAGCACATCGGTATGCGTGGGATCGATCGTATAACTCACCGGCTCGGCGGATGCGGACACCACCGCAAATCCGATCGCGCCGGCGATCAATAGGCGTTTGTACATCGTGGACTCCTTCGTTGAGGGAAAACATCGACACGTCACGCTCAGAGAATACGCGCCGCTTCGTCGAAGCTCAGTCGCGGCAATCGCGGGAAAATCTTGCTCGCATCGGCGGTGCCCAGATTGACCAGCATGCTGGACTTGATCGCCGTCTCCGCAAAAAACATCTCATCGACCAATGCATGATCGAAGCCGGTCATCACGCCGACATCCAGGCCCAGCGCACGCGCGGCCAAAATCAGGTAGGCGCCTTGCAGCGTACCGTTCAAGAACGCGGTCTCGCGGCGGCGCTCGTGGGAATCGTCATACCAGCGCTTGGCGTCGGCATGCGGAAACAGATACGGCAATCGTTCGTGGAAATCTTCGTCGTAACCGACGATCACCGTCACCGGCGCCGAGGAGGTCTTGGCCCGGTTGGTTTCCATCAGCGCCGGGAGCAGTCTGTTTCGCGCCTCCTCCGATTTCAAGAAGACGAACCTCGCCGGCGCGCCATTGACTCCGGTCGGCCCCCATTTGACCAATTCGTACAGTTCACGCAAGGTGCTTTCACTGATTGGCGTGTCAAGAAAGCCGTTGGCGGTGCGCGCTTGCCGGAACAATTGATCCAACGCAGCGTCATTCAAGACATGCGACATCGTAAATACCTCATCGAAGATAAAAAACGGAACTTCTTTTATGCGGACACTAAGCCTATGCGCACCTTCGCCGCATTCCCCGGCCTAAGGCGGATTGTGGAAAATGCCGTTTCAGTTCGTCCGTTCTTTACACGGGCACCATATGCAGTAGCGTGACGGTGGATTCGCCGACGCCGATCAGTATATTTCGTTCCAATAACGATATTGCTATCGACTTTAGAAACTATTTAGCTGCAATAACAGAACAAACGCCGATGCAACCTTTTCTCTGGACAGTCACCGATCATCACAGCGGCAACGTGCGGCAAGCCCAGGCATTGGCGACGGCGTTAACGGCTCATGCACCTCATCAGACGTTGCATCCCGTCGCACCCTGGCGCTGGTTCGCGCCTTACGCATTGCCCGGTGCGGCCCGCGCTTTCGGACCACGATTCACCAACGCATTGTCCTCTCCTCCCACACTCGCCATCGGTTGCGGCCGCCAGGCCGCATTGGCGACACGCCTGCTGCGCCGTCGAGGCACTCGTGTCGTCCAGATCCTCGATCCGCGCATCGGCCCGCAGCACTGGGACCTGGTCATCGTGCCGGAACACGACGGCTTACAGGGCGGCAATGTCATCCGCATGATCGGCAGTCTCAATCCGGTCGATGCGATTTGGCTGGAAAACGCCAGACGGCAATTTTCTCGACTGGCGGTTCTGCCAAGCCCGCGAACCGCCTGGCTGATCGGCGGCCCGACCCGGCACGCGCCCTGGACCGCCGCCGATTTCGAACAACAATTGGCATCCCTGGCCGATCTCCTGCGGCAGCAGGGCGGCAGCATAATGGCGACCGTTTCCCGCCGCACGCCACTGCCGATTCGCGCGCGCTTGCGGCAATGGCAGACGCAGCAGCCGGGCATGTTCTGGCAAAACGCCGAAGAAGATGGCGTCAACCCTTATCCCGGCCTGCTGGGCTGGGCCGACCGGCTGCTGTGCACGCCGGACTCGGTCAACATGCTGTCCGAGACCTGCGCCACGGACCGACCGGTATTCGTATCGTGCACCGAGCGCGTCCACGGCCGTCTGCGGAAATTCCTGGATACGCTGTCCGCACGGGAACGCATCCGTCCGTTCGACGATACATTGGCCGCCTTTTCAGTCACGCCATTGCGCGAAACCGCGCGCATAGCGGCAATCGTCCGGGAACGTCTGGCGCTGTGAGCCTGCGGCGGCCCGCAAGCCGCTACAACCGATCATTCCCGTTTTCTGTTCCGCGGCAGGCCACTGGCCGCCATACGATCACCAGACGCCGGTATTGGCCATCGAAGCCCACGGTTCCTGCGGCGGCAATGGCTCGCCCCTCTGCAACAGCTCGATCGATATCGAATCCGGGGTGCGCACGAAGGCCATATGACCATCGCGCGGCGGACGATTGATGGTCACGCCCAATGCCTGCAAGTGCGCGCAGATGCGGTAGATGTCTTCGACCTCGAAAGCCAGATGGCCGAAATTCCGCGCGCTGCCATAGTCCTCCTCCGATCCCCAATTGTAGGTCAGCTCGATTTCGGCCTCCGGATTTTCCGGTGCGCCGAAATACACCAGCGTGTATTTCCCGGCCGCGCTCTCCATTCTCCGGGTTTCCTTCAGGCCCAATCCTTCGGTAAAGAATTTGCTGGTAGCTTCCAAATCATGGACGCGGATCATGGCATGCAGATATTTCATCGCGGCATCGACTCCGGGTTATCAAAAAGAATAGGGTGAAAATGGACATGCGCCACGCATTTTCCAGCCGCCGCAGCGACTTGGCAAAAACCGGCCTGAAATGCGCGGGCCATGGTCAATCGAGGTAGAGATCGAGCAACAGCGGCTGCGTCGGGTCGACCGCATAGGAAGACAAATCCGTCACGCCCACGTCGCGCAAGACTTCGTCGTCGATCAGGAAATTGCCGAAAAATCCCGCCGCCGGCCGCGTCAGCACCGCATGCGCGGCATCGGCCACGATGCCCGGTTTACGAGCGTTGCCGGGATCGACCCCAGGAATCATGTTCAGTGCGTCGGTCGCAATCAGCGTGCGCGGCCATAACGCATTGACCGCGACCCCCTTCGGACCGAACTCGCCCGCGATACCGATCGTCACGAAGCTCATACCCATCTTGGCCAAGGTATAGCCGGTATGCGGCGCCCACCATTTCGGCGCCAACGATGGCGGCGGCGCCAATGCGAGAATATGCGGATTGGGCGATTCCAGCAGATATGGCAGACACGCCTGCGCGCACAGGAAGCTGCCGCGCGCATTCACTTGTTGCATCAAGTCGAAACGTTTCATCGGCGTATCCAGGACCCCGCGCAACCAAATCGCACTGGCATTGTTGACCAGGATATCGATACCGCCGAAAGCATCGACGGTCGCCGCCACAGCCGCTTGCACCTGCTCCTCTTCACGGATATCGCATTGCAGAGCCAGCGCCTGCCCGCCAGCGGCACCGACCGCATCGGCGGCGCTGTGAATGGTGCCCGGCAATTTGGGATTGAGAACGGCGGACTTGGCCGCTATCGCGATATTGGCGCCATCGCGCGCGGCGCGTAGCGCGATCGCAAGACCGATGCCGCGCGAAGCCCCGGTAATGAAAAGCGTTTTTCCCGCAAGCGAAGCCATAGGCATTCCTCCAACGACGACACGTTAATCTGGATACGGTACCAAAGCCGGCCCGGATCACACGCATCCGGCGATCCAGCCAACCCCGACAGCATCGATGACCGCCTTCATCCGGTCATGTCTCCCAGCCGCCATACATCCACACGACCGAAGTGCTGGTATCCCACCTAATTTTCATGCGGGATGCCGTGGAACGATTCGACCGGCACGCTTCACGGAAAGACAGCCGCGCCCTGTTCACAACCGCGTATCGATGGACCGGCACACGCCAATCTCCACATTACCGAAATTCACACACCCATCATCCACAGCGGCAAAAACCTTCAATGGACCACCCGCCCGCCTCAGGGCTTGGGACCCTGGCCTTCATTGTCCTCCCAGCGTAATAAGCGCCGCGTCACGAACCGATAAACCGGCTTGCCGGTGCGGAACCAAGTCTCACGCAACCACGACCGCCGACGCAATAAACGCCGCTCCACCGGCGTCAACGCCTGCGGACAATACATCCGCTTATGCTTGAGCAAATGGCGCAGATCCTCGCGCGCCAGCAATCGCATCCAAGGCGTGCGCGGATCGCCGCAACTGGCCAATTGAAAATCCACCAGCGCCGGAGAGCCGTCCTCCGACACCAGCCAATTGGCCTCCTTGGCCAAATCGTTGTGGACCACGCCGCGCCGATGCACCTGCTGCAACAAACGCCGCGCCGCATGAAACCACGCAACGTCACCGCGAGGCGGGCGCTGATACAGTGCCGCTCCGGGCAAGAAACTCCGATCGAGATGGATGCCGTCCCAGTTCAACAAGCGCGGAGCCGCCGGTTGATCGCCCAACCGCTGCAATGCCCGCGCTTCGCGCCGCGCCAGATACCGGGCCAGCCAACGCAGCCACCAAGGAGAAGCCCTCAAGTCACGGCGAACGAACACATCGCCTTGCCGATCGCGCACCAGCAGGATACGGCCGAAGCTATCGGCTTTCAGCGTTTCGACGAGTTGTGGCTGACCGGGCGCGTTCACCGTACTCATTCTATCGTTTTATTTTTGGAACTCCGATGCAATAGCCACTCATCAGTTTGAAACCATCTCACGAATGCCTGAGCACGAACAACGGATCGTGTGCAGCGTGCTCAATGCATCGATCCTCAAAAATCAGGCCGACGGCACCATGACACCCGTAACCAAAAGTGATAAACAACCCGCACGAACGGCATGTAAGGAGAGCAACACATTGTACGGGGATTGTTTACGGCTCCCTTACAGTTATATTTTCTTGGTTACCAAATAATTGGGACCAAGCTCCTTTTGTAACTCATGCACTAAAGCTTCTCCTTCTTTTTTGAACTCATCAAAAGCTTGCTCACTTTTAAATCCTGAAGCAATTGGATTATCAATATCGAGCGTTGCATCAAACAAATTAGCCCATGCTAATAATCTATTTTTAATGTCCGATGAGATAGGTAAGTCGCCAGGGTTAATATTACCGACAACCCCAGGAGAAGCCTCCCACAGTGGGTAGCATTGATAGTCTGCCATAAGCTTGATTATTCTCATCATAAACTTGCTGGATTAGCCCCAACAATAAAACCATTACTACCGACAGTCACTGCAATGTTTTGAGTTTGACCACCAATTATTGTCTGATAGATCGGTCTACCAGTCCCCGCACCT
>JAITWM010000176.1 GCA_031285265.1 Lysobacteraceae bacterium
GTGGAAGAGCTGGATGCCATGGTAACTGCGCGAGCGCCTACCCCCCAAGCGGGGCCTTCGACGCGCCCGGATACGCCCTTTTGGGACAATCTTCGAACGGATACGCCACTACCCGCTGATCAGCTTGAGCCAACGATTGGCCAGCCTGATCCGCGTCCTGCCGGCGGCGGACCGATACAAGGACAGGGGCAGGACGGCGGACAGGTGGGGCCAAGAAGGCAGCATCGGTATGATAGGGACCGGGAGTTGGCTAGACAGAGCAATGAACGTCACAAGGATAGGCGAGTGCAGCGTTATCAGGAGTTGAGAGGTCAAGGCTATTCAGCCATGGAGGCCCGTAGGTATCAGAATACCCCTTCAGGAGCCAATATTCCGCCGCCGCAGGGGTGAACGAAGTCGATCGGTATGCTATGGCGATGCACTTAACGCAGAAGGGCGATGCCCCGGCGTTTTTGGCGCCAAAATAGGGAGACTGTGGCACCGTCGGAAATCCCTACACGCCGCCGCACCATATCCTAATTGATGCCTTCCATGGTAGTGAGCACCATACTGTCACAGCAACACGATAAAGAATGTCGAGCCTTGACTCGACACCAAAGCCGCGTGGACTGGGGTGCCTGGCCGGTTTGATAGACACATTGTCGATGAACAATCATGATCGATACTCTGTCGATCAATCCCCAGCAGTGCAGACA
The DNA here is from genome assembly GCA_031285265.1 of Lysobacteraceae bacterium. Classification (GTDB taxonomy): domain Bacteria; phylum Pseudomonadota; class Gammaproteobacteria; order Xanthomonadales; family Xanthomonadaceae; genus JAITWM01. The sequence continues at coordinate 696 of JAITWM010000176.1, forward strand.
GACCGGATTACAGGTGTGTTGATTTTTTCCGGCTGAAGTGTAGGGCTATGAGGTGGGGGGGCATAGCATTGTAGCGTCGTGAGACAGGCGCTGTTTTTTGGGCAGTGTAAGCGAAGCAAAAAAGACCTGCACTTCTGCAAGTCTTTAGATTTTAGTTTTAGTAATTTGGTGGGCCGTGAAGGATTCGAACCTTCGACCTACTGATTAAGAGTCAGCTGCTCTACCAACTGAGCTAACGGCCCGGAAAACAGGTTGCGCAGTCTAATTCAAATAACTGGCATCTGGCAAACACCACCCCGTATCTGGATTCGGGAGAAGGCGCGCGTAAGTGGGGTGGATGAGGGGACTCGAACCCCCGACAACCGGAATCACAATCCGGTACTCTAACCAACTGAGCTACATCCACCAAAACGACCTTTCAATTCTAAATGCCATTGCAGCATTATCACAATGGCGCGCCCGGCAGGACTCGAACCTGCAACCGCCGGCTTAGAAGGCCGGTGCTCTATCCGGTTGAGCTACGGGCGCACAACACGGGGCATTACCATCGTGCCGCTGTGATGACGGCACGGTGGTCGGGGTAGAGGGATTCGAACCCCCGACATCCTGCTCCCAAAGCAGGCGCGCTACCAGACTGCGCTATACCCCGATGTTTCGAGTCGAATCCGATTACTTCGGATCAGGCCGAGACTTTCGAGGATAACCCCCGAAAGGGCGCTTATTGTGGTAACTGATGGCCTTACTGTCAATTGGGGCATGATACGACTGGCGGAAAAGGCGGTAATCAGCCAAACTAATAGGTTCTCTGGCACAGCTGCCTCCGCCTGGTTTGCCTGTGAGCCGGATCATCCAATTTACTTACATTGTCATGCCTTTGCAGGGATGGCAGCAGGAGTCAGTCAATTTATGCAAGTCTCGGTCGAATCCACCAGTAACCTTGAACGTCGCATCAATTTCAGCCTGCCGGCGGAGCAGTTGAATGCTGGCATCGACGATCGTTTGCGCGAAATCGCTCGCACTGCCCGCATCAATGGATTCCGCCCTGGAAAGGTGCCGACCAAAGTGGTCAAGCAACGCTATGGAGAGCAGGTACGGGCTGAAGTGCTCGAAAAGATGGTGCAGCGGGTATTCGATGATGCGGTGCGTGAGCACGACCTGCAATTGGTGGGTTCGCCACGGATTGACAAAGCGGTGGACGGCGATCTCAACTTTATCGCCACCTTCGAGATAATGCCTGATTTCGGCGAGATCGATGTGAGCAAGTTGAATATCGAGCGGAATACGGCCGAAGTCGTGGAAACGGATATCGATCAGATGATCGAGAATTTGCGTATTCAGCGGCGGACATGGAATCCGGTAGAACGTCCGGCGGCGCAAGCGGACTCGGTGATGATGGAAAGCTGGACTGAGGTCGACGATACGCGCTTGCCCGCAGAAGGCGTCGAATCCGGCCCGGTGGTGGTCGGTTCAGGGGTGATGCTGCAGGTGCTGGAGGATGCGCTTGTGGGAATGTCACAAGGAGAAGAGAAGACCGTTTCGGTAGATTTCCCGGATAACTGGCCAATGAAGCAATTGGCTGGCAAACAGGCACAGGTGCATCTGAAAGCCGTTCATGTTTCCGAGCCGGTTTTTCCGGAGGTCGATAAGAAATTCATTGAAAGCTTCGGTGTACGTGGAGGCGATCAGGAGCAGTTCCGCCGGGAAATCCGCACCAATCTGGAAAGAGAGTTGAAAGGCGCATTAATGGGGCGCTTGCGTCGTGCGGTGGGAGATCAGTTGATCGCCGCCTATTCGAGCGTCGAGTTGCCACCGCGCTTGGTTGAGGATGAGGCACGCGCGATGCTCTGGCGCGTCGTGGAACAGCAACGCCGTAATGGGCAGGATCCTGGAAAAGTTCCTGAAAATGCTCATGAGCAGTACATCGATTCCGCACGCAAGCGTGTTTTGGTCGGATTGCTGGTAGGGGAAGTCGCTCGGCGCAACCAATTGCAACTGGACGGGAAGCGGGTAACCGACACGCTACGCTTGATCGCCTCGACTTACGAAGAGCCTGAACAAGTGGTTGAGATGTATCGGAAGGACCCCCAATTAATGCATGGATTGCAGAATCGGGTAATGGAGGAACAGGTCATCGACTGGATTGCCGAGCGTACTCAGCACACGGAGAAGACCCTTACATTCCAGGAAGCGATCCGGCAATAAACTGGTTCGTCGATATGGCAATCACGTTCGAAAAAACATGATGAAAGGCCAATTGGCGAGTTTGGCTTCGGCAGATTTGAATCCGTCGTTAACTGGAAAGGTAGTTGAATCCATGAGTCGTATTGAAACTACAGCCTTGAACCTGGTTCCCATGGTGGTTGAACAGACCAGCCGTGGTGAGCGGGCTTACGATATCTACTCACGTTTGTTGAAAGAGCGTTTGATCTTTCTGGTGGGTCCGGTAGACGACAACGTCGCCAATGTGGTGGTGGCGCAGATGTTGTTCCTGGAAGCAGAGAACCCTGAAAAGGATATTCATCTGTACATCAACTCCCCGGGCGGCTTGGTTACTGCAGGCATGGCGATATACGATACCATGCAGTACATTAAATCTGATGTTAGTACTATCTGTATTGGTCAGGCGGCAAGCATGGGAGCATTACTGCTGGCCTCCGGTGCGGCGGGCAAACGGTTTGCACTGCCCAATTCGCGTGTGATGATTCATCAACCGCTAGGGGGCTTTCAAGGCCAAGCTACCGATATTGACATCCATGCACGCGAGATTTTGACTTTACGCGCCAAGTTGAATGAAATTCTGGCGCGCCATACTGGTCAGAGTGTCGAAGTCATCGCTCGCGATACTGAACGAGATAACTTCAAGAGTGCAACGGAATCGATGGAGTATGGTCTTATTGATCGTGTTCTTGAACATCGACCGGACGAGTCCATACAGTCAGGCTGATTCGGAAAAGTGTCGTAAGTTCGCGATATGGTGCGGATAGATCGCTATGCTATCCTCGCATCGATCCCGCTTGTTGCGGGCTGATTGATTGAGTAACTAAAGCATGAGCGAAGACCGGCAAGGCCGTTCGGGTGACAACAGCAAGATTCTGTATTGCTCCTTTTGCGGCAAGAGTCAGCATGAGGTCCGCAAGCTGATTGCTGGGCCGAGCGTATTCATTTGCGATGAATGCGTCGAGCTGTGTAATGACATCATTCGTGAAGAGCTGGAAGAGAAGGCGCAATCTGCTCGGAGCAGTCTGCCGAAGCCAAAGGAAATCCTGGAAGTTCTCGATCAATATGTCATAGGACAGCCGCGCGCCAAAAAGACGCTTGCCGTGGCGGTATACAACCATTACAAACGGGTTGAAAGCCGGCAGAAAGACGACGACGTCGAACTGGGCAAATCCAATATTCTGTTGATCGGTCCTACCGGCTCAGGCAAGACGTTGTTAGCGGAAACATTGGCGCGCTTGTTGAATGTTCCATTCACAATAGCGGACGCTACGACACTGACCGAAGCCGGGTATGTCGGTGAGGATGTTGAAAATATCATCCAGAAACTACTCCAGAAGTGCGACTACGATGTTGAGAAAGCACAGCAAGGAATTGTTTACATTGATGAAATAGATAAAATTTCGCGCAAAAGCGAGAACCCATCAATTACGCGTGATGTCTCTGGCGAGGGTGTACAGCAAGCATTACTGAAGCTGATTGAAGGTACGGTTGCGAGCGTACCACCACAAGGCGGACGCAAACACCCTCAGCAGGAATTCCTCCAAGTCGATACGAGAAATATCTTGTTCATCTGCGGGGGAGCATTCGCTGGACTGGACAAGATCATCCAACAACGAACGACGGAGTCGGGGGGGATCGGTTTCGGTGCGACCGTCAAAAGTGCGTCGCGTAAAACGGACACAGGCAAAGTACTGATGGATGTCGAACCGGAAGATCTGATCAAGTTTGGCTTGATTCCCGAATTCGTCGGACGCTTGCCGGTAGTGGCGACGTTGGAAGAATTGGATGAGGCGGCATTGATCAAAATATTGACCGAACCCAGGAATGCCATCACCAAACAGTTCAAGAGACTGTTCGAAATGGAAGGTGTCGAACTGGAGTTCAGGCCGGATGCGCTCTTGGCCATTGCTCGTAAGGCGCTGAAACGTAAGACCGGCGCACGTGGCCTGCGAACGATTGTCGAATCGGTGTTATTGGATACGATGTATGAGTTGCCATCACAGGACAACATCAGCAAGGTAGTGGTAGACGAGTCGGTAGTGGAAAACAAATCCGAACCTTATCTGATCTATCAAGCATCTGCGAATACGTCGGCCAAACTCGCCTCTGCGGAATGACGAGATAGCCGGTTTCGCGGACGTATATTCGGAATCTGCGGTTCTTATATAGGTCCTTCATGATTGGAGAGGCCGTGGACATCGCTTGCATATTGAGGTCCCGCCCCCCATTAATGTGGACTAGGTGAGGTCGCACCGTTACTCCTATCTTGCACTGGAGCTTTCATGTCTTCTTCTGAAACCGTCGTACTCAATTTGCCGGTATTACCGTTGCGCGACGTTGTGGTGTTCCCCCACATGGTCATTCCCTTGTTTGTCGGCCGGGATAAATCCATGCGAGCCTTGGAACAGGCCATGGAAGCTGACAAGCAGATCATGCTGGTTGCGCAGAAGTCCGCTGAAACGGATGATCCGAGCTCGGCCGACCTCTATTCAATCGGGACACTGGCACAAGTACTGCAATTGCTGAAATTGCCTGATGGCACGATCAAAGTATTGGTAGAGGGTACTGCCCGGGTCAAAGTCGATCATATTGAAGAAACGGACGGTGCATTGCACGGACAGGGTGTAATCGTTGAGTCCGTCAACAGCCGTGATTCTCGTGAATTGGACGCTATCGCGCGTACGTTGCTGGGGCTGTTTGAACAATATGTCAAAACCAACCGCAAATTGCCGCCCGAATTAATGCAGACATTGAATGGCATCGAGGAGCCGGATCGTCTTACCGATACCATTGCCGCGCATATCGGCGCGAAACTTGACGATAAGCAGCGATTGCTGGAACTCATCGACATCGGTG
>JAITWM010000189.1 GCA_031285265.1 Lysobacteraceae bacterium
CTGATTTCGGCGATTTCCACACGTCTTTCGGCCAGATACCGAGCCGTATCCCGATCTTTCTGCCGCGACCGGCTGAGTGCATCTACTGCCTGCTGCGCCCGTACCTGCTCGTAAGCCGCCATGCGCCCCCATTCCGGATGCGTCTGCAATGCGGCCAACCGCTGCCTGAGTTCCATCACTTCCGGCCGTTCGGCCGCGGCCGCCGTCATCGACACCGCGAGCAACAACCATCCGGCGTGTCTCCAGTTCATCATTTCACTCCCTGTGGCCGTGCCAGCGTGCGCTGCAATTCGGCAATCTCGTCACGGCGATGCCGTAAATCGGCATCTATTTTGACTTGCATGCTGCGGGCATATGCCAAGTCCGCATCGACTGCCGCCCGTTCCGCCCATTGTGGCGCCTGCGCCCGTTCACTGCGATTGCGACTCGATGCCAAGCCCTGCGCCTGTATCAGCGTCTGCCTGGCAGCTTCTATCAAATCTGGCGCATATTGGTCGGCATCGGCCTGCTGGGCACGTAGCATGGCCTGCTCCGCTTGCTGCAACAGGCTGCCATCGGCATCCTGAGCCTGTACCGGAAATACCCACGACGTACTCAAAATGAGCAGGCCGGCATATAGCCAGCATTGGATTTGTGCGATGCTTAGTCTGACGTTCATGAGCAACTTCAATGGCCGTGTCCAAAACCGACACGGGGCCTATTGTCGGAAGCTTGTGTCGTGTACGCAATCGCCGGATTACGTCGACCAGGGGACTGACACTCATGGATATCGGGTACTTTCTGAAGCAGATGACCGAGAAAAACGCCTCGGACATGTTCTTGAGCACCGGAGCGCCGGTGTACTTCAAAATCGAAGGCACGCTTTATCCGCTGGAGAATACGGTGCTGCTGCCCGGCATGACCCAGAAGATCGCGTATTCATTGATCCCCGACGAACAGAAAACGCATTTCGAGCGCACGCTTGAATTCAATATGGCCTTGTCGCTGCCCGATATCGGCCGGTTCCGAGTCAATCTATTCATGCAGCGCGGCGAAGTCAGCATCGTCATCCGTCTGATCCGGCGTACGATCCCATCGCTGCAAGAATTGAATCTGCCCTCGATCTTGCAGGATATCGTCGCTACACCGCGCGGCCTGGTACTGGTCGTCGGGTCCACCGGCTCGGGCAAGTCGAGCACGCTGGCATCGATGATCGATTATCGCAACAGCACGATGTCCGGACATATTCTGACCGTCGAGGATCCGATCGAATATCTGCATAAACACAAGAAATCGCTGGTCAATCAGCGCGAAGTCGGTCTGGATACGCACAGTTTCAAAAATGCGCTGAAAAATGCCATGCGCGAAGCACCGGATGTCATTCTGATCGGCGAAATCCTCGATGCTTCTACGATGGAAGCAGCCATCACATTCTCCGAAACCGGCCACCTTTGTCTGGCGACGCTGCACTCCAACAACGCCGATCAGACCATCGAGCGAATCCTGAATTTCTTTCCGGAATCCGCGCACCCGAATGTCCTGATGAATCTGGCGCTGAATCTGCGCTCGGTGATCTCCCAACGGCTGGTGATCGGCGTCGATGGTTCACGGCTCCCGGCAACGGAGTTGCTGATCAACACGCCGCTCATTCGCGATCTGTTGCGCCGCGGGCAGATTCATGAGATCAAGCAAGCCATGGAGGCCTCATTGGAAGAAGGCATGCAGACTTTCGATCAATGTCTGTTCCGGATGGTGAAAACGGGCCAGATCACGCAAGAAACAGCGTTGCAGGCCTCCGACTCGCAGGATGGACTCGCACTGAAGCTGCGTTTTTCCGGAACGGAGAACGATCACGATCCCTATGCCGACTTTGCGAATATGCGGCCTGCGGATCCGTTCATGTAAGTACGTCATTCCATCTGCTTCACGGCATCGACCCAAGGAACCGGCACCCGGCTCGCCTTCCGTTGCGTTTTCCCAGAATCCGGAACCTCATCGATAATACGCCAATGGATATTTTCAAAGTCTTTACCGTGGAAGCCGCGCATCGCTTGCCGAATGTTCCGGCAGGTCATAAATGCGCTCGCCTGCACGGGCATTCCTTCCGGATAGAAATCCATGTCGCAGGTGAACCGGCATCCGATACCGGCTGGATCATGGACTTTGCCGACATCAAACGCGCCTTCGGGCCCATCTACGATCAGTTGGATCACCATTACCTGAACGACATCAAAGGGCTGGAAAATCCTACCAGCGAGCAGCTCGCACTGTGGATTTGGCAACGGCTCAAGCCTGATCTGCCGGAACTGAGTGAAATTGTGATCCACGAAACCTGCACTTCCGGCTGCCGTTACCGGGGCTGACGTCAAGACAGGTGATGACACAATTTCCGACCTGTATTTGAACGGTCCATTTTCATTATGTTCATGTTGCAGCACTTTATCAGTCACGTTACGCTGCACCGCAACACCTATTTTCGCCAGTATCTTCCCCCTTACCACTTTTGCACACTACCGCAGCAGCAGCATCCGATTATCGCGCCATGCTTCAACGGTAACCTGTCATCGCCAACTGCATGAATTGGTTCGTTCCAATATCCGATAGATCCATCGTACCTATTCATTTGCTTTTATTGGCTACCTCCATACGCAATAAATGATTTTTATTTAAGAAACTAATGTATTGATTTATCTACAACTATTGGCACGGTCCTTTCGTGCAACTCCGGCCCGGTAGCTCCCTCCTGCTACCGGGTCTTTCTTTGGGCAGAGCACTATTCGCCGATGGCACCGAACCACCCTGCAATCCGCGCCGTCATCGCCGCGCTCACCCAGGCCGGAAAATGCCGCACTATCAAACCATCACGTTGCTAAACTGGCGCGCATGTTCACAGCCTCTCCGCTGACCGGCGCCAAACCGGAACAATATGCGCAACTGCTGGCACAGGCACGCGCACTGTTATATGGCGAACGAGACCGCACCGCCAATGCCGCCAATTTATCGGCATTGATTTACCATGCATTGCCCGATCTGAATTGGGTGGGGTTTTATTTCTACGACGGAACCGAATTGGTCGTCGGTCCTTTCCAAGGTCGGCCCGCCTGTGTCCGTATTCCATTGGATAAGGGGGTTTGCGGTGCAGCCGCCCGCAACCTGCGCACCCAATGCGTGGATGATGTCGATGCTTTCCCCGGACATATCGCCTGCGACGGCGCATCGCGTTCGGAACTGGTGGTGCCGCTGATACAAGCCGGGAAACTCATCGGCGTACTCGATGCGGACAGCCCCAAACTCGCGCGCTTCGATGCGGACGATCGCCAGGGCTTGGAAGCGATCGCCACGGCTTTCGTCGAAGCGCTGGGATGAGCCTGCCGCCGCATGTACCACTTTCCCCGAAAGTCATTCGGCAGACCTGTCGCATCCTGAAACCACACCGGGTTTCCCGTACCGCCAAGACCCGTACCGCCAAGAAAAGGATTCCAGCGTCCCGGCGTCCATTGACCGACGAATAGTATTGCGTTCAATGACGACTACGCCGGCCGCCGCTGCGCGCATTATTAAGAAGCATCGTCACTTTTTGACGGATAACCATGTGTTCGGCTATTTCTAAATAGGCAATTCCACACCAGAACCGACACGATTCGGCAGTATCCGGACGAATCGCGTACAATCCGTCCGCTTCAAGGTGACCGTATAGTTCAAGCTATACGGTTGAAACGGGAAGTCGGTGCGTCCTCGACACGAACGAGGATCATTCCGACGCTGCCCCCGCAACGGTAAGTGATGCGCAGCGTGAGGTTGCCACTGTGTCGGCAGACATGGGAAGGCGTCGCGCCAGATGTGTTCCGCACATCGGTCACAAGCCCGGAGACCGGCCTTGTCGTTCACAGAGATCGCGGCGCGGAGGGCGTTGCGCGTGATGATGCGCCGCTTTTGTCCGCGCCATCCGTATTGCTTTCCTCCTGCCCGTGACCGCCCATTCGCGCTATCGTACAGGAGTTGCCCGTGTTGCCCCGATCACTTTCTATTTCTCTTCTCGCTGCTCTTGCGGCGACTGCCGCCGCCCATGCGGAAGACTCCGCCACCAACCTGGGCCGGGTACTGGTAACGGCGACTCGGACCGGAATTCCGCTGGAAGACAGCCTTCTGCCGGCACAGATCATCGACCGCACCGAAATCCAACGCAGCCAAGCGACATCGTTACCGGAACTGCTGCGAGGCCGCGCCGGCATCGATCTGGCCAACAGCGGCGGTCCGGGCAAACAAACCTCGCTGTTCCTGCGCGGCACCAATACCAACCAGACGCTGGTTCTGATCGACGGCATCCGCGTCGGCCCGGCAACCACCGGAGCGGCGGCGTTGAACGACCTTCCGATCGGCCAGGTCGAACGCATCGAGATCGTACGCGGGCCGCGCTCCAGCCTGTACGGCTCGGAAGCCATCGGCGGCGTGATCCAGATATTCACTACCCAAGGCAGCGCGGGATTGCAGCAGAATCTGCACCTAGGTGCAGGCAGCCACCAGTTGCGCGAAGCGGGAGCCGGTCTCAGTTATCGTGGAACACGCGGCTGGATCGCTGTGCAAGGCGCCTATCAAGGTACCGACGGCATCAATGCCTGCCGCGGCACCACCGCAGGATGGGGCGCAGGCTGTTATGTCGATGAACCCGACCGGGATGGCTACCACAGCATATCCGTCTCGACACGCGGCGGCGTCAACCTGACCGATACACTGAGCCTGGAGGGTCTTTTCTTCAACACATCCAGCCGTACCGACTACGACGGCAACCTGTATGCCGGTAATGAATCGGAAGGCTTGCAGCGCATCGCCAGCGGCAAACTCGACTGGCGCCCCTCCGCACGGTTCGGCCTGATGCTGCAGGCAGGACGGAATTGGGACGCACTGGACAATTACCATGCCACTCCCGGTTACAGTGTGCGTGATTTCGTCAGCGCCTTCGACACCCGTCGTGACTCGATTTCCTTGCAAAGCGATATCGGTCTCAGCGACGCCCAGTTACTGAGCCTCGGCGCGGACTGGTACGAAGACCGGGTCACCAGCAGCACCGTCTACGATGCGACCCGGCGGCGCAATACCGGTGTCTTCGCCGAATACCAGGCACGCTTCGGCGCACATCAATTGCAAGCCAGCCTGCGCAACGACGATAACCAGCAATTCGGGAATCATGTCACCGGCAGCGCGGGTTGGGGCATGGGCCTCGCCCATGGCCTCAAGCTCACCGTCAATTACGGAACCGGATTCAAGGCCCCGACGTTCAACGACTTGTACTACCCTTATTTCGGCAATCCGAATCTGGACCCGGAACGATCCAAATCATTGGATCTGGGCATCGCACAACGCGCCGGACATTGGCATTGGTCGCTCAATCTCTACGAAACACGCATCGACGATCTGATTTCCTACGACTCGGCGATATCTCTGCCCAACAATATCGACAAAGCGCGCATTCGCGGTGCGGAACTGACCTTCGCCACATCGATCGCCGGATGGGGTATCTCCACGCAACTGAGCCATACCGATCCGCGCAATCGCGGCCACGGTATCTATCGTGACAACTGGCTGCCAAGGCGAGCCCGTGACACGGGGCGTATCGACATCGATCGCGCTTTCGGCGCGTTCCGCGCAGGCATCACCGCCAGCGGCGCAGGCCATCGCTATGACAATGCCGCCAACACCACACGCCTGGGCGGTTACGCCACGGTCGATTTACGCCTGGAATATGCACTCACGCCCGAATGGACCCTGCAAGCACGCGCCAGCAACCTGTTCAACCGCGAATACGAGACCGTTGCTTGGTTCAACCAGCCGGGACGCGAATATGGCGTGAGCGTACGTTACCGGGGAACCGGGCGCTGACCACCGCATTCGAGAGACCCTCGGTCCGGAGGGGTTCAAGCCTCTCCGGCCCATCCGGATCGTATTCACGCCGGATTATGCTTATACGATCGGCTCTATCATTCCTAGATCCGATCATCATCGTAACCCATCAAAGCCTTGCGCTCGCGGTTTCCCAACCACCGGCCCGGCCGCGGTCGAACCATACGGCAATGGCGTCCTCATCGTATTTTCGACAAAGGCTGGCATGTGGACGGGGCACTGCCTCCGCCGTTACCGTCGTCAGAGCTGCAATATTTCCCGAATATCGTCCACGATTGCGGTCGCAGGCGCGGACTCCAGATCCAGATTGCGCGTATAACCATAACTGACCAGCGCGACCGGCATCCCGGCATCCAACGCCGAATGCAGATCCGCCGATGAATCCCCCACCATCAGACATCGCTCCGCCGCCTCGCCGAACTTATCGGCCAGATAGCCCAGCGGCATGCCACTGGGCTTGCTTTCCGGCAAGGAATCACCGCCCAGCGTCACCTCGAAATAATCGTCGATCTGCAACGCTTCGAGCAGGGGGCGAATAAACTGCGCCGGCTTGTTCGAGCAAATCGCCATCGGCACGCCTCGGTCGCGCAACGCCTGCAATGTTTCCCGTACGCCAGGGTACAGTCGCGGATCAAGCAACAGGCACGCTTGATAGTGGCGCATGAACACCGGCATGACCTCCTGGACATCCAACTCGCGACCACTGTGCCGGAAAGCGCTTTCGATCAATTTCCTGGAACCATCGCCAAGCCAATTGCGGACCGTGTCTTCATCGATGCCGGACAATCGCCACTGAGCCAATGTCCTATTCACCGCTTCGGCGATGTCGGACACGCTATCGACCAAAGTGCCATCAAGATCGAAAATAACCAACGAATAAGGAAAACCCAATGCCGCTCTCCGTAGATTCCCATGGGACATTCTAGTTCGGTACCCACCGCTTTCGCGAACCTTCCCATCATTCGATATACGACCGCGACTCCCAACGCACTTGCATCCAAAGCGCCGATCGTTCCAACATCCGTATGCGCCATCGCAGTCATGCTCCGGTCCGTGACGGATAGCGTCTCCCCCCAAACCTAGCTTATGGTGTTGCCACGATGTCCCACCGAGCGAACGGGGCAACCGCGACTCTCTCTCAGGAATTCCCGCCATGATCCGTTCCCTGTTCCGGCTGTTCTGTTTGCTGACTCTCGCGACGATCCTCGGCGCATGCGGCGGTACAACGCCCTCTGCTCCCACCGATCCGAACACGTCTTCCGTATCGCCCCCGAGATCCGAGCTACATCCATCGCCGTTGACGCTGCAGGTATACACGCCCCAGTTGCAAAGCATCATTCCGGCGTCTTCGACCATCCTCTACGGCGAACGGGAAGCCATTCTGATCGATGCGCAATTCGCCAGCGGCGATGCCTGGAAACTCGAGGAAATCATTTCCAAATCAGGTAAGACGCTGACCGCCATCTATATCAGTCATCATGATCCGGCGTTCTACTTCGGCCTGGAGGCATTGCAACGCGCGTTCCCGGAAGCGAAGATCCTGGCCACTCCGCAAACGATCGAAGGGATTCGCGCCAACGGCGAGAAGGATCTGAGTCTTTGGACACCGCAGCTCCGGGACAACGCACCGGGGAAAATCGTCATCCCCGACCCGATCCCGGGCAACACGTTGATGCTGGAAGACCAAGAATTGCAGATCATCGGCCTGGACGGACCCGATCCGGAACGAACCTTCGTCTGGATTCCATCGATCAGGACGGTGGTCGCCGGCGTCACTGTCAGCTCCGGCGAACATATCTGGATGGCCGATGCGCGAACGCCGCAATCCCGCGCCCATTGGCTGGTCACCTTGCAACGCATCGAAGCCCTGCAACCGGAACGCGTCATTCCAGGGCGTTTTTCCTTCGACGCGCCGCAAGACCTGGAAGCGGTCCGTTTCACCGCCGACTATGTTCAAACATTCGATCGCGCTGCCGCCGAGGCGAAAAACGCCGACCAACTGATCGATCTCATGGAGCAGCAGTATCCGCAGCTCCCTGGCGACATCATTCTGGAAATCAGCGCGAGGATCGTCAAAAACGAAATCCGCTGGAGATGACGGTATTCGCGGACATTCAGCGTAAGGCGTGAAAATACTCGCTCGAACATGGGTTTCGGCGATACGATCGGCGCGGAAACCGGCGTCGTCCGATACCGAAGTTGTCCGAAATGCAGGCGAGATCCTTCCTCATATCGCACAATGCCGGCCATCCGGCGAACCGACGAATCATGGAGATCAACTGTCCAGTAGCAAAAAATCTGCCGGAGACGAGTCTCAATCTTCCGTTCGTCCGTATTTGTCTTCGAATCGAACGATGTCGTCCTCGCCCAAGTAACTTCCGGATTGGATTTCTATCAGCTCCAAAGGAACCTTGCCGGGATTTTCGAGACGGTGCGTGACACCGTATTGAAAGGGTACATCGGAGAGTGCAGTGATGGGTGGTGG
>JAITWM010000224.1 GCA_031285265.1 Lysobacteraceae bacterium
CCGGGCCTCGATCGATGAACAGGCCCGTCAACTGGACAGCCTCGTCCAACGAGCCTCCGCCGTTGTTGCGCAGGTCCATCACTACACCCTCGATACCCTGTTGTTTGAATTGCTCCAGCAAGCGCGCCACATCGCGGGTCGCGGATGTGTAGTCATCGGCATTGCGGCGGCGGCCCTCGAAATCCTGATAGAACGCCGGCAACTCGATCACGCCGATACGGCGTGACGGTTGGCCGTCTTGGCCAGGAATGGTATAGACCTTGCTCTTGGCGGCTTGCTCGGACAGCTGAACGCGCTGCCGCGTCAAGGTCACTATGCTGTGCTGACCATCGATTCCACGCTCGGCCGGGATGAACTCGATTCGCACCTGCGTACCCTTGGCGCCACGGATCTTGCTCACGACATCATCGATCCGCCAGCCGACGACATCTTCGATCGCACCGGACGCGCCTTGGCCGACACCAACGATGCGGTCACCCGCTTTCAATGTCCCATCCAACGCAACCGGCCCGCCGGGAATGACTTCACGGATCACTACGAAATCATCCTGCTTCTGTAACTGTGCGCCGATCCCTTCCAGCGACAGCGACATTGCCTGATTGAAGTTCTCCGCCGCGCGCGGCGTCAGATAATCGGTATGCGGATCGATCGCGCTGGCATATGCATTGAGGAACAACGAAAACACTTCCTCGCTTTTCAATTCGTTTATCGTCTGCGCCAAGGTGGCATAGCGCCGGTCGAGCGTCTGCCGGATTTCCGCCGGCTGTTTACCGGCCAACTTCAGCCGCAACCAGTCGTTCATCACCGACTTGCGCCACAGATCATCCAACCCCCGGGTATCCGCCGCCCAAGACGCTTCCTTCCGGTCATATTCCCAACGTTCGTCCCCGGTAAAGTCGAAGCCTCGCCTGAGTAGCCGGCGCGCATGTTCAACGCGTTCGTTTACCCGTTGCTTATACACACCGAAGATGGTGAATGCCGGCGTCAAATCGCCGTCACGGATGGCGTTGCCCAATTTGGTCCGATAAGGAGCGAACCTATCGATATCGGCCTGGGTAAAATACTGCTTATTCCCGTCCAGCGCTTCCAGATAACGCTTGAAAATATCTTCCGACAACGCCTCATTTAGTGGCTTGGGCCGATAGGCCAGACGGCTATCCGATAACAGACCCGATACCATTTTCGCCGTAGCCGCCTGATTGGCCGTCGGCGCGAGCGGTTGTGTCCGTGGCTGATCCGCATGCGCCCAAAAAGCCAGCGGAATGGTCAGAGTGAAAGCCAGCAGGAACGTGATAATTCTATGTTTCATTTGATTGCTCAAGCCGCGCCATCGCGGAACGTTTAAGAAGACATGATGGTCCTTCGACGCACCATCACTACCCAGAGTTCAACTCCGTACCAAAGCCTAGCGGGGATGAGCGAAGAAAACAAAGGATTATTCGCTCCGTATGCGCTTGCCGTTAAGCATATCCGGCAAAAACCTGCTCCGATGATTTTCATACCCCGGACCATTCCATCGTGCCGGTAATCCGTATCCGATATGGCGCCGATACGCCGAGGTCTGCCGGCAGATCGAAAGAACCCGTTTATAGACAGGTTATGGTCAAAAACCATGGAACGATAATTTTGCGATACCCATCAAAAACCGGTCTTCCCGCGCCTCCATCCACGCATCGGATAGTATCGGCCTCCCCCGTCTGAAATCGGCCATCAGGGTTCCGGCTCCTTTCGCACTATGAAACCAGCACTCGCTAGCGTGTTACGGAATCCGATTCAGCGTTGGAATCCACGCCCACGCCGGCATCGGCGGCCTGACGGTCGGCATGATAGGACGAACGCACCAATGGACCGGACGCGACATGGGCAAATCCGATATCGCCGCCATAACGCTTCAGCTCGGAAAACTCTTCCGGCGTCCAATAGCGCAATACCGGGTGATGGTGCGGCGTGGGTTGCAGATATTGACCGATGGTGACCATCGTCACGTCATGCGCGCGCAGGTCGCGCAACGTTGCTTGCACTTGTTCGAGCGTTTCACCCATTCCCAGCATGATGCCGGATTTGGTCGGGATTTGCGAATGCCGCCGCCCGAATTCCTGCAGCAAGGTCAAAGACCACGAATAATCAGCGCCCGGACGGACATTCGGATACAACGCCGGCACCGTCTCGATATTGTGGTTGAACACATCCGGCGGATCGGCTGCCAGAATATCCAGCGCACGCTGCATCCGCCCCTTCCCGCGAAAATCCGGAGTCAGAATCTCGATCTTGGTCTCCGGCGAGCGCTCGCGGATGGCGGTGATGCAATCGACGAAATGCTGAGCCCCTCCATCGCGCAAATCATCGCGATCGACGGAGGTGATCACGACATACTTCAAACCGAGGTCCGCGATGGTCGCCGCCAGTTGTTCCGGCTCCTGCGGGTCGGGCGGCTTGGGCCGGCCGTGAGCGACATCGCAGAACGAGCAACGGCGCGTGCAGATGTCGCCGAGGATCATGAAACTCGCGGTCCCGTGGCCGAAGCATTCATGAATATTCGGGCAACTGGCCTCTTCGCAGACGGTCGCCAAGTGATTGGTCCGAAACTTGGCTTTCAACCGCGCCACCGAGCCGTCGGATGGAATCCGTACCCGGATCCACGCGGGTTTGCGCAGTATCGGCACGTCGTCGAACTGCACCGGCGAACGCGCGATCTTGTTCTCGCCCAATTGCTTATCGCCCGCCTGCAATGGCACGGAGCTATCGCTGACGACCTGAAGCGGTATGGTGCGGGAAGAAGACTGGCTCATCGGAAGGACACACAGGGAAATGAAAGAAAATCAAACGGCCTGCAACGGCTCGGGCAATTCATCACCGATCTGCAACCGCAAACCGAACTGGCGCGCCAACTGCACGAGCAAAGCGGCTTTGATGGCCGCCAGGCTGGAAGGGCCTCCCAAGTCTAGCACCGACGTCACCCGCAAGCCCTGATAACCGCACGGATTGATCCGGTGGAACGGCTCCAGATCCATCGCCACATTGAAAGCCAGTCCATGGAACGTACAGCCGCGGCGGACCCGGATACCGAGCGAAGCGACCTTCGCGCCGGCGACATAAACGCCTGGAGCCGCTTCGCGGCGCTCGGCATGGATATTCCATTCATCCAACGTGTCGATGACCGCTTGTTCGATCCGATGCACATAGTCGCGCACGCCGATCTTAAGCCGGCGCAAATCCAGCAACGGATAAGCGACGATCTGTCCAGGTCCGTGATAGGTCACCTGCCCGCCCCGGTCGACATGAACGACCGGGATGTCGCCCGCCGCCAGTACATGCTCCATCTTGCCGGCCTGTCCCAGCGTAAACACCGGGTCGTGTTCTACGGCCCAGAGTTCATCGGGAGTCTGTTCATCCCGGATATCGGTGAACCACTGCATTGCGCGCCAGACAGGTTCATACGAACTGCGCCCCAGATCGCGGACCACCAGGTCCCCGATCACAGCGTCCATTTGACTTCCGGATGCGAGCGCAGGGCTTGATGCGCCGCTTCGTATTGCTCGCGGCTTTCCGCACGGAATCCGATCCGGACCGAAACGTAGCGGCCATTGGACGAATGTTTCCAATGAATGCTTTCTTCCAGCACCTCGACGCCCGACTGCGCAAGCAACGCAGGCAACTCGGTTTCCAAATGCTTGTCGGCGGCGCCCATTGCGCTCAACTCGAAGATCCCGGGAAACTGGAAGCCGTGCTCTGGATTGTCGGATTTGATCTGCATCGTTTCATTATGGTGACAACACCGGCATAACCCAAGCGTGATGAAGGGGCTGGCGGCAAACGCATGCCGTTGCATTGGTTTTCCGTGCCGCTGCAACCTCAGGCATTATGTTTCGGTGTCGAAATTACCGAGACAACGGTGGATGCGCACCGTTTTGATTTCATATTCTTATGCAAGTATTGATTTGAATGACGGTATTGATATTCTGAACTATCCGTATAAAGCATTCATTGGATACCCCCTATGCCGGTCTTCAAACGCAATAACGGCACATCCGTCACCGGGGAGGTGACGCTGGTAGTCGGCAACAGCCTGAGACTCAAGCTCGATGGCGAGCCGAAAACCGCGGCGACCGTCGCGCACTTCACCCTCCGCAGCGATCTGCCCGATGCCGTCGCCATCGCACAAAGCCCCGATGAGCGCCGGCGCGAGCAGAGTGTCACGATCACGGCCAACCGGACAACTGCATCGGCCGTCACCATCAGGGCCTACCACGCCGACGGCAATGCCGCCGCCAACGTGCG
>JAITWM010000228.1 GCA_031285265.1 Lysobacteraceae bacterium
ATTGAAGGAACATTATCCGCACGCCAACATCACCGCGATCGATTACGACCCGGGAGCATCCGAAGTCAATCAACTCAATCGGATCAAACTGATGCTGTCGGTCGCATTCCGCAACATGGAAAACGAGAATCTACCCTACGAAAGAGTCGTGGTATAACGCATCGCTCGCAACAACCCTATACGCATGTCGCCATAATCCGCATCGGAATAGAGCGGTGGCGACAGATCTGGTACAGGAGCGGTCTTTTCAGGGAAGCATTCGACTATCGACTTGCATGACGACGAGCACACAGGCCGGGGAGAATGCGTACGACGAACAGCAACACGGAAGTCCGGCAAACCCCTGAATGCCGCCAAGCGCCGGAATCCGGGTAGCCGCATCCGCCGGGAACCATGGGCGCGTGTGGTGCGGTCGAACGATATCAAGATTACCTCCGGCATCGACCTATTCAGGCTGGCAGCTGTGATGCCGTTTCGATGTCAAGCCACTCTCCTACTCGACGAGCCATTCAATTCAAGAACCGCCCCCAGGCCCACGTTATCGCTCCCGGAACCGGTCACCCATCAGCGACACCGCAGCTTGTCCGCATGGTAGGCGATATGCTCACCGATGAAACTGGCGACGAAATAATAACTATGGTCATAGTCCGGATGCCGTCTCAGCCGCAACGGATAATCCGCATCCCGGCAAGCGTCCCGTAACCGTTCCGGTTTGAGCTGAACGTTCAAGAATTCGTCCGCTTCGCCCTGATCGATCAGCAGCGGCAATTTCGTATCCGCCAACTTCACCAACTCGCAGGCATCCCACTGTTTCCATTCGCTGCGGTCCTCGCCCAGATAAGCAGAGAACGCCTTCTCACCCCAGGGAACTTGCGATGGCGCGACAATCGGCGAGAATGCGGAAACGCTGCGGTAGCGTCCCGGATTTTTCAACGCCGCGATCAACGCGCCATGCCCGCCCATCGAATGGCCACTGATCGCCCGAATATCCGTGGCGGGGAAATGCGTTTCGATCGCTGCGGGCAATTCCGTAACCACATAGTCGTACATCCGGTAATGCGTCGACCATGGATCACGTGTGGCATTCAAATAAAATCCCGCGCCCTGTCCAAGATCGTAGCCGTTATCATCGGCGACATCGGCGCCCCGCGGACTCGTATCGGGAGCGACGATGATCACCGCATGTTCGGCGGCATAACGCTGAGCACCGGCTTTAGTGATGAAATTCTGTTCGGTGCAGCTCAAGCCGCTTAGCCAATACAATACTGGCAATTTCTCATGTTCCGCCTGAGGCGGCAGGTATATCGCGAAGCTCATCGCGCAACCGAGCGTCACGGCATCATGCCGATAAACCTCTTGCCATCCGCCAAAACAGGCGCGCCGTTCGGTACGTTGCATATCCACCTCAGAAATAAATCACCGTACGGATCGACTTGCCTTCCCGCATCAAGTCGAATGCTTCATTGATACGTTCCAGCGGCAACGTATGCGTAATGAAAGAATCCAAATCGATCTCGCCGCGCATCGCCTGCTCCACCATTCCGGGCAATTGCGTACGTCCTTTGACGCCGCCGAATGCGCTGCCGCGCCAAACCCGCCCCGTCACCAACTGAAAGGGACGCGTACGAATTTCCTGCCCGGCGCCGGCAACGCCGATGATGACGCTTTCCCCCCAACCTTTATGGCAACACTCCAACGCCGCGCGCATGATCTCGACATTGCCAATGCATTCGAAACTGAAATCGACTCCGCCATCGGTCAAATCGACGATGACTTCCTGAATCGGCCGGTCGTGATCCCTCGGATCGATACAGTCGGTCGCCCCCATTCGGCATGCCAGTGCGAACTTGTCGGGATTGATGTCGATCGCCAGGATGCGCCCTGCTCGCGCCTGAACCGCTCCTTGGATCACCGCCAGACCGATGCCGCCCAATCCGAATACCGCCACGCTGTCCCCTGCCTTAACCTTGGCGGTATTGTGCACGGCACCGATGCCGGTAGTGACGCCGCAGCCGAGCAAACAGACCTTCTCCAAGGCCGCCGCCGGATCGATCACCGCCAACGATATTTCCGGCACTACCGTATATTCGCTGAATGTGCTGCAGCCCATGTAGTGATAGACCGGCTGCCCTCGATAGGAAAATCGCGTCGTGCCATCGGGCATCAAGCCCTTGCCTTGCGTAGCGCGGACCGCCTGGCACAGATTGGTTTTCCCGGACAGACAAAATTTGCATCGACGGCATTCGGCGGTATAGAGCGGAATCACATGATCGCCCGGTTTTACGCTCTCGACGCCTTCCCCCACTTCGATCACGACACCACCTCCTTCATGTCCCAACACGGCCGGGAAGACGCCCTCGGGGTCATCACCGCTCAACGTAAAGGCATCGGTATGGCATACGCCGGTATGCGTGATCCGGATCAACGCCTCTCCCGCACGCGGCGGAGCGACGTCGATTTCGACGATTTCTAATGGTTTCCCGGCGGCAAAAGCAACAGCAGCGTGTGATCTGATCACGGAGCTCCTCTATATTCGAAACAGTAGTCGGAAAAAATGATGCGATGCATATTTACTGGCTACATTTTCCGCCGATGATCACTTAATTGCATGCATGAATCGCGAACTTCGATCATCGAGAATTTCCGTTTCATGTCGAATCCGATCTTCGAACCGGAACTCCTGAAGCCGTTATTTACCTCATCGCCCCTCCGCGTGGCCGCCTTGCGCGGTTTGCATCGATCGATTCATGCCATGTCCCCCATATCGTCGACCCGATGACTGAACAGTCCCAAGGACACTTTCCTGGTCACTGGCAGCGGGCTATCTCGTCCCGGCATTCCCCATCGGCGCGGACGATGGGCCGATTCAGCCCGTCATGACCGGATGTTTTCGTATTTCATGTCCATGCCCATTATCTTGAGATAGAATCGAAGAGTTCAGAGTCAAACAAATACCCGGTACCGGAAACCATGAAAACACATCACATCACCTTTTTGGCTGTTCTACTCGCTTGCTTCGGACTGACTGCATGTAAGCAAATCCAGGAGGCTGCTCAGCAAGCCAGCAACAGTGGCGGCAATCAAGGCAACAACACTGCCGCCGCCACCGATATACGCTCCAACCGGACTCCCGACGCATTATTGGCTGACCCGAAGGTAGGCGACCTATACGCGGCGGAAGTCTCGCACTTTTCCGGCGTCGGCTTCGATCAGGCGGGCGGCGGCAAACGCGACACGGCCTACGGTCTGATGAAGGTCGTCGAAGTCACGCCTGATAAGATCATCGTCATCACCGAAGATGCGGCATGGCCCAATCCGCAAGGCGCGCGCAACGATCTGCGCGGCGATCTTTCGGACATCACTTGGGACGAGGAAGAAAAAATCCCGTTATATCGTTCCGAACTCGAGAAATTGTTCGCGGACGGGAAAATCATTGAGACCCGTCGCATGGAGTGATCGAAACGTCGCAACGTTTTCGAAATGCCAGCACACAAGGCTCGCCGTTCCGGCGGGCCTTGTTTGTTTCGCATCAAAATTTTCCCGCCAACTTTTTCTTCGATCACTAATTTATACGGTCGCCGGCATCATCATGGGAAATGGGCGCATTGTTTCTCCTCCATACTGCGATAATCTTTCGCTATCGTCGATGTTTCTTTCAATATAAGCTTCATGCCTAAATCGACCGGAAAGCTGTTTCGGATTCTCAATCCGCCGGATAACCACCCATAAAGCGTGATATTGATAGAATGCGTGCAATTCACAAACCTCGGTCCGATCTCATGTCCTTACTTATCCGCGGTTCCGCATCTTTCCTAGCGGCAGTATTGGCCTTCTCCTCTTTCGGCGTATATGCGCAGGAACAAACCGGCGAACAGAGTGAAACACCTTCCGCCGTCACCAGCGCCCTACTCGCTGATCCGAAAGTAGGCGATCTGTATGCTGCAGAGGTATCGCATTTCTCCGGCGTCGGGTTCAACAGCAATAGCGACGACGGCTCCAATGTCGCTTACGGCCTGATGAAAGTGGTCAACGTCACACGCGACAAGGTCGTCGTCATAACCGAAAACGCCGCATGGCCGAGACCGCAAGGCGCACGCAACGATTTGCGCGGCGATCTCTCCGACATTACCTGGGACGAGGAAGAGAAGATCACGCTGTATCGTTCCGAACTGCCCTCGTTGTACTCGTCAGGAAAGATCATCGAGGCTCGACGCATATCGGCCGGAAGGAAATAAACGCCGCACGCCACCGCCCGCATTCGGCGGGCATGACGCGGGAATAGCGGACCATCCTCGGTAGTTCTGGCAGAGCATTTAGTGTCGGAACTTTCAGAAATATGCTGCGCGCTCGCCCGGTCCGAACCCTTGAAATTGCCATAAAGCGGCAATGGTTCAATAGGCGAACTCGCGGAAAACTCTATCGATATCGCCATTCCACTCCGATCGAAACAACCTCAATTTGAGTTCGGCGCTGGTTTCGTTGGCTTCCGCGATCTCGATCAGTGGTGCTATGAATTCTGCTTCATCCACCCCGTCATTGTTTTTCCGCGCCCGCCGTTGCAAGCCGGCGGCGGATATCTTCAACGCTTCCAGAGCCAACTCGCGTACGCTCGCATTCCGGAACGGCAGCTTCAATGCAAACCTAGGCACCCCATCGCGCAGAGCATGGCGTTCCTGTGGAGTGAAATGCTTGACCAGATCCCAAGCCGCATCGCGTGCAGTCGTGTCATACAACAACCCCACCCAGAACGCCGACAAGGCGCATAGCTTTTTCCTGTTCCCGCCATCGGCTCCTCGCATTTCCATATATTGCTTCAGCCGCACCTCTGGAAACGCCGTGGTCATATGGTCGGACCAATCCCGCAATGTCGGCAGTTGTCCCGGCAATGCAGGCAATTTGCCCGCGAGAAAATCCCGGAAACTCTGTCCGCTGGCATCGATATACCGGTCATCGCGGTAACTGAAATACATCGGAACATCGAGCAGATAATCGACATAACGTTCATAGCCGAATCCGTTCTCGAACACGAAATCGAGCATTCCGGTCCGGCCCGGATCGGTATCGGTCCAGATATGCGAGCGATAGCTCAGATAACCATTGGGCTGTCCATCGGTAAACGGTGAATCCGCAAACAACGCCGTCGCCACCGGCTGCAATGCCAGCGAAACTCGGAACTTTTTGATCATGTCCGCCTCGTTCGCATAGTCGAGGTTGACCTGGACGGTACAGGTACGGGTCATCATATCCAAGCCGAGCCGCCCTACTTTGGGCATATAGCCTTGCATGATCCGATAACGTTGTTTTGGCATCCATGGCATGTCCTCTCGCCGCCACTTCGGTTGGAATCCCATACCGAGAAAACCCAAACCCAGCTCCTCGGAAACCGTTTTGACCTCTCGAAGGTGGTCCTCTATTTCGGCACAGGTCTGGTGAACGTTCTCCAGCACCCCTCCGGACAACTCGAGTTGCCCGGCAGGCTCCAGCGTCACCGAAGCTCCATTGCGGAGCAGCGCGGTCACACGACCGTCCTCCTCCACGGTCTGCCAGCCAAAACGCGTCAGCCCCTTCAATAGAGCCTCGATGCCACACTCGCCATCAAACGACGGAGGGCGCAAATCATCCAGACGAAAACCGAATTTCTCGTGTTCGGTTCCAATACGCCAATTCGCTTCGGGCTTCTCCCCTGAAGCGATGGCATCGACCAACTGATCGCGCCGAACGATCAATGTATCGGCAACATGACTGAGACTCGACAAAGCACGGACTCGCTGAGGAGGGGAGAGGAAAGTATTCTAATGATGCCGCAGATTCTTCATCACCAGGCCAACTATAGCCCAGAGCGCTGTTATGCTTTTGTCTGGGGTATGGTCAGATCGCCGTCTGGTCTAACCCGGCATCGAAACACCAGCGACTGTTTGCATCGGTAGCATATGAAACCCCTTCGAATCAGGCCGACCCCATGTCCGAAGAACCCACACCTTACATCCATACGGAACATCACCGCTCGCATAGAAGCGGCTGGCTGCGTGCAGCCGTCCTTGGCGCAAACGATGGCATCGTTTCGATCGCCGGAATCGTGGTCGGCATCACTGCCAGCGGCGCATCCCATGAAACCATTCTGATCGCCGGAATCGCCGGAACCGTGGCTGGCGCCATGTCGATGGCGGCTGCGGAATATGTCTCCGTTCAGTCACAAGCGGACATAGAAGAAGCGGATATGGCGCAAGAACAACGCGAATTGCACAACAATCCGCACAACGAATTGGAGGAACTGACCTGGATCTACCAACAACGCGGACTGGACCATGCACTCGCCCGCCAAGTCGCTGAACAATTGACCGCAAAAGATGCGCTACAGGCGCACGCGCGCGATGAGCTGGGCATCACCGAGACATTGCGTGCACGGCCATTGCAAGCCGCCGCCGCATCCGCCGCCGCATTTTGTTTTGGCGCCGTGTTGCCCGTCCTGGCGACGCTGCTCACGCCCCGCGACCGTATCGAGTTCACGATCGTCGTAACCACGATCCTGGGGTTACTGGCCTCGGGCGCATTCGCCGCCTGGGCCGGCGGAGCGCCCATTCTGCGCGGAGCGATTCGTGTCGGTTTCTGGGGCGCATTGGCAATGGCTGCCACCAGCATTGTCGGCCGCTTGCTTCACACCCATATTGCCTAGCCGGGACCATCACCGCATATCGATATATCCTGCCGGCCTCGCGCACTGGACGAACAAACATCGCTGTTCATAGTGGCCGCCCCATTAAATATGCGGCGGTTGCGACAATGCACGATGCCGTTACGGCAAAGCGGCTTCATTCACCGATCGGAGCCGGCGGCTCATCGTTGTCCGTCAAACCCAGCCAAGCCGCCGTCACCGCGCGCGCCTGTTCTACGCCCTGACCGGTTTCACTGGAAAAGAGTTGTACGCTCGCTGCCGACCCGAAAAGCGTCGCCATTTCCTTGCGTACTCCGTTGAGCGCAATCGTCTGGGCACCTCGCCCCAGCTTGTCCGCTTTTGTCAGCAGCGCATGAACCGGCAACTGATTCACTACCGCATAACCGAGCAATTGCCGATCGTATTCTTTCAACGGATGCCGTATATCCATGACGATCACCAGAGCTTTCAGTGCACTCCGTTGCTGAAAATAGGCATCGATGAAGGTCCGCCAATGCTCTCGCAACGCCTGCGGGACCTTCGCGTAGCCATAACCGGGAAGATCGACCAGATAACGCTGCGGACATACTTCAAAAAACACCAATTGTTGCGTCCGCCCTGGTGTTTTCGACACTCTCGCCAACCCCTTACGTCCACTTAATGCATTGAGTGCACTGGACTTTCCAGCATTGGAGCGACCGGCAAATACGATTTCCCGGCCTTCATCGGGAGGCAGTTGCTTCAGATTGTGCGCCGAAAGTAGATAACGGCTGTTGGTAAAGGGATTGAACATCAACATAGGATCGCACGATGACGCGGATAACGGGGGAGTATGGAAGCGATTCATTGACCGGCATACCCGAACCCGGAGATAATTCTGCCGTTTCGCGCCTTATGGCGCTTTAATTCATCGTTTGCTTTCTCCGGAGCTTTAGCATGCGCCATGCTCGCGTTTTCGCCATTGCCGGCTTGACGGTGGTCATCACCGCAGCCGCCTACGCTGCTCAAACATCGGGCACGCCGTCTATCTCGGATGAAGCTCCGGTCGTCGAGGAAACCGCCATACCGGTGGAGGACGTCACCGCCGCGGATGCCGAAGCGCCGGTGCGCGAAATCAACCTCCGCGCTACGCACTGGGGCGATCCCATCGCCGGGAGGGACAAAGCGGCGACATGCATCGCTTGCCACAGTACCGACGGCAATTCGGTCGCCGACATCTATCCCCGGACTGCCGGCCAAAGCGAAATTTACATGGCCCGCCAGATCGCATTGATCGCCACCGGACAGCGTACATCCGGATTGTCCATTGCGATGCTGCCTTTCGTCTCTGACATGGAAGCGCAGGATATGCGCGATCTGGGCGCCTTTTTCTCCCGGCAGCGAAATGTGGCTTCCGGCAGCGCGGACGACACCGTCATTACCGGCGGCCCTTACGAGGGAATGAAGGTCTACGAAGTCGGCCAGAAGTTGTACCGCGGCGGTAACAAAGCGCGCAACATCCCCGCCTGCATCGCATGCCATGGTCCGACCGGCGCCGGCAACCCAGGCGCGGCTTACCCGCGTATCGGCGGACAATTCGCCAGCTACACCGAGCGCCGTCTGCAGGAATATCGTACCGGCGTCACCGAAGAGAAAGATCCGTCTTTCTTCAATATCATGGCGACGGTTTCGCATAGTTTGACCGATCAGGAAATCGAGGCGTTGAGCAGTTATATGCAAGGTTTGCACAATACCGCGCAGGACATCGCCCTGGTGGCTTCGATGAAGACTGCCGCCACACCAACCGCGGCGCCGGAAGCAACCGAACCGACACCCGAACCGGCGCCGGAGCCCGATTCACAGCCGGCTCCGAATGCCGATGGATCAGCCGCTCCTGATACACCCGCCAGCCCTGCTTCTCAACAATCCTGAGCTTCGCTGATTCGTTCAGGTCGGATCGTTCATGATTACCGCTCCAAGGACGCCGGCATTCAGGCCGGCGTCGTTCTTTCGGACTTCGACAAAAAGTTATGGCCAGGTCTTCTTCTGCACGATTTCTGCTCTGTGTCCTGCTATGGCTGCCATGGATCGCCATCACCAGTCCGGGATCGCCGGTCGCCGGCGTAGATTACGTCGAGATCCCCAATCCGGCGCCATTGTCGCCGCCAGCCCGTGGCAAGATCGAAATCGTGGAAGTTTTCGGATATACCTGCCCGCACTGCGCGCATTTTGAATCGGCTGCTCTTCCATGGCGGCAGAAACTGCCGAGCTATGTAAAGTTCACGGCGGTACCGGCACCTTTCGGCGGCACCTGGAATACCTATGCCCGAGCCTATTACGCCGCAAAATCGCTCGGCATCGCCGAAAAGACCCATGATGCAGTGTTCAATGCAATTCACAACCTGGGAAGCCTGCCGCGTAACGCCACCGACCGGGAAATCGCCGATTTTTATTCGAACTATGGGGTGACGGCGCAACAATTCACCACCGCGATGAACAGCCCCCAGGTTGCCGAACAAATACGGCAGACCGGCGATTTCCTGCGGCGGACCGAAGTCGATGGTACACCTGCCTTGATCGTCAACGGTAAATACCGTGTCACCGGCGGCAATAGTTTCGAAGATAAACTGCGGATCGCCAGTTGGCTGATCGCCCAGGAACACGCCGCCAACAAATGAACCGCTTTCCTCGCACCCCTCGGTTGAGTTTCGAAGTTCCGATATCGATTGATAGCAAGACACTCCCCACTTTGGAGATTACGGTCTATGAAATTGCGTAATGTATTGGCACTGATGGCGCTGCCGCTAATTCTCGCGGCTTGCACCGTGCAGGAATCGAATTCTCAGCGGGCTCAACCGGCCGCATCCTCGGGCAATGCGCAACTCGCATCCGAGCCGATTGCCGGAACAGACTATATCGAAACCGATACTCCGCCATTCCAGCCGGGAACCGGCAAGATCGAAGTTGCCGAAGTATTCGGTTATACCTGCTCGCACTGCGCCGACCTGCAGCCGATAATCAACGACTGGGAGCGGACTCTGCCCGACGATGTGAATTTCATTGCTGTGCCGGGAGCATTCGGCGGCTACTGGAATCCATTCGCTCAAGCCTTTTTTGCCGCAGAGGAAATGGGTGTTCTCGACAAGACGCATGACGCGATGTTCGAAGCAGTCCGTCAGCGCCAGTTTCCGGACGCCAATATCGAAACCTTCGCCAAGGTTTACAGTGGATTCGGGGTGGATCCGAAAGCCTTCACCGCTGCCTTCAACGGCCCGCGTGTCGCCGCCAAGATGAAACGTGCGCAACAATTCGCCGTACAAGCCAAGATCGAAGGCACTCCCTCGATGGTGGTCAACGGCAGATACACCGTGCCGGTCGGCCGCAAGGGATTCGAGGGCATGCTGGCTACCGTCGACTGGCTGGTCGAACGGGAGCGGAACTCGGCTTCGGCAACACATCAACCCGCTCAATAAGCTTGGCGTGCGGTCAGTTGCCATGAACAGGGAGCCAGAAGCCACGCGCACACTCCGCCTTCTCAGCGCCAATATTCAGGCGGGTTCTCGCACGCGCCGATACAGCGACTACATCACCCGTAGCTGGTCCCATGCATTGCCGATGGGCAACAAGCGCGACAATCTGGACGCAGTCGCCAGGCTGGCCAGCCGGCA
>JAITWM010000086.1 GCA_031285265.1 Lysobacteraceae bacterium
GTGCCCCATGCGTCCGAAGGCTCCGTTGATCAATACACGTTTTGCTGTTTCGTTCATAGACTCGATAACTTCAGGAAGTGACGGAACATATTTACCAGATCAAATCATCCGGTACATGATATTTAGGGTCGGAGTACGAATCCTCTTCACCGGATACGCCTGGAATGACTTTCAATGCGATGGCGGCCGGGTATATTCCCTCTACTTCCGCCAGTATTTCCGCAGTGACTAAAAGATAACGGCCACGCAACTGTACGACACCCAGCTGACCAGCGTTAAGCGCCTGTAACTGGATCTGCGTGACATAGATACGCTTTATTTTATTGCCATAACTGAAGTGTCGGGCAATTTCTGCGCCCGAATCATTCAGTGCATTATCCCGCAACAGATCCTCAAGCTTCGCCTGAGCCTCCTTGCGTTTACGTGCTTCTTCCTGTTTCGTTTGCTCCGCTTCGATACGTTCGTTCTTTTCACGCTGAGCACGCAATGCGTAGGCTTTAGCCAGATCGATTTCCGCATGTTTGCGCGAATCGGGCTTGCCTCTGGTCTTGTTCCGGACAGGTTTCTGTCCCGAAACAGGTTTCAGCTTCGGAGCTGGCGCGGGCTTGGGGGCCGCCTTGAACCCCAGATTCATCAGTTGGTCGCGAAGACTATTACTCATGGCAGACTAATCAACGGCAATCAGAATATAAAAATATAAAACACGCACCAAAGCATACCGTCCGGCATGCGTACTCAATAGTGCGGCGGTGGCGGCTCGCTTTCTGGATCGGCATACAAGGCGGAACGAACCTTGTGCAAATCCGTCAAAACGGCGCGCAACAGCTCGGCATTACGCGAGTTCTCTATACGCGCATCGGCCAATGCGGCACTCAACTCGGCCAACGCCTGCTCCTGGAACGTCACCCGGGTTTCTAACTCCACCAAACGCTGTTCCAAGCGGTTTTTTGAATGGTCGGCTGCGATCATTCTCCAAGTTCCTTATTCCAGATTGACTATAAGGGGATGGTGACCGAACGTCCTCGACCAACGCCATAATAAGCTAGGCCGGCAGCTTCGATTTCGATGGGATCGTAAAGATTGCGGCCATCGAACACCACCGCATCTCTCAGCGTATCGCGCACCTGGGAAAATTTCGGACTCCGAAACTCCTTCCATTCAGTCACCACCACCAACGCATCGGCATTTTGCAAAGCCGCCTGTGCCGAGTCGCAACAAATCACGTCGTCACGCTCGCCAAAGATTCGCTTTGCCTCTTGCATGGCTTCCGGATCATAAGCACGGATACGAGCACCAGCCTCCCAAAGCAACGTCAACAACCGACGGCTGGGCGCTTCACGCATATCATCGGTATTGGGCTTGAACGCAAGTCCCCATACGGCAAACGTTTTGCCGCGCAGTCCCTCAGACGAACCGTAATGCCGCGTCATCAATTCGAACAGATGATTTTTCTGCCGATCATTGACTGCCTCCACCGCGCACAGTAAATCGGCCCGATAACCATGTGATTGAGCCGTACGCGTCAAAGCCTGTACGTCTTTTGGAAAACAGGAGCCTCCATAGCCGGCGCCGGGATAAATGAAATGCCAGCCAATACGCGGATCAGATCCAATACCTTTGCGAACCTGTTCGACATCGGCACCAACACGCTCGGCAATGTTGGCGATTTCGTTCATAAAGCTGATTTTGGTCGCCAACATTGCATTGGCGGCATATTTGGTCAGCTCGGCCGATCGTACATCCATCGTCACGATCCGGTCATGGTTGCGATTGAACGGCATATAGAGCCGCTTCATCTTGTCGATCGTCTCGGGAGCAGTCGCCCCGATCACGATGCGATCGGGGCGCATGCAGTCGGCAACCGCATCGCCTTCCTTCAAAAACTCGGGGTTGGAGACCACATCGAACGCGATATCCACGCCGCGCTTGCGCAACTCCCCGGCGATTGCTTCGCGCACTTTGTCAGCAGTTCCGACGGGAACAGTAGACTTATCAACCACGATCACGGGGTTCTGCATGTGCTGCCCGATGGTACGCGCCACTGTCAGGACATATTGCAGATCGGCGCTGCCATCCTCATCCGGCGGCGTCCCAACGGCAATGAATATCAACTCACCATGAGCAATCCCCGCCACGGCATCGGTCGTAAAAGCCAGCCTTCCTGCGGCATGATTAGACTTGACCATCGTTTCCAGGCCAGGCTCATAGATCGGAATGCGTCCCTGGTTCAGTCCTTCAATCTTGGCCGCATCGATATCTACGCACGCAACATGGTGACCGACATCCGCCAAACAAGCGCCAGTAACCAGTCCTACATAACCCGTACCAAAGATCGTGACATGCATCATTCATTCACCCTGTTGAACGCGCGCGACATCCATCAGTTCGATATCGAATGTCAACAGAGCGTTCGGACCGATCTGACCGCCCGGCGCGCCTTCTGCCCCATACGCCAGTTCCGCAGGAATCCAGAACCGGTATTTGGAGCCGATCCGCATCAGTTGCAGACCTTCGGTCCATCCTTTGATAACGCCATCGACGGCCATGACGGCAGGGAAACCGCGCGCGTAGGAACTATCGAAAATATCCCCGTTCAACATTCGCCCAAGATAATTGACGCGAACTTGGTCGGTCGCTCCAGGCCGTATGCCAGTGCCTTGTCGCAATATCATGTATTGCAAGCCGGAAACGGTGGTAATCACCCCTCGGCGCCGAGCGTTTTTCTCCAAGAACTTCCTGCCCGCTTCGGCGTTTTCAGCGGCAAGCTTCTCATGCTCGGCCTGCAATGCCTGCTGTTTGTTGGTCATGAAGGCTTGTAGCGTACTCGTCATTTCCGCATCGCTCATCAACGCGCGCCTGCCGGAGAATCCGGTACGCACGGCTTGCATCAGCACCCGCAGGTCGATGTCTTCCTTCATCGGTGCCAATGCGGGGCCGAGCGCACGATCTCCCAGCATCAATCCCACCGCTTCCTTGGAAACCTCTGGCAATTCGGTATCCGCCGGCATGGGTTGCCCGGACCGGGCCACTAGATTGATACGCCACGCCTGGTTCGTCGCTTCCGCTACATCCTCGGACTGCAACGGTGGAGCCCCCGCGAACGCATTTTCCAATGCACGCTGCATCGCGTTCAAATCGATATCGTCGGCAAAAAACCGGAAAGACTGCGCAATATCCATACCGACGGCATAACTGAGCTTATCGCGATCCGTCTCCAAAGCCGCTTTGTCCTGTGCCGCCACTGTACCGGCAATCAGCGCCACTCCGATCGCAAACGCCGAAAACAGACTACGAATACGTTTTTTCATCACGTTCATTTCCAGAAAATAAAACCGACAACATGGGACAAGCGCCATGCTCTGCGACTCGACCCATTACTTATTTCAGGATATCCAACAATTCGACCTCGAATACCAAGGTCGCATCCGGGCCGATCATGTTGCCTGCGCCGCTAGGGCCATAAGCCAGACCGGAAGGAATCCAGAACCGGTATTTGGCGCCGACCGGCATCAAAGCCACTCCTTCGGTCCATCCGGCAATTACTTGGTTCAGACCGAACTCGGCCGGTTGTCCGCGCTGATATGAACTGTCAAATACCTGACCATCGAGCAATTTGCCCTCATAGTTCACACGGACGCGATCCGTCGACTTTGGTCGTTGCCCGGTACCTTCTTGCAGTACCTGGTACTGCAAACCAGAAGGTGTCGTAATGACGCCGGCACGGGCCTTGTTCTCAGCCAGAAACTTCCTCCCTTCCTCGCGGTTGCGGGTAGCAGTCTCTTGACCGCGGACGGCCGCCTCCTGTTGTGCGGCTGCCATGAAAGCCTGCAACGTGGCCCTGGCCTCCTCTTCGGTCAGCAATGGCGTTGCCCCATCGGTGAACTTGGTGCGCATCGCCTGGATCAGGATGGGCAAATCGATCTTGTCTTTCAAGGGAATCAAGGCCGGTCCGATGGCACGGTCGCCCAACATCAATCCGACCTGCTCTTTGGAAACCGCGGGCGGCGGGCTGCCTGGCGGGACGCCTTTCGCTTGCCCGCCGGCACGCACTTCCAAATTCTGGCGCAAAGCTTGGTCGGTCACTTTGGCCACCTCTTCGGATTGCAAAGGAGCCGCTCCCGAAAACGCATTGGCTATTGCACGTTGCAATGCATTGATATCGATATCTTGAGCGATCGCCTGAAAAGAATTGGCCGCATCCATCCCGACCGCGTAGCTGAGCTTCTCCTTCTCCGTATTCAATACCGTCTTATCGGCCGCCGCGGCCGTTCCCGTTGCAGTCATTGCTCCCAAGATCAGCGAGGCCACTGCGCCATGTATGCGATTCTTCATTCATTGATTCCTGTGTAAAGTCAAAGCCGGTACTAGCCAAGGCCGGGTATTGTCGCGAACATATTTCCTAACCGCCGGAAGCAACAGTAACATCCCGCAATTGGAAACGACTAACTTCAGGTCCCCTCTTACTCAAGTGGCTATGCTGCAGCTTGGCAGCAAACTAAAAGACACTGCGGCGACGACGGCGTTAAACGTTGACCAGCGAGGCTTCGCCCGCCCTGACATTATTAATGCGCCTAGCTCAAATGAC
>JAITWM010000116.1 GCA_031285265.1 Lysobacteraceae bacterium
TGAGGATGGACTTCCGGGTAAGCGGCTATTTCGATGTGGAAGTGTGTACCATGCCGTTCGCGAATGAAGCCGACCAAGTCCGATGCGTAACGCAGATCGCCGAAATGCCCCATACCCGAAGGCGTGTCGCCGCGCAGGGCGACGATGCGGCGGCAACCGATAGTGCGGTAGAAATCGAGCATTTCACCGATCTTTTCACGGCTGCCGCCGACGCAGGACAGGTGCGGCGCGGCATCGAATTCGTGCTGCTGCTTGAGATGGCGAATGGTCTCTGCTGTGTAGGAGAGCGTCGAACCGTTGGCGCCGAACGTGCAAGAGACATAAGAAGGCGAATGGTGCTTCAGTTTTTGCGCGGTACGATCCAGCTGATGGCGCTGTTCATCGGTCTTGGGCGGATAGAACTCGAAGCTGATCGCAGTCATCGCACGGGTCGCGGGATTGAGAAAGAGCACGCATTGTATCTCTTTATCGCGATGAATGGATATACAGCGCGTGTGGTGGATGTTCTTGGCTGGGCGGTTTGTCCATCCTTGAAAGGAGAAACAGGATGGATTCGGTGTGCTGAAGCCGGCATGGTGGAACCCGGCTGCTCACGCCGGCCGGGTCTTTATCATCGAAAAGACAGGGTATCCGTCGATAGGGTGTCGGAACCGGGCGTCTCGATGGTTCGGTGCGGATATGCCGCGGTGATGAAGCGGAGTCTCAATCCAATACCCGGCAAAACACTGCTTTCAGGTAACGCGATTCTTGCACGTGAGCCAGGAAGGGATGATCGGCGCCAGCGCCGGCCACCTTCAGCACTTGCAGTGTCCGGCCCGAAAAATAGGCGGCACGGCGCAACATATCGAGGAACTGTTCTTCGCTGACCAAGCCGGTACAGGAGAACGTGGCAAACAGACCGCCGGGCTTGACCACGCCGAGCGCCAATTTGTTCATGTCCAGATATTTCTTCAGCGCGTTGATGACCTGATCGCGGTCGCGGGTCATCTTGGCCGGATCGAGAATCACCGCATCGTAGCGGTCGCCGCGTGCGGCGAGATCGCGCAGATAGGGGAAGATATCGGCTTGAACGAACTTCAGTTTCACCGCATTGAGACGCGCATTGGCTTTGGCGATATCGATCACGGCTTCATCGATGTCCACCCCGGTGACTTCTTCCGCGCCGTGCACTTTGGCGCAGATGCCGAAACCGCCGGTGTTGCAGCACAGGTCGAGTACCCGCTTGCCGGTCAACTGTTGTGCGAGCCATTGCCGGTTCTCGCGTTGGTCGGCGAAAAATCCCGTCTTGTGTGCGCTGGTCGGATCGGCGCGGAAGCGCACGCCGTATTCGCTGATGATCGCCGGCTCGACGGGTTCGTTGCCATGGAAGTCGAAGCTTTCCTGTTTTTGGACATGTTCGTCGGCAAGACTGTAGAAGCGCGCGCCGGGAAATTGATCGCGCAACGCCGAATAGACCCACTCGCGATGCCGGAACATGCCGGCGCTGAAGAATTCGACCACCAATAGATCGTCGTAGCGATCCACCACCAAACCGCTGAGACCGTCGCCTTCGGCGTGTACTGCGCGCCAGGCGTTGCTGACTTGGTCCAGTTTCAGGATGTCCCGGCGCAGTGCGACGGCGCGTGCGATTCTGTCGGCGAACCAGGCCGCATCGACGGAAACCCGGGGATCGGTTTCCAGGACACGCACGGCGATGCGTGAGTGCCCGTTGTAGAAACCGCGCCCGATCCATTCGCCATCGACGTCGCGTACCTCGACGATCGTACCGGGTTTGGGTTTTTGCGACGGCTTTTCGACCAGTTTCTGGAATATCCAGGGATGGCTGGAGCGCCAACTGTTCTTCAGACGGATGGAAGGCAAGGAGGTGGTCATCGAATCCGGGTGTCCAGAAAAGCAAAGGCGGCACTTTAACAATAACCGGGGCCGGGGCCTATGCTGTGCTCCGGTGTGCGGTGATCGGCCGGTATCGAAACGCTGCCATCGCCTGTCGAAGTCGATGACAGCGGTATCGCCGATCCGACGCTCGGTTGGCGATCCGCTGTGAATTCGATGCCGTTTTCCATGTACCGTTTGTGGAATACCGCCGGCACTGCATCATCTTTCCCTGCGCCAATTGATCGAACCGCGGTTTTCGACGGTGCTGGATTCAAGTTCGATGTCGAAACCGTGTCGCAACAAGTACTTGAGGATCAGCACCTGGCCGCTGCCGATCATCGATACGCCGTAACCGACATAGAGTCTGGGTGACAGGTACTTGCCCACGCCGATGACCGAGCCGCCCAAAGCGCGCGATTGCGTGACACCGGCGTCATCCAGGCCGATCTTTGCGCCAAGCTGAGCCGCGAGCAGTCCGCCACCGGCCGACAGCGCCGCAGAGGCGGCGGTTATCTGTTGTGCTTGTGAGCGGGACACGCCTTCCAGGCTGCGGCCGAACATCAGATAGCCCAGCGCCTCGGACTGCGACATGGCCGGGTCCGACCAGATTTGAATGCGCGGCGCCTGCGCATTGCCGGTGACGTCGATGCCGGCGGTAACATCGTTGGTCCTGCGTTCGGCGCGCAGATTGATGCGCGGGGCGGCGATGACGTTGTTGCTCCAAGTGAGCTGGCCGCGGGTGATCTGCAATTCTTGCCCATAGGCTTTGTATCTGCCGTCGACGTACAACAGCCCGGTGGCCATCATTTGCCGTCCCGGGCGTGCACGGACGTGTATGGCGCCATCCAGCGTGCCTTTCAGTCCGAATCCGGCGATTTTGACGTTACCGCTGCCCGTACCGTCGCCTTGTCCGACGATGATGTTCAGATCCAGATCGAGCGGTGAGCTGGCTTCGACCTCGGGATCGATCGGATCGACGACGACCACATCCTCGGAAACCGATGTGCCGCGATCCAGTCTTTCCAGATCGATATCGGCGCTGGGAATACTGACTTGTCCGCGCAGCACCATCGTATTTTTGCCGGCGAAGCTGAATTGCAAGTCGGGATTGGCGACCGCGCGCAGTTCGCTGGTGTTGGAGATCAGGACGTTCTGACCGCGGATATGCAACTGCAATGGCGTGGAGTCGCCGTACCAGGAAAGTTGGCCGTCGACCGTGAGCGTTCCTTCTCCAGACTTGGCCGATGCGCTGATGCGCGCCGAACCGTCGGGTAGAGCGTCCAGATTGCCCCGGCCTTCGCTCAGGGTCACGCCGAGTGCGGGAAGTTCACCGGTGAAATCTTCCAGTAGCAGTTGTCCTCCGAGCGCGGGTTGGCCGCGGGTGCCGCGTAGACTGATATGCCCGCGCAGGACGCCGTTCGGGCGGGTCAGATCCGGTGAGACCAGTTCCAGCCAGAACAGGCGCGACATATGCATGTGGAGATCGCCCTGTAGCGCGGATGAGGCGTCCCAGCCGGTTTCGGCGCGGGCATCGATGTAGCCGTCACCTTTAAAACCGATGCCGAAATAGGTGCGGATATGTTGTTGGTCGAATTCGAGGTTTAGGCTGAAATTGTCGTAGCGGAGAATCTCGCGCCGCGATCGGTCGCCCAAGCGCAGACCGCCATCGGCGGAGGCCAGATGCAGATTCCCTTCTATTCCGCCGGGCAGTGGCCGCAGCTTGCCATCGACGGTGACCGTACCGCGCAAGAGCAGGTTGCGGCCTTCGTTCTTGGGTAGCCAGGGATGCAGCATTTCCAATGGCAACCCCTTGCTGCTCAACGTGACTCCTTGTTTTGGCCAGTCGGCTGTCGCGCACAGGAGGCCTCCGGTGCCGATCAGGCAAGCGTCGTCAAAACTCCATTCGGTATTCGCGGCTCGGAATGGAACGGCGCCGCGCAGGTTCCAAGGGTCGCCGCGGATCGGCGAAATGCGCAGTTGTTCCAGTGCGCCGCGCCATTCGGCGGCGGCTTTACGCGCATGTCCTCCGATACTGATCGCGCCGTACTGAGTGGTGTTCGCACTGGCGTTCAAGTGCAGATCTTCCATTGCGCCGCTGGCATTGACGCGAAGGGAATCGAATAGGATCCCGGCCTGGATGGATTGTCCTGTCAACGCCAGTTCGCCGCGTCTGCCGCGCCAGGGCAGTTGTCCGCTCAGGCTCAGCGTTTGCGCGCCGTAATCATTCCAGCGCAATTGCTCGCCGGCCAAGTCGGCCGTGATGTCGGGGGCCGTCTTGTCGCCGGTGAGATGTACGTGGCCGCGCAGAACGCCGCTGCCGCCAGGCAGAAAATCATCCAGATGCGCGGGTTGCAGATCGACCCGGAGTTCTATCCGTTCGCCGACTTTGCCCTTGGCTTCGATCCGGCTGTTGCCCAGCCCGAGCGCCAGATGTCCTTCGCCTTCTTCGCCATGCAGAGCGAACTCGCCTTGTCCGGTCAGCGTGCGATTGCGTAGCTCGCCAGCCAAATTGGAGAGGGTCAGTTCCGCATCGTAACCGGACTCGGTGCGTGCCTGACCTTGGCTGGTGATCAGGCCAGAGACGGCGCCGTCCCAGCCAGGTGCGAAATAACCGGGATCGAAGCCGTCCAGCTTGGCTTCGATATCCCAGGCGAGCATGGGTGCCCAAACCAGCTCGCCGGTGGCATCGAGTGTTCCGGTCGGCATTTCGGCCTGGAGCGTCTGGATTCGGGCGCGTTCCCCATCGCCGGCGATGTCAAGATCGAGCTTGGCTTGCTCGGTATCACGAGTGATCACTGCGTTGCCTGTCAGGGCCCAACTGCGCATCACGCCATTGAGTTCGAGTTCGGCTGCAACACCGATCGGCCGTGGGACGCCGCCGGTTTGAGTGGGTGGGGTAGTACCCACTGCATCGGTAGAAAAATTCAGATCGGAGGCGGTGGCGGCAAGCTGGAAACGAGGGTTGCCCAATTCGTTGAAATCCATCGTTCCTTGCAGCCGGATGTGCCCGTTGAAGATAGCGACGAGTAACGTATCGAAGGTCAGTATCTGGTTGTCCTGGCGGATTTGCGATGGTTCGATGACGGCTTTCAGGTCGCCTCGTGCCAGCGTCCCCTGCAATGTGGCGTCACCGCCTTTGCCATCGGCGTGCAGGTCGAACGAAATCGGTTCGTAGGCGGACGTTGGCTCCGTTCCTGGGGAGGGCGGCAGTATGAGTCCGAGGTCCAACGCCTCGGTTGCGGCGGTGAACTGCCAGACCGGGCGGCGCTTTCCGCGTAGCGTCAGTGTGGCTTGCACCGGTTCCGGCGCTTTGCCCGCCAGGGCAATGTTCATCCGGTTCAGATTGCCGCGCGCAACCAGGCCCAATTGCGCCTGCGTCCGGCCTGGGCGCTCGGGAAATACGGCGGTGGCGACCAGGTCGCTATGGAAGTTGCGCGCGGGGAGATAATCGCCGTTGATGGTGAAATTGCCAAGATTGCTTTCGGCACTCAATCTCCGCGCGCGTAGGCGGCCGTTACCGAGCATGATGCCGCCACGGATTTTCCGGATGTCGACGATGGGTTCGTCCGTTTGGCTGATACGCAGATCGTCGACGGCGATAGTATCGACACGGATTCCCAAGGGCAGTTCGAGCTGGGGCAGCATGTCCGGCCAGGTAGGCAGTTCGAACGGTTTTTCTTCGCTTGCGGGAAGATTCAAAGCCGCATCGCGCAACTCCAAGGTATCTAGGAGCAGGCGTTTGCGAAACAACGGCGCGAGATGCGGGTCCAGTCGCAGGTAACCGGCGCGAAAGTGGATATCGTCATAGCGGAAATCCACGTCATGCAAAATCAGTGGTCCGGCCAAGACTCCCTCCGCATTGCCCCAATGCAATGACATGCCGGCCGGCAGATGGACCGCCGCTTGACTCAATGCGAAATCCCGCCCGCTTTCGGTTCGCAGCAACCAATAAAATACCGACACCGATGCCAGGATCAGCACTGCAGTGACGATGGCGCTCCATTTCGCCCATTGCCGCCTTCTTGAGGGCGGAGAGGGTATGGATGGTGCGGCCGTTTCGTTCACAAATTGGCTCCGATATTGAGATAGAGCTGGAATTGCGAATCAGGATTGTTCAGGCCATGGGCGATATCGATGCGCACTGGACCGACCAGCGTGCGCCAGCGTAAACCGATACCCACGCCGTACCGGAAATTGGGCGTAGTGTCGAAAGCATCGCCGCCATCGACAAAAATCGCTCCTCCCCACGGACCGCCCTTGAAATAATGCTCGAACTCGGCCGAAGCCGTGACCAGGTACTTGGCGCCAAGCGCGAATTTATCCGGTGGCGGTGTGCGTGGACCGACTTCGCGCCAGGCGTAGCCGCGTATGCTTTGATCGCCGCCGGCAAAAAAACGCACACTGGGAGGCATGCCGACCAATTCATTGGTCCAGGTAGTGCCGCCTTCACCGCGCAGAATCATGCGGCTATTACTGCCCAATCCTTGGAACCAGCGCATACGAGCCCATCCTTGGATGAATGCGGAATCAGAAGTGGTGCCGCCGCGAACGAACGCATTGGCGCTGATGCCGCGGTGCGGGAACATCCGATCATCGACGTTCACATAATCGACACTGATCTCGGGATAGATCAACGTCGCATATTCGTAACGGTTGTAACCGGAATTGTTGATGTCGTAGCTCCACCGTTCGCGCAACGCGTTGATCGATGCGATGGCAGTCCAGCGTTGGTTGAGCTCGCCGCTGCGGCTGGCGGTGAGCCTGAAGTTGCGCATATCGATATAGTCGGTCTGTTCGTCGTAGGCGCTGAGTGCGAAACCATACCAACCGTCCACCCAGCGGAATGCAGGAACCCGGTATTGCGAGAAGAGCTGCTTGCGGTTTTGCGCATAATCGATCTCGGAGTTCAGCTTGTGGCCGCGCGAGTTGACGTAACGGCGTTCCAGCCCCAGCCGTACACCGATGCCGCTCTCGCTGCCATAGCTCAGGCCTGCGCTATAGATGCTGCGGCGTGCCAGTGTCAGGTTCACATCGATCGGCACGCGATAGTCCTCGGTCGCCTGCTCCGGACGCGGCTGAATATCGATGACGCTGAAATAATCGAGCTTGATCAGTGACTCGCGTAGGCGGTCCAGCCTGCCCTGGTGGAAATAGTCGCCTTCTTTCCAATAGACCAGTTGATTCAGCAGGCTCGGACGGAAATAATCCTGCTGGAATGCCGTCGGGCCCATGTTGTAGCGTGCGCCGCTGTCCCATCCCAGATCGATATCGGCCGCATAATCGGCGCGAGTGATCAATACTTGACGCACGCTGAAATCAGCGTCGAAATAGCCGCGTTCGCCGAGCCGTTGGGTGATGCGGTTCTTGCTATCCTCATAGACGCTATGGTCGAACACCTCGCCCGGATTGGGCCGGAACTCCTCCAGGTCCTGGGTCAGGTAGCGGTCGTATCTGGCCGGACCGTTCATGACGATCTGCGCGTTGCGTACCCGGACCGGCTCGCCTTTCTCCACGTGAATGGTGACCGTGAAGTGTTCCTCCCCTTCCTGGCGCGGCGCATCGACCGTGATCGTCGGCGAATAGAAACCGAACGGTTCCAACGCTCTGCGGGTTTCCCTTTCCGCTTGCAGCAGCAGATACTCCAGCCGCGATTCACCTTGCCGTTTACCGAGGCTGCTGTAGAGCGAAAGCGATACTTCGATATTTTCGATGATTTCGGCGTCCTGGCTTCTGTCCAGGCCCATGATGACGACGTCGTCGATCGTGCCGCGCGCCTGTGCCGCGAAACTTGCCAATAGAAGAAAATTCAGGGCAAAAACAAATAGGGGGGATCGCATGCATCGAGGATGGCGGGTGACATGCGCATTCTGTCACACTCCAATGGAATGGTGTGTCGAATGACAGTCTTGATCTGTCGAAAGCAAGCATGAAGCCGGATCAGGCGCCGGGCGGAAAATGCCGTTCCGCCGGCGTCGATGCCGATGCCGATGCCGGTCATCAATAATGTCATCGGAATGCCTGGGAATACTCAGGAGAACAGCAAGTCGATCGCCGCGACGCTTCCCAACTGAGTGGACAGCCGGTG
The DNA here is from genome assembly GCA_031285265.1 of Lysobacteraceae bacterium. Lineage (GTDB taxonomy): Bacteria > Pseudomonadota > Gammaproteobacteria > Xanthomonadales > Xanthomonadaceae > JAITWM01. The sequence goes on from JAITWM010000116.1 coordinate 7,961, forward strand.
CAGCAATGCCAAACGGTTGCCGCGCACGGCCGGATCCTCGGCATTGACGAGCACTTTGTCGAAGAATGCGTCCAGTGGTGGGCGCAGCCGTGCCAATCGGCCCAATACTGAAATGTAATCACGGCGCAGCAGGGCTTGGCCGGTCTCCGCCAGCGCCGCTTCCACGGCTTCGGCCAGTTCGCATTCCGCCGGTTCCTTCAACAGCGCCGGGTCGATCGTCGGTGGAATCGTCTCTTCCGCCTTGCGCAGAATGTTGCGGATACGCTTGTTGGCGGCGGCCAGCGCCTCGGCTTCCGGCAGGGCGGCGAACTCGCCGATTGCCGCCAGGCGGCGATCGAAATCGGTCAACGAAACCGGCCGCCGTTCCGCGACCGCATTGAAGTGCGCCGCTGGCACGCCTTGGTCGGCATAGTAACCGCGCAGACGTTCGAGGATGAAGTCGTAGAGTTCGAAAACCGCATCCTCGTCGAAGTTTTCCAGCGCAGTCCGCTTGACGAACTCGCGGATTCGGTCTTGCGATGCGGCCAGGTCCAATGTGAGTCCGGCCGAGCGTGCCGCATAGATCGATTCACGCACCGATGTCAATGCCACATTGCTTTTCGCAGCGATGATTAGCGAACTACCCAGGGTCAGGTATTCGAGCAGAGGCAATTCGATATCGCTTTCTATCAGAGTGCGCGCCAGACCCAACGCGTTGCGGCGCAGTGCGAACGGGTCCTTGTTGCCAGTAGGTTTGAGACCGGCGATGAAACCGCCGACCAAGGTGTCCAGGCGTTCGGCGATCGCCAGAATCTTGCCCAGCGGCGACAAGGCGATATCGTCGCCGGCGAAGCGCGGCTGGTAGGCTTCGTCGATGGCCAGGGCGACTTCGTCGGGCTCGCCGGCAGCCGATGCGTAATGCCGTCCGGCGATGCCTTGCAACTCCGGAAATTCGTTGACCATCCGCGATTGCAGATCGTTCTTGGACAGTTCGGCGGCGCGGCGCGCCAATGCGCGATCGCCACCGACATCTTCGGCAATGGCTTCGGCCAGTTCGCCCAGACGCTGTACCTTTTCCCAGATCGTCCCCAATTTGGCGTGATAGGTGACGTTCTTCAGCCCATCACCCATTGCCGGCAACCCTTGTTTCAAGTCTTCTGCGAAGAAGAACTGGGCATCGGAAAAACGCGGACGGATGACGCGTTCATAGCCTTTCCGGAGCTCGTCGGGATTCTTGGATTCGATATTGGCGATACCGATGAAATGCTCGGTCAGTCTGCCGTTCCGGTTCAGAACCGGGAAAAATTTTTGGTTCACCTCCATCGTTTCGATCAAGGCCTCCTGCGGTACGGTCAGGAACTCCGGTTCGAAGCCGCACAGGACCGCACAGGGCCATTCGACCAGGCAATTGACCTGCTCCAGGTTGTCGCCGGTAATGCGAGCATCGCCGGCGACACGGGCGGCGGCCTGATGGGCTTGTTGCACGATGCGTTCACGGCGTTCGTCGGGGTCGACCAGAACATGAGCATCGCGCAATACGGCGATGTAGTCGTCCGGGCGGGGAATCGACAACGGCCCGTCCTGCATGAAACGGTGACCGCGGCTGTCGCGGCCTGCGCTTATGCCGAAGCATTCGGCGGCGACGACGTCATTTCCCAGCAACATCGTCAGCCAATGTACCGGGCGCGCGAACGCGGCATCGCGGTCCCCCCAGCGCATCGGCTTGGGAATCGGCATCGCCGCGATGGCCTCGATGAGGATTTCGGGTAGTAATGCTTCGGTTCGCGCTCCGAGCGACGTGCTGCGATGGACGAAACGTTCGCCTTTCGCATCAGTCATTCGCTGCAATTGCGTCCAGTCGATCCC
>JAITWM010000164.1 GCA_031285265.1 Lysobacteraceae bacterium
ATGCCATCGGCGACCAGCCACAGTCCGAGCTCGCTGTCGCCGTAATAAGTATCTTCGTTCAATGTACGGCGTAGACCGACATGAGTGAGATGGCCGAATTCGATCATGGTTTAGAAAACATATCGTCTTTTGACAGACCTGAAAGGTACAGGATACAGAGACAACAGAGAATGGCAGTGAACCGGCCGCGACGGCAGCGGTGAAATGTCATGGACGTGAAGGGTGGTATGGAACGTTCCGGAGATACTGTTCAATGACGTATGAAGCGGATTGCAGATCACGCTTCTGGTGCTTTGCATGTCAGTCACGGAGGGAGCGACTTGCCGATGGCGAATACAGTGCTCCAATGAAAAACGCGCCAGTTATGGCGCGTTTTCCGGTTGCAGAAATGTGCCGGGGGCTTTATGCCAAACCGGCTTGCTTCATTACCTCGGCGGCATAATCTTCGACCACTTTTTCGATACCCTCACCAACGGCCAAGCGTTGGAAGCCGATGACTTCTGCACCGGCGGCTTTCAGCGTCGCTTCTACCGTCTGATCGGTATTCAATACATAGGGCTGGCCATACAGTGTGACCTCGTTGATGATCTTATTAAGCTTGCCGCTGATGATCTTTTCCAGAATATCGGCAGGCTTGGCTTTATCCTTATCGGACATCTTGGCCAGCTCGATTTCCTTTTCTTTGGCGATGAAATCGGCCGGTACGTCGGAAGCTCCGACGTAGGGAGGATTCATCGCCGCGACGTGCATTGCCAAGCCGCGCGCCAGTTCAGTATCGCCGCCCTTGAGTTCAAGCAATACTCCGATACGACCGCCATGGACATAAGCAGCGACGTGATCGCTTGTATCCACACGAACCAAGCGGCGAATCTGCACGTTCTCGCCGACTTTGGCGATGACCGCGGCACGAGCTTCTTCGACGGTTTCGCCATCGGGCAGCCTGATCGCTTTCAACGCTTCGATATCAGTGGTGCCGGAGGCCAGGGCAGCCTGTGCGACGGTATCGGTGAATGCGAGGAAATTGCTGTCCTTGGCGACGAAATCCGTCTCGGAATTGATTTCGACCAGCACGGCCTTGCCCTCGGTTTGAGCCACGGCGATACGGCCTTCGGCGGCTACCCGGTCAGCTTTTTTATCGGCTTTGGCCAGCCCTTGTTTGCGCAACCATTCCGCGGCGGTGTCGATATCGCCGTCATTTGCACTCAATGCCTTTTTGCATTCCATCATGCCGGCGCCGGTGCGTTCGCGTAGCTCTTTGACCAAGGACGCGGTGATTTCCATGACAGTACCTCAATAAAAATGTGGGTGGAGTAATCGCTTCCGATTACTGGAAAACTTTATGGCCATGCCGGTCTATATCCGTCGGAGCGAATTGGGCTCCGGGCAAGGCTTAAGAGAAAGCCGGGAGTGCTGCGGATGCTCTACCCGGCCATTCCTCATTCGAAGTCATTCGTCGCCGGCTTCTTCCGCAGGCGGGGCCTTTCCTTCGACGGCTTTGTTCAAGACAGCGCCCTTTTTGTTGTTGGCGCCTTTTTTGTTGTTGGGTGGCTGACGGCGAGCCGGTTTGCGTTCTTCCTTGGCGACTGGGTTGCCCTCGGCATCCAATTCGACAAACTCGTCCTCGGTCACGGTGGCAGCGGAAGGCGCTGCGGCTTTCCCTTCCAGTACTGCATCGGCGGTAGCGCGCGCATACAATTGAACGGCGCGAATCGCATCGTCATTGCCGGGAATGGGGTAATCGACCAGGTTGGGGTCATAGTTGGTATCGACCACGGCGATGACCGGAATACCCAACTTCTTCGCTTCCTTAATGGCGATGTCTTCATGACCAATATCGATGACGAACAGCGCATCGGGCAAGCGCGCCTTGTCCTTGATACCACCCAACGACGCCTCCAGCTTTTCACGCTCGCGACGCAGCCCCAGGACCTCATGCTTGACCAGTTTTTCGAAAGTACCGTCGATTTCGGCGGCCTCCAGCTCTTTCAGGCGACTGACCGACTGCTTGATCGTGCGGAAATTGGTCAACGTACCGCCAAGCCAACGTTGAGTCATGTAGGGCATGCCACACCGTTCGGCCTCTTCCTTGATCGCATCGCGTGCACTGCGCTTGGTCCCGACGAATAGAATGACGCCGCGTCTCTGGGCGATGCCGGAGATGAAGTTCATCGCGTCGGTGAAGAGAGGAACCGTTTTTTCGAGATTGATGATGTGAATCTTGCCGCGCGCGCCGAAGATATAAGGCGCCATCTTCGGGTTCCAGTAACGGGTCTGGTGGCCGAAATGGACGCCGGCTTCTAGCATCTGACGCATGGTGATCTGGGACATCGATATGAATTCCTATAAGTTCAAGGAACCCTGCTGCCATGGATTCGAACCATTGGCAAACCGCCGTAATACGGCGAGGATTCCGGGGTTGGGCCTCCTCACTGCTTCCATGACCGAACCGGCTCCGGAGCGAACTCCGAAAGCAGGCACCCCGGCATGGGATACGGCGGTGAGTGCGTATTTGCCGATGACGTTCGGCAGGTGAACGGACCTTTCTTCCGCAAAAGCGGTAGGAAAATCCCTTTAATTCTAACGGAATTGACGTCTTATGGCAAATGGCTGGAAGCCCAGCCGGCGATAGCGTAGCCCTGCGTCGCCGATCGCTTCGAACGATACGTCGCGGTTGTCTGTACGATGAGATATTTATTTCGATTTTAAAGTCGAATGAGCTGATGACGCATGCTTTCCCAATGATGGGAAAAGGAAAAGCGGACAATGTAAACAGTTCAAATATGTGTTGCCCATGGGTATGCCCAACGTTCATCTTTCCGAGGAATCGACAGACCATTGCAAGTTCAAGCGGAGGTACTGCCTGATCCAGATTGCCAGCGATCCGGCCGGTGGATTGGCCATCATCGCGAATCGGCGGGGCAGGGGAGAGAGGTGTCGGTATGCCGAAGATAAAGAAATGCCCTGGACATGGCCAGGGCATTCTTACACACGGAAACTAGGGGGTATGGGGGGTGTTCTGTGCGCGGAATCATCATCCCGTAACCGACGTGAAGATAAAGTGATGGGTCGAGATTTTCGAGGCATCGGTGCAGGTGTGGTCAACTGCGCGCCAATTCCCCTATCAGCTCCGGTAATCCAGCACTTGCGGCGGCGACGTTGTCCAGTACTTCGTTCAGAGTGATTTCCTGGGCATCGCCGCATCCGGCCGCCCAATTGGCGATGATTGCCAAGCAGGCATAGTCCAGTTTCAGTTCTCGCGCCAGCCCTGCTTCAGGCATTCCTGTCATGCCTACGAGATCGCAACCATCGCGATGCATCCTTCTGATTTCGGCAATGGTTTCCAGACGTGGCCCCTGAGTTGCGCCGTAACAGCCGCCATCGACGACGTCGGCGCCGACGACACGTGCCGCCGCCAACACTTTATGCCGAAGCAGGGGCGAATAGGGGTGAGAAAAATCCACGTGCAATACTTCGGTACCGGGTTCTTCTGAAAAGGTGGAAGTACGGCCCCAGGTATAGTCGATCAGCTGATCCGGACATGCGAGTGTTCTCGGCGCAAAGTGTTCCGTAATGCCGCCTACTGTATTGAGCGCCAATATCCGGGATGCCCCGATCTGTTTCAATGCCGCCAGATTCGCCCGATAGTTGATCTTGTGCGGAGGCAGAGAGTGCATTTCGCCATGGCGGGCGAGGAATGCGACCCGATTGCCGTTCAATAGACCGATTCGGAGAGCGCCCGAGGGTGTCCCGTAAGGCGTATCGATCTGCCGGGTTTCCGCTTGCTCCAAAGCCAGGTCATAAATACCGGTGCCGCCGATAACTGCCAGCGCGATGTCCATGGGTATCACTCCTTGAGTGCGTAGATATTAGGGAGATTCCGGCCCTGTTCGTAATAGTCCATGCCGAAGCCGAAGACATAGCGGTCAGGTACAGTGATGCCAACGTAATCGGCGCGTAACTGCGGATCCCGGCGATTGTGGTCCTTCACCAGCAGAGCGGCGATCCGGACGTTCGATGCGCCTTGTTCCAGGCACCAGGCGCGCACATCTCGTAATGTGGGGCCTTCATCAAGGATGTCGTCGACCAGTATGATGTCGCGGTTGAACAAAGGTGTATCGGGCCGATGTTTCCAGATCAGTTCGCAACTGCTGTTCAGGCCGCAATAGCGTGTTGCGTGCAAGTAATCGAATTGCAGGTCGATTCCGCGTGCGCCGAGTTCCAGCGACAACTGTGCGGCAAACAGCAGACCGCCATGCATGATGGTGATGAAAAGCGGAACCTTATCCGGAACGGATGCCTCGGCAAACGGCTGAACGGGATAATCGGACGCGATTTCATCGGCCATACGGGCAATTACCTGACCAATAGCGGCACGATCGAGCAGTAGTTCGGATTTTTTTAGAATTTCGGGGATCAGAGTCGTTGGCATTAGACGATAGTATCGAGATCGGAAAGGAGACGGGACTGGGCCAGATTGTGCCGTGCATCGGCGAGCAACCCATCCCAACCGAGTGCGCCGCGTCCGACCAGTCCGAGAAGTGCGGCCGTATTGGAACGGCGCCCTTGCATCGCGCGCAACGATGCTTCGACCAGTTCGGGATGACAGACCAGTACGACGTCGCATCCTGCATCCAGATGTGCATGGATGCGTTTGGCCACATCTCCGGCGGCGGCGGCGGCGGCCATGCCGATGTCGTCTGAGAATACCACTCCTCGAAACCCCAGTTCTGCACGCAAGATATTTTCGATCCAGTGGGCAGAATAGCCGGCCGGCTCAGGAGCGACTTGTGGATAGATCACATGCGCCATCATGACGGCGTCGGCGCCGGCTTCGATTCCGACTTGAAATGGAAGCATGTCTTCTGCGCGCAGTAGGTCCAATGGCCGGGAATCGACGGCTTGGCTCAAATGCGTGTCTTCCGGCACCGAACCGTGACCGGGGAAGTGTTTGAGCGTGGCGGCCATTCCCGCACTGTGCATACCTCGGATATAGGCACGGACGAAGTCGGCGACGGCGTGCGGCTCCGCGCTGAAGGCACGATCGCCGATCGCTCGATTGCCGCGCCATAGGTCGACGACGGGAGCGAAGCTCAGGTCTACACCGATTGCACGCATCTCACTGGCCATCAGCCAGGCGTGCTCTTCGACCAGCGATAGCGAGGTCACGGCATCGGTATCGTAGAGATGGCCGTAATGCCGTAATGGAGGCAGTGAGCTGAAGCCTTCGTGGAAGCGTTGAACGCGCCCGCCTTCTTGGTCGACGCAAATCAGTTGCGGACGCGACGCGACGGCACGGATTGCGGAAGATAATTCCGTTACTTGCGTGCGAGACAGGAAGTTACGTTTGAATAGGACTACGCCTGCGACGGCATCGTGTTGCAGCCAATCGCATTCCTGTTTTGACAACTCAGTTCCGGCGACACCAATCAATAGCATCCGATCACCTGGCTCGTGTGGCTGCGCTTCGGTGCCTCGGCGCGCATTTTCGCAGATATGGCGATCAGATCCGGTAATCGCCCATTCCTTAGTGGTGGCCTTTCATCACAGGGGTGGGGTTGGGTCCGATGACGAGTCCGCGCAGAACGTCGGCAGATATTTTTGACGATTGCACGCTTTGCAGAGTGTAACGGCCATCGAAATATGAAAGTCAGCATGGCTTGAGTTCCCGTAATTCGGACTTGTGCAATCTGCGCTTCAATATCGGCGATTCCTTCATCAGATGCCGATAATCGGATGGTATGCGGGGTGGATCGATCAGCTTGGATTTCCGCATCGGTCGATGCTCGTACCGTTGCCGGATTGCTACCGCCGGCGAAGTGTGCGTGGAAGAGCATTTCAGCTATCGCATTGTCAGTTGTTCGGTGGTTGGCGCTCATGTTGCGTCCATTGCGAATAGGGTCGATCGGCCAACGCCAGGTTGTAGTATCGGGTCTGGTCGGTGACTTCGATCCCCAGCCAGTCTGGACGCTCAAAGTATTCATCCGTATGCGTGAGTTCTATTTCTGCGACGATTAATCCGGCGTTGTCCCCGAGAAATTCGTCCACCTCCCATAGGTGGTCATGGTGTTGAATATGGTAACGACGTTTATCGATTAGGCTGCCGGTGCATAGCGACAGAAATTCATTTGCTTCATCTATCGGTATTTCATAGTCGAACTCTTGTCGCATATATCCCAGGTCCCGGGACTTGATATTCAGGAAAGCCTGCTTACCTTCGATACGTATACGTACAGAAGCACGCTGACGTCCATTCTCGATCATCGAAAGGTCGTTCAGATAACCCTGGGTCATCGTTGTGACGGATCGGACAGCAGTGCGCCAACTGTCATTCTCCACCAGGAATTTGCGTTCGATCTCGATGCCCATATACAAGAAATTCGCCGTGGAACGGATATTATCCTAGTGTTTCTATGCGGGTTGTCACAGAATACGTGATACGTGGGGGTAGATGATTCATTAACATCAGCGATGGATGCGGATGGATCATCGCGCTCGGCGTGTTTTGTCTTGCCGACTCCCGGTTTTTCCCTGTTTTCGTGGATTTCAATGATGCAAGCCGCAAAAGATGCCGCCAATACGATGCGGGTGATGATTGTCGATGACAGTATCGAAGATGCCGAAGCCGTTGTCAGCACAGTGCGCAATGGCGGTGTGGCGGTTCGACCGTTCCGTCCGCAAAGTAATGAAGAGATCACGCAAATAATCACTTCGCAGCCGATCGACTTGGCTTTGGTGAGCAAATCTCAGCAATTTCCGCAAACTGTCGTAGAAAAGCTGATAGACGCCAGTGGCAAGGATATTCCGTTGATCGCGCTGGTAGGAACCATCAACGATTCGGCGATGATGGAGGCGATGGCCGGTGGCGCGCGTGCGGTGGCGCTGAAATGGCAGCCGGAGCATCTGCTCTCGGTATTGCAGGCCGAACGTGCCGAGCTGGAGAACCGGCGCCGGTTGCGTCGGTTGGAAATCATGTTGCGTGAAACGGAACGCCGGTGCGATGCATTGATTTCTTCGTCGCGTGATCCGATTGCCTATATTCACGACGGTATGCATGTTCGTGCCAATGAGGCCTATCTGACGATGTTCGGATTCGAGTCGTTCGAAGATGTGGAAGGTATGCCACTGCTGGATATGGTCGCCCCGCAAGATATGGAGAGTTTCAAGCAGCTATTGAAGGCGATGGCGAAAGGAGAGCCGGCGCCACCGGAATACCGGCTGCACCTGCGACAGCAGGATGGCACGATTTTCCCGGCTAAATTGGAATTCGCTTCCGCCAGTTACGAG
>JAITWM010000206.1 GCA_031285265.1 Lysobacteraceae bacterium
TCGGGAGTATGCGAGATGATTTCATAAGGTGTGATTTCATCCTTGAATTCGTTTCTCTGGATGGCTGCAATGGCTTTCTGGTGGGAGGCCAGGGCGAATGCATCTTGATCTTCGCGCGAGACTTTCCATTCTTCGGCGACTTTCTCCGCCGTAATTCCCATTCCATAAGCGATCGCCACATTTTCGTCCTTGGCGAATACTTGCGGACTGAGAGCGATCTTATTACCCATCATTGGGATCATGCTCATGCTCTCCGTACCACCGGCCAGCATCAGCTCTGCGTTGCCTAGTCGGATTTCATTGGCGGCAAGCGCTATGGCTTGCAGGCCGGAGGAACAGAAGCGGTTGATGGTTTGACCGGCGATGGTGTTGGGGAGCCCCGCCAGCAGTAAGCTGATTCGGGCGACGTTCATTCCTTGTTCGCCCTCCGGCATCGCACAGCCAATGATGGCATCGTCGATGTGTTTGACATCGATGCCGGGTGCTTGCGCAATGACCGACTTGAGGACGTGTGCCAGCATTTCGTCCGGGCGGGTATTGCGGAACATGCCTTTGGGTGCCTTGCCGACAGGGGTACGGGTAGCAGCGACGATGTAGGCGTCTTGGATTTGTCTGTTCATGGATTATGTTCCTCGATTCGTCGCTCAGTTACGCAGAGGTTTGCCGGTCTTAAGCATATGCGTGATGCGGGCCTGGGTTTTTTCTTGTTGTGCCAGCTCCAAGAAGTGCTTTCGCTCCAGCCTCAGCAACCAGTCTTCGTCGACCACCGAGCCGCGATCAATCTGCCCGCCGCACAGTACATCGGCGATACGACTGGCGATTTCACTGTCATAGTCGCTGATGAAACGGCCTTCCAGCAGGTTGACCAGCAACATTTTGAAGTTCGCGATGCCGACGTCGCCGGCGACGCGGATGTGACGAGCAGGCAAGGGAGGGCGGTAACCGCCTTCATAGAGTGTGGAAGCTTCCTGCTTGGCGATGTACAGGGCTTCGTAGGTGTTGAAAACGACCTTGTCGCCGGTCCGCAACAGCCCTAACGTCTTGGCGTCGGTGGCAGAGGTGGAAACCTTGGCCATTGCGACGGTTTCGAAATAACGTTTCAGTTCGGCGAAGACGTCACCGTTGGGACCGGCGGCCTGGGATGCACGTACAGCGATTTCCTTCAATCCACCGCCTGCCGGCAGCAGGCCGACGCCCGCTTCGACGAGACCGATGTAGCTTTCCAACGCGGCGACTGTCTTGGCGCTATGCATTTGGAATTCGCAGCCGCCTCCCAAGGCCAGACCACGGACTGCGGCAACGACCGGCACCAGCGAGTATTTGATACGCATGCTGGTGGCTTGGAAATTGGCGACCATCGCATCGAACGCTTCGAGCTTACCGGCTTGCAGCAGGCCTAGCGCGCCGTTCAGGTCCGCACCTGCGGAGAAAGGTTCGTCATATTGCCAGATCACCAATCCTTTACAGTCGCGTTCGGCGCGGCCGATGGCTTCCTGCAGACCATCCAGAACCTGATCCGATACGGTGTTCATCTTGGTTTTGAAGCTGACCACGGCGACGTCGTCGTTGTCGCTCCACATCCGCATGCCTTCGTTTTCAAATATGGTAGTGCCTTGCGGGAACGCTTCGCCCAGCATGGGGTCGGGGAACCGTTGCCGCCGGTAGACCGGTAGCGATGAGCGTGGAATTTGCGTATTTTTGCTCGGGCTGTAGCTGCCGTTCGCATCATAGACACCGTTGCGTCTATCGAAGACCCAATCCGGCAGTGGCGCATTGCTCATGGCCTTGCCAGTGTTGACACTGTCGGCGACGATGATGTCGTCGGCGATCCATTGCGCGACCTGTTTCCACCCCGATGCCTGCCAGGTTTCGAACGGCCCAAGTTTCCAACCATAGCCCCAGCGGATGGCAAGGTCGATGTCGCGTGTGGTTTCCGCGATATCGGCCAGATGACAGGCACTATAGTGGAACAGGTCGCGGAACATGGCCCATAGAAACTTGGCATGCGGGTGCTGGCTCCCGCGCAAGCACGCGAATTTTTCGACAGGGTTTTTGATTTTCAGGATTTCGACGACTTCCGGCGCTGCACCGCGGTCCGCGGGACGGTAATCCTGTGTTTCCAGATCCAGCACCAGAATATCTTTGCCGACCTTGCGGAAAATGCCGGCGCCGGTCTTCTGCCCGAGAGCGCCTTTGGCGATCAGAGCATCCAGCCACTTGGGCGATTTGAAGAAGGGATACCAGGGATCGTTCCGCAGCGTGTCGGCCATGGTCTTGATGACATGTGCCATCGTGTCCAGTCCGACGATATCCGAGGTGCGGAACGTCGCCGATTTGGGGCGCCCGATCAGCGGACCGGTCAATGCATCGACTTCGTCGAAACCCAACCTGAATCCAGCGGTATGGTGGATGGTGGACAGGATCGAGAAGACTCCGATGCGATTGCCGATGAAATTTGGAGTGTCCTTTGCATGGATCACGCCTTTGCCCAGATTCGTGGTCAAGAAAGTTTCCAGGCTTTCCAATACGTTGCGATCAGTGGTCCGGGCCGGAATCAGCTCGGCCAAGTGCATATAACGCGGCGGATTGAAAAAATGAATGCCGCAAAATCTATGCCGCCGGAATTCCGGTAAGACGTCCGCCAATACATTGATACCTAGCCCTGATGTATTGCTGGCCAATATGGCGTGATCGGCGATATAGGGGACGACTTTCTTATAGAGGTCTTGTTTCCAATCCATCCGTTCGGCGATGGCTTCGATGATCAGGTCGCAGTGTTTGAGCGTTTCCAGGCTGGTATCGTAATTGGCAGGAACGATGGCTTGCGCTTCGGTAGCGCTGGCCAGTGGTGCCGGTTTTAGTTTTCCCAAGCCGGCGATCGCTTTCAAAACAATGCCGTCTGGATTACCGTCCGGCGCGGGCAGGTCGAACAGGACCGTGTCTACACCGGCGTTGGTCAGATGTGCCGCGATTTGGGCACCCATGACGCCAGCTCCCAAAACGGCGGCACGACGTACAAGCAGTTTATTGGACATATCAACGAAGTCCTCTGGTTGCGGAGGTAGGGGAAGATGTTGCACGGAGACCGGCAGATGCAAACCGAATGAGTTCGCATGTCGTACGAGCTGGGCTGAAGGAGGGCTCTGCGGCGTCGAGAGAGTATTTGGCGGACCCGAAATCGGCCATGGCATAAGTCAGTGCGCCTGCTACGAAATCCAAACGCCAATACAATTCCTCCTTACCGAGGGATGGCAGGCATTCGGATAGAGCAATGGCGAATCGATGCAATACGTGGCCATATCGATTGTGAAGAAAGTGACGCAGGCTGACGATATTTTCGGCATAAGCACGCGCGATTATGCGGACGAATGCGTTGTCGGCGGCATCGCCTTGGGCCAATGCCAATGGCGGCTCAATGAAAGCTGCGAGGATGGCTTCCAATGAGACAGGAGAGTGCGATAGCGCTTGATCGAGTTGTGCCAGACGTTGCGATGACATTTCGTCCATCCGTTTGCGGAAGACTTCATTGATGAGGTTTTCCTTGGAACCGAAGTGGTAATTGACGGCAGCGATATTGACGTTGGCTTTACCTGTGACCTGGCGTAATGACGTGCCCGCGAAGCCTTGTTGCGCGAATAGCTCTTCGGCAGCGCTGAGAATGCGATCTTTGGTGGAGCTGGATGTTTGCCTATCCATCACATGCTTGAATCAAACGATTGTTTGATTTTACTTGGATGCGATACCTTGGAACACCCTTATGGTGCTGATACGTACCGCTTGTGCAAAAATACCATGGCAAGGTTACAATACTTTGTTCGGAATTGTGGCTAAGTCCGCGTTTTCACGCGGTTTTTTCGTCATAAGCGGATTGAATTCATAGTCTATTTATAATTGAGAGGGTATTTCCATGGCGCTGGAGCGCACGTTGTCCATCATCAAGCCTGATGCGGTTGCCAAGAATGTCATCGGTCAGATCTATGCACGCTTTGAGCAGGCCGGGTTGCGAGTAGCGGCCGCCAAGATGAAACATTTGTCCCGCCAAGAGGCAGAGGGCTTTTACGCCGTACATCGCGCGCGCCCGTTTTTCAATGCGTTAGTGGAATTCATGATTTCCGGTCCAGTGATGATTCAGGTATTGGAAGGTGAAGACGCCATTGCGAAGAATCGGGAGCTGATGGGGGCGACCAATCCGAAAGAAGCCGCGGCAGGCACCATTCGTGCTGATTTTGCCGACTCAATCGATGCCAATGCGGTGCATGGTTCGGATGCGGCAGAAACCGCTGCGGTGGAAATCGCTTATTTCTTTTCGACGATAGAAGTCTTCCCACGTTGAGTAGTGATGGCATGAACGCGGTCGAAACTGCGCGGAAGCAGAATTTGCTCGATCTCGATCGCGAGGGGATGGAGCGTTTTTTCACCGATTTTCTTGGTGAAAAGCGCTACCGTGCCCATCAGGTGATGAAGTGGATCTATCATCGCCATATCACCGATTTCGAAGAAATGACCGACATCGGCAAAGTGTTGCGCGGTAAACTGGAAGCCTCGGCTGAAGTCCGCGTACCGGAGGTGCAGTTCGAGAAACCCTCAACGGACGGCACGCATAAGTGGCTGCTGGGCATGGATGCGCGCAACGCGATCGAAATGGTTTTCATCCCGGACAAGGGACGCGGGACATTGTGTGTGTCTTCGCAAGTCGGATGCGCGTTGAACTGCCAGTTCTGTTCCACTGCGACACAAGGGTTCAATCGTAATTTGTCCGTTGCGGAAATCATCGGCCAGGTCTGGGTGGCCGGCCGGCATCTAGGCAATGTCCCACATCGACAGCGTAAGCTGACCAATGTGGTGATGATGGGCATGGGCGAGCCATTGATGAATTACGACAATGTCGTGCGCGCGATGCGTATCATGCGCGATGATCTCGGCTATGGGCTGGCCAATAAGCGCGTGACGCTGTCCACGGCGGGTGTGGTGCCGATGATAGACCGGCTGGCGGAAGAGAGCGATGTGTCGCTGGCCGTGTCGTTGCATGCACCTGATGACGCATTGCGCACCGAACTCGTACCACTCAACAAGAAATATCCAATTGCCGAATTACTGGAAGCGTGCAAGCGTTATGCGCTTCGCAGGAAGGGCACATCGGTCACTTTCGAATATACTCTGATGAAAGGGGTCAACGACCTGCCCGAGCATGCCCGGCAATTGGCGCGGCTGATGAAGCGGTTCGACAATGCCGTGCAGATGAAGGATGCCGCCAAGGTCAATTTGATTCCTTTCAATCCGTTTCCGGGTACGCGTTATGAACGTTCGGACGAGACGGTGGTCCGTGACTTCCAGACGCTGTTATTGGAGGCGCAGGTTTTGACCATGGTTCGGCGTACCCGCGGTGGCGATATTGATGCGGCGTGCGGACAGCTGAAAGGTCAGGTGACGGATCGCACTCGTCGTCAGGATGACTTCCGACAAAAAATTGCCGTGCGAATGAATAAACATGAAGCCGCTTGAGTTATTCGGACTATCGCTGTCAGTGCTGCTGCTGTTGACCAGTTGTGGATCACGCGGCGGATTCAAGCAGCCGCAGGTGGTCAAGCGTGAAGCTCCGAACTACAACTTTCGCGATCCAGCGAAGATCAAACGTGATCGACAGCTTAGAGAACAATTGATGATGGCTGGGCAGAATCTGGCGGCAGGTGCGCTCACCGAGGCTGAAAGAAATGTCCGGAATGCGCTCCGGATCGATCCGCAGTCGATCGATGGCATCACGATGATGGCCATTATCGAAGGACGGCGGGGCAATGTTGCCGAAGCGGGCAGGCATTATCGGCGCGCCGCCGAGCTTGCTCCAAAGCGTGGTGAAGCGTTGAACAACTATGGTGCGTGGCTCTGTACCAACGGTTATCAGGCAGAGTCGCTGGTATGGTTCGATCGTGCGCTTGCCGATCCGGATTACCCGACCCCGGCAGCGGCACTGGCCAATGCTGGCGGCTGTGCTCTGGATAGCGGGCAGTACGAACGTGCGGAGGGAGATTTGCGCAGGTCTCTGGAAATGGCTCCGACCAATGCGTTTGCATTGATGAGTATGGCGAGAAACGAATATCGTCTGGGTCGATACTTTCAGGCACGCGCATTCATCGAGCGTCGCTTGGCGGCTGCGTCAGCCGACCCGTCTGTGTTACAACTTGCAATGCAAATAGAAGAGAAACTTGGCGATAAGGCTGCCGCCAACCGATATCTGCAGCAATTACGGAGGGAGTTTCCGGAATCGGCTGCCGTAGACACTGAGAACAATCCGTCGTGAGTCAGGAATCGAATTTGGACACGAGCGGGGGGATCGAGTTTTGTGGCAAGGCGTTGCGTCAGGCGCGCGAAGCCGCGGGATTAAGCGTGCAGATAGTTGGGGAACGTCTGCACATGCCAGCACATGTCATTCAAGCTTTAGAAAATAACGACTGGGGGCGGCTGGGTGCCCCGGTATTCGTACGCGGGCAGCTACGTAGCTATGCCAAGCTATTGGGTGTCGATTTGAACGATGCCAATGTCGTGTTGCCGTCCGAGGCAGCGCCTCTGATCAGTCATAGTTACACTCCCCGACACCAGAAAGTGATACAGGCGGTGACCCGGCGTGCGGTCTATGTGGTGTTCACTGTCGCGTTTGTGGTTCCGGTCTGGTACGCCACCCGATTGCATTTCGGGAGTATACCGACCGATACGGTGTCATTGGATATCGTGTCATCCGATTCGGGGGCTGTCAGATCGGCGGAGCGGAGTCCGCCTGACCAGGCTCCTGCCGATCTCGGGGGTTCGACTCCTTATATGGCGTCGTTGGCGCCGTTGCCGCGTTCGCCCGTGACGATGGCCGGCGAGCCTGGATTGTCCTTGAATTTCATCGGCGAGAGTTGGATGGAAGTCACCGGCACCGACGGTCGAGTCATTGAACAAGGATTGATGAAACCAGGCGATAGGCGCAGCTATCGGGCAGATCAGGTATCCCGGGTCGTATTGGGCAATACGACTGCGGTCGAAGTCCGGCAAGCGGGTCGAGTCATTGATCTGGGGCCTTTTCAGCGCACGAATGTCGCTCGCTTTGCGGTATCCTCCGACGGTACGGTGACTGCGGTTTCCGAGTAAACTGCGCGTGATATTCCTCTTCTTAACCTTCAGTATTCTGCTCTCTTTAAAGATGGGGGCGTGAGAGTTTGCATGGCGATTGATGATTTGCTTGACGAGCATGAACAAAGTGAGCGGGTGCGCAATTGGCTTCGGAAAAACGGCGCCGGCATAATCTCTGGTGTTGTTGTGGGCGTCGCTGCGATTTGGGGGTTCCAGCTCTGGAAAAACCATCAAACTCAACGAGCTCATGAAACTTACGTCCGTTACGGTACTGCGTTGAAGGAAATCGATAGCGGAGCCTTAGACAAGGTTCCGAATGAAATCGCTGCCATGTCCGGTGATGGCGAGCGGATCTATGCGGCATTGGTTGCGCTGCAGCTGGCCAAGGCGCAGGTCGAAGCCGATAAGATCGACGAAGCGATTGCCACTTTGAAAGCGATACCGGCGAACGAGTTGCTACAGTCCTTGGTGAACTCGCGTCTGGCACGGTTGATGGTCGATAGCGGCAAGGCGGAGGATGCATTGAAATTGCTGGAAGGCGCTAAAGACAGCGCCAGTCTTGAGATACGCGGTGATGCGCTGGCCGCGCTGGATAAGAACGAACAAGCGCGAGATGCATACAATGCAGCATTGGCCAGTCTGGATGTGGCCGCTCCTCAGCGGCAATTGTTGGAAATGAAATTGATGGATGTAGGCGGCACTGTGCCGGAATCCGCGGAACCGATCTGATGAGGTATGCACCGATGGGGTTGAAAGGCGTTGCGACGGCTGTCGCATTGATGATCGTGTTGGCGGGCTGTAGCACGGTAAAGGGCCGGTCAGGCGGTAAGAATGATGATGCGAAGAAAGCCGCCGAGCCTGCCGCACTGGTCGACTTCACCCCTTCGGTGACCGTATCGAGGATTTGGACGGCCAATGCCGGAAAAGGCGAGGGCAGGATGGGTTTGCGTCAGGGGCCGGCGGTGCTTGATGGCAAAGTCTACGCTGCGGCGGTCGAAGGAGGTGTACGGGTGTTCGACCTGCATACCGGGAAATCCATTTGGCAGTATCGACCAGGCAGAAAATCTTCATTGCGCTTGTCCGGTGGTCCAAGCGTCGGTGATGGGTTAGTGGTGATAGGTGGTTTGGATGGTGACGTGGTGGCATTGGACGCGGTTAACGGGACGGAAAAATGGCGTGCCAGAGTAACCAACGAAGTCATCGCGCCACCGCTCATCACGCAAGGATTGGTTTTCGTGCGCAGCAACGATGGACGTGTCACGGCATTCGATGCGGCTACCGGAAAACGGCAATGGTTCAATACTCAGGAAATGCCGACTCTGACGGTGCGTGGCAATGCAGGCATGGTGGCGGGGCCGGGATTCGTTTTCGTCGGTAATGATGATGGAAGTGTTTCTGCGCTGGCGATGCAGGATGGTCGACCATTATGGGAGCAAGCGGTCGGCCAGACCGAAGGCCGCACCGAGCTTGAGCGTATGAGTGATGTCGATAGTACTCCGGTGCTGGAGGGTACGACGATCTATGCATCCAGCTACAGGAACCAGACGATGGCGATCGATGGACCGAGCGGCCGGCCGATTTGGCAGAGCGCTCACGGCGGGGTCGGAGGTCTGGCGGTGTCATCGGGCAATGTGTTATTGAGCGACAATGGCGGTACGGTGTATGCGCTGGATAAGATCAACGGCGCCGCATCCTGGTCGCAACCTGCTTTGGCGCGGCGTTCGCTTACCGGGCCGGCCGTGCATGGCGATTTCGCAGTCGTTGCCGACTACAAAGGCTATTTGCATTGGTTGAATCTGAATAACGGTGAGTTTGCCGCGCGCGCGCGCGCTGGCGGCAGCCCGATTCGCGCACAGCCGGTAGTGGCTGATGGAATCCTTGTCGTACAGAATGTGGAAGGCAAGCTGACGGCCTTCCGGTTACAGCATTGAGGATCGTATATCTATGACACTGCCGTTGGTCGCCCTGGTCGGACGGCCTAATGTAGGCAAGTCGACGTTATTCAATGTGTTGACCCGTAGTCGGGACGCCTTGGTGCATGATCAGCCGGGAGTCACGCGGGATCGGCACTATGGTGTTTGCCGGCTGGAGGCGGTTTCTCCGTTCGCTTTGGTCGACACTGGAGGTATCGCGGGTGACGAGACTGGATTGGCAGGCGCCACTGCCAATCAGGCGCGGGCTGCGGCGGAAGAATCCGATCTGATCCTGTTTATCGTCGATGGCCGTGAAGGGCCGACGGCGCTGGACGACGATATCCTGGTATGGCTGCGCAAGCGGGCCCGTCCCGTCTTGCTGGTGATCAACAAGATCGACGGTACCCATGAAACGACCGTGCGCGCGGAATTCGCGCGTTATGGCTTTGCCGATATATTGACCGTCTCGGCATCGCATCGGCAGGGCATGGAGACTTTGGTCGAGCAGATAGTGAAGCGCTTGCCTGCGCAGGGAGAGACCCGGCCGCAAGATGACGATCCGGAAAGAATCCGCGTGGCGTTCATCGGGCGGCCCAATGTCGGTAAATCCACATTGGTCAATCGGCTGCTCGGTGAAGAGCGAATGATTGCCTCGGAGATCCCGGGTACCACGCGTGATGCGATTGCCGTGGATATGGAGCGGGACGGACGCCGTTATCGTTTGATCGATACGGCGGGGGTGCGGCGCAGATCCAAGGTCGACGAGGCAGTCGAAAAATTTAGCGTCATAAAGACCCTGCAGGCGATCGAACATTCTCAGGTTTCGGTTTTGCTGCTGGATGCCGGTGAAGGCGTCACCGATCAGGATGCGAGTGTGCTGGGCGCCGTTCTCGACGCCGGTAAGGCATTGGTGGTTGCGGTCAATAAATGGGATGGACTGACGCCGTACCAACGCAGTCAAGTACAGGCTCTGTTATCACGCAAATTGGGTTTTGTGCCTTGGGCTGAACAGGTATTCATATCTGCAAAGCATGGCTCGGGTTTGCGTGAACTGTTCATGGCGATTCATCGTGCGCGTGCGTCCGCGTTGTGCGAACTGAGCACTAGCGAAGTGACTCGTGCCTTGGAGGCGGCTTATGATGCCAATCCGCCTCCCAGCATCCGTGGGCATGTGTCGAAATTGCGTTTCGCACATCCAGGAGGTACCAATCCTCCGACCTTCGTTATTCACGGAAGCAGATTGAAGGAACTGCCGGATTCATATCGGCGTTATCTGGAGAACTTTTTTCGTAAGCGATTCCAACTGGTGGGAACGCCGGTACGTTTGGTGTTCAAGGAAGGCGTTAATCCGTATGAAGGCAGGAAAAACGAATTGACCGAGCGGCAGAAAACGAAGCGCAAACGGATGCTGCGGCACATCAAACGGCGTGACTGAATCCTACCGGCACATCGTATAGGCGAAAGCAATTTTTGGCGCATCGTGTTGTCCATCAAGATTGTGGTGATGGAAAAGTGGACATACGCCTCTGTTTGTCTACGCCGTATCAGTTATCGTAAAGCAAGCATGTGCGGGGGGCTCATGCGTAAGGACGATAATATGCTTCGCCAGTGCGCGATGTGGGGGATAATAATCCAATGAAAGTGCCTGAAATCACTCCTCAACAAGCGCGGGAGCGTCAGAAACAGGGCGCTGTGTTGATCGATATCCGCGAAGATCATGAACGGGCGTCCGGCCAGGCGGAAGGCGCATTGGGCATAGCCAAGGCAGAGCTGGAGGCTGATCCTACTGCCTATTTGCCTCGACGCGACGCTGAAATTCTGTTGATCTGCCAGCTTGGCAGCCGTTCCAAAGCGGCTGTGGAGACGCTCCAGCAAGCAGGATTTTCACATGTCTACTCCGTCATGGGTGGCACAACGCGTTGGATGGAAATGGCATTACCGGTGGTTAGGCCGCAATTGAATGAGGAAACGCAGGATTTCCTGGAACGGTATTCACGGCATCTGCGCCTGTCGGGGATCGGTATCGAGGGCCAACGTAAATTACAGGCGGCACGGGTTCTGCTGGTAGGGACGGGAGGACTGGGGTCGCCGGCCGGTTTCTACTTGGCGGCTGCCGGAGTAGGGCATTTACGTATCGTGGATGACGATGTGGTGGACCGTAGCAATTTACAGCGACAGATTTTGCATACCGATGCGGGTATTGGTGAAGCCAAAGTGGTGTCGGCACATAAGCGGTTGTCAGCACTGAATCCCGGGATCGATATCGAAACCCGTTATGAACGGGCCACGCCGGCTAATATTGAAGAATTGTTGGATGGTGTGGACGTGATTCTGGATGGATCGGACAATTTCCCTGCGCGTTATCTGCTCAACGATGCCAGCGTAAAATTGCAAAAACCGTTGATCTATGGTGCGGTACAGGGCTTTTTTGGCCAGATCAGTGTATTCGACTCCGGTCGCAGGCGTGGTCAGGCGCCCTGTTATCGCTGTCTCTTCCCACAAGCCCCGTCTCCGCAATTCACGCCCAACTGCAGTGACGCAGGTGTGCTGGGCGTATTGCCTGGCGTGGTCGGGGTGTTGCAGGCTACCGAGGCGCTCAAATTGATTTTGGAAATAGGTGAACCGTTGATCGGCAAGTTATTGCATTTCGACGCTTTGGCAATGAGGTTTCGCGAGACCCGGCTGCCCCCTGATCCGGATTGTTCGATTTGCCCCCCTGAAAAACCCTTCCCGGGATACATCGATTACGAAAGCTTTTGCGCCGGCGATAGTGTTTGACGGAATCCGTACACTGAAATGGTGCGATACGGCTACAAACGCGAGAAAAGGGCTGCAAGGTACACATAGTGGTGGATACGCTGGGCGATTTGCTGGCTGTACAAGTCACATCAGCTGACGAATAAGATGTGTACTCAAATGCGTTCATTGGCGTAAGAAGTACGGCATGCCATGAGGGACGATGAGCTGGCCCTCGTGAATCAGGGTTGCGCTGGCCAGAAGCCTATACAGACATAAAGGAAGAAAGGACCGTACTGCATGGGATCAGACCGACCAGGTCAAGAAAAGCTTGGTGCTGTTGCCATGTCGTTGATAGATCGAACGTAGCTTTGGATAGCTCACGCTTCAGACGGCCGGCTTGCACTTCGTCATCCTCATCAACCTCATGCTCGGTTCTGCATGCACTGATCCGGCCAGATCAAAAGTCATGACATGCTCTGGTTGGATAGAACATGCACATGGCTGACTAAACCGGGAGAACCTATATACGAGGGGAAACGATGAAATCCTCCCATGACCGGAACGAATCGGTAACAATGACGGCTACGATTTCATAACTTGGTTTCTGTCTGATGACTGCTCGTATCCTCGATGGCCGTGCTATCGCCGAATCGCTATTGGATGACTTGAAAGTACAAATAAGCATGCGCCACGCTCAGGGATTATCACGCCCGGGATTGGCCGTAGTGCTGGTCGGCGAGGATCCGGCCTCGTCGGTCTACGTACGTAATAAGCGGCGTGCTGCGGAAAAGATCGGCATCGAGGCATTCGATTACGACCTGCCGGCAGGGACCACCGAAGCGGAATTAAGCGCGCTCATTCAACGGCTCAATGCCGATCCCAAAATCCATGGCATTTTGATCCAACTGCCATTGCCCGGTATTCCCGATGCCGGATGCCTGATTCAACAAATCGATCCATGCAAGGATGTGGATGGCTTCCATCCCGAAAATATCGGTCATCTGGCGCTACGCGAGTTCGGCTTGCGCCCATGCACGCCGCGTGGCGTCATGGTGTTGTTGAAGCATACGGGTGTATCAATTCGCGGCTTGAACGCCACTATCGTCGGTGTCAGTAATCATGTCGGCAGGCCGATGGCATTGGAATTGTTGATCGCTGGCTGTACGGTCACCTGCTGTCATCGTTTTACGCCGCGCGAGACCTTGGAAGCCCATGTGCGCGCAGCCGATGTGCTGGTCGTTGCGGTGGGAAAACCCGGCATTGTTCCGGGAGCGTGGATCAAACCGGGGTCGATCGTAGTGGATGTCGGTATCAATCATCGGGAGGATGGCAAGCTGGTCGGTGATATCGACTTTGCCGTCGCGGCAGAACGCGCGGCCTGGATCACGCCGGTTCCCGGCGGCGTCGGACCGATGACGGTAGCGATGCTGATGCGCAATACCTTGGATGCGGTCGAAGCTTGCGAAAAGTGAGTGGCGTTGTCACTACATGGACCGGATCGGGGTATAATGCCGTGCTTCCTCATATTTGGGCACGCCGATGCTGCGCATCCAGGCTGAAGCACTGACTTACGACGATGTTTCGTTAATTCCCGCTCACTCGCTGATCATGCCGAAAGATGTTTCGCTCGGCACTCGGCTGACGCGCGATCTCCATCTCAATTTGCCGATCGTATCTGCCGCGATGGATACGGTAACCGAGGCGCGGCTGGCCATTGCCATGGCCCAGCTGGGCGGGATCGGTATCGTCCATAAGAATCTGACGGTGAAGCTGCAAGCCGCCGAAGTCGCCAAGGTAAAAAAATTCGAGTCGGGCGTGATCCGCGATCCGTTCACGGTGAAACCGGATACGACGATCCGTGAGGTGTTGGATCTGACACGTTCTCGCAATATTTCCGGAGTTCCAGTGGTGGATGAGCAGGGACAGTTGACGGGTATCGTGACTCGCCGCGATATGCGTTTTGAGAGCAAACTGGACGATCCGGTCCGTCATATCATGACCAAAAAAGATCGGCTGGTGACGGTGAAAGAAGGCACTGGCGATGAAGAAGTGCGGCAATTGCTGCATCGGCACCGGATTGAAAAGGTGTTGGTCGTCAACGACGATTTCGAATTACGCGGGTTGATCACCGTCAAGGACATGGAGAAGAAAAGCGACAATCCCAATGCCGCCAAGGATGCATCCAGTCGGTTGCGCGTCGGTGCGGCGGTGGGTGTCGGCGGCGATACCGAACAGCGGGTCGAAGCGTTGGTTGCGGCGGGCGTGGACGTCATCATCGTCGATACCGCGCACGGGCATTCACAAGCGGTGCTCGACCGGATCGGTTGGATCAAAAAGCATTATCAGGTGCAGGTGGTGGGTGGAAATATCGTTACCGGCGATGCAGCATTGGCGTTGATGGATATGGGAGCCGATGGCGTCAAGGTCGGTGTCGGTCCGGGTTCGATCTGTACTACCCGCATCGTCGCCGGTGTCGGCGTGCCCCAGGTTACGGCAATTAGTATGGTGGCAGAAGCGTTGCAGGACCGGATTCCGTTGATTGCCGATGGCGGCATTCGCTATTCCGGCGATCTTGGTAAGGCGCTGGCGGCTGGCGCCTCAAGCGTCATGATAGGCGGTTTATTCGCCGGTACCGAAGAAGCTCCTGGCGAGGTGGAACTGTTCCAAGGACGCAGCTATAAGAGTTATCGGGGTATGGGCAGCTTGGGCGCGATGGAAAAAGGCAGCAAGGATCGGTATTTCCAGGATACTTCGGATCCCGACAAACTGGTTCCGGAAGGAATCGAAGGCCGTGTCCCATACCGCGGTTCGCTTGCCAGTATCGTGCATCAATTGACTGGCGGGCTGCGTGCGACGATGGGATATGTCGGTTGCGGCACGGTCGAGGAAATGTGTAAGAAACCCGGGTTCGTCAAGGTTACCGGC
>JAITWM010000009.1 GCA_031285265.1 Lysobacteraceae bacterium
TGAACTCAAGACCGCGTAGGATATTGGAATTCAAAACGCCTCTGGAGATATTCTCGGAGGAATTCAATCTCAATGTTGCGATTCAGAGTTGAGCTCGCCGGGCAAAAAAAGAAGACAAAATATGGAAAGGTCTTGATGAAACAAAACATAAAAATGACAAGCTTTGGTTAACTGCTTACGGGTGGATACTAGTTATCATCACCGTCATTTTTGCCCTCACATTTTTATCCGCTCTGATCGCCTGGGTTTTGCACTATCTCTTACCTGTTTCATGCCATTGGCTTGAATCGCATCAACTAGATAAGATCCAGTCTATACTTTTTAGTGGAGGCATGGGAGCAGTTATTTCTAGCATTATCCGTATGCAACTTAACAAAACTAAGTAACGTCCTGTACTACAATTAAGATATGGAGAATCTACGCTAGAAATGCGTGTTTTTGCCTGAAAAACGAGGGATAGACGTAGGAAGTCGAGTAGAGACTCAACCTTTAGGGGCTACTTTAGTTAAGTACATAATTCCGTTTAGTTAAGTACATCATTCCGCAAAGACGATCCACGCGTTTATTGTGAGGATGCCGTTGTCGCAGGGGGCGGATCCGAATGGTGATAGATATGCAGATCCCTCTGTGGATAGGGGATGGATAGACCGCTTTGGATCAGGCGATCGCGAATAGTGGCCAGCATATCGCTTTTGGCGGTACCGAAATCGGCATTGCTGGTATAGGCGAATACCATCAGTTTCACGCCATTGTCGGCCA
Organism: Lysobacteraceae bacterium; assembly: GCA_031285265.1. GTDB lineage: Bacteria > Pseudomonadota > Gammaproteobacteria > Xanthomonadales > Xanthomonadaceae > JAITWM01. Next base: position 760 of record JAITWM010000009.1, read on the forward strand.
ATTCGGTCACACGCACGAAAGGCTCTGGAGATTTGAGCACGGCCGAGTGTTCTTTGGCGATATCCAGCAAGATGGTTTGTGCCTGCTTGAGGTCGTCATTGTAGCTGACGCCGACGGTGATCTCGATGCGCCGGGTCGGTAACGCAGTGTAGTTGGTGATCGCGGTCGTAGTGATCGTGCTGTTGGGTAGTGTCACCAAACGCTCGTCGAAGGTTTTGACCGTGGTCTGGAATACACGGACTTCCTGGACGATGCCTTCGATCGCGCCGATCACGACATGGTCACCTTCCCGAAATGGATGCAATACGATCAGCATTACACCGGAAGCGATATTGGATAGCGAATCCTTCAGCGCCAGCCCAATCGCTAGTCCGGCAGCGCCGAGCAGGGCCAGCAGCGAGGTGGTATTGACACCCAGGTGTGCCAGTGTGGCGACGAAAACGACCAGCAGCATGATCGCGTAGGCGAGATTTCGCAGGAACCCCGAAGCGGTGGTTCCCACTCGCGCACGGACCATGATCTGTTCTAACGTCCGGCTCAACCATTTCGCCAACCAAGCGCCGATCACAAGCACCAGGACTGCGCTCAGCAAGCGCAGTCCATAGGTTTCCAGCAATTGCGGCCAGTCGATACCGCTCAAATCCGGCATATCGGCCGGCGTGATGGGCAATTTGAGTTCGATCGGCGCGCTCATTTCACCTTGGATTTAGCCAGCAGCAGCCAAGTATCGACTACCGTATCGGGATTGAGCGACACCGATTCAATGCCTTCCTGCATCAGCCACTCGGCCAAATCCGGATGGTCCGATGGCCCTTGACCACAGATGCCGACATATTTTTGCCTGGCGCGCGCTGCCTTGATCGCCATTGACAGCAGTTTTTTGACGGCAGGATTGCGCTCATCGAACAAATGGGCGACGACGTTGGAGTCGCGGTCCAGCCCGAGCGTCAATTGCGTCAGGTCATTCGAGCCGATCGAGAAGCCGTCGAAGATGTCGAGGAACTCGTCCGCCAGCAATGCATTGGACGGCACTTCGCACATCATGATCACCTTGAGATCGTTTTCCCCGCGTTTCAGGCCGTGTTTGGCCAGGACATCGATCACTTTGCGGCCTTCTTCCAGCGTGCGCACGAATGGAATCATCACCCACAGATTGGTCAATCCCATTTCATCGCGGACCTTGCGGACTGCTTGGCATTCCAACGCGAACGCAGGTTCGAACGACGGGTCGATGTAACGGCTGGCGCCACGGAAACCGATCATCGGGTTTTCTTCTTCCGGTTCGTAGCGTTGACCGCCGATCAGGTTGGCATATTCGTTGGTCTTGAAGTCGGATAACCGCACGATCACCGTGTGCGGCGCTACCGAGGCGGTAATCGTGGCGATACCTTCCGCCAAGCGATCGACGTAGAAGCCGACCGGGTCCGAATAACCGGCGATTTTGGCGTCGATCTTCTGCTTCGTCGCGGGATCCTGCTGCGCGTATTCGAGCAGCGCTTTCGGATGCACGCCGATGTGACTGGCGATGATCATTTCCAACCGCGCCAGACCGATGCCTTCGTTCGGCAATTGACCGAAATCGAACGCACGGTCGGGATTGGCCACGTTCATCATGATCTTCAAGGGCGCTGGAGGCATATGCGCCAGGTCCGTGGTTTCACGGGTAAATGGCAGTTGACCGGTATAAATGTAGCCCGTGTCGCCTTCGGCGCAGGAGACGGTGACGGTACTTTCATTTTCGATGGCGTTCATCGCATTACCGGTGCCTACCACGGCGGGTACACCCAATTCACGGGCGATGATCGCTGCATGACAGGTGCGGCCGCCACGATTGGTGACGATCGCGGAAGCGCGTTTCATCACCGGTTCCCAGTCCGGGTCGGTCATGTCGGCTACCAGTACATCGCCGGGCTGGACCTTGCTCATATCATTCAGCGTGCGTACCACGCGCGCGGTGCCACTGCCGATTTTGTGACCGATGGCACGGCCTTCCGCCACGATTTCGCCGCGCTTCTCCAGGGTATAGCGCTCGATCTGAGTGGCATGTCCGCGTGATTTGACGGTCTCTGGGCGTGCTTGAACGATGAACAGCTTGCCGGAGATGCCATCTTTGGCCCATTCGATATCCATCGGACGGTTGTAATGCTGCTCGATGGTGAGTGCCTGCCGTGCCAACTCCTGAACGTCCTGATCGGAAATCGAGAAACGATTGCACAGTTCGGCAGGAGTGTCCTCGTTGCGTACACGCTCATCGCCTTGGTCGGAATACACCATCCGGATCTGCTTGCTGCCCAGTGAACGGCGCAGGATGGCGAACTTGCCTTCGCGCAAGGTCGGTTTGTAGACGTAGAATTCATCCGGGTTGACGGCGCCCTGCACGACGTTTTCGCCCAGGCCGTAACTGGCCGTGATGAAGACCACGTCGCGGAATCCAGATTCGGTGTCGAGTGTGAACATCACCCCCGATGTGCCGACATCCGAACGAACCATCAGTTGCACGCCCGCGGATAGGAAAACGTCCTCATGCTTGAAACCATGATGAACGCGGTAAGCGATGGCACGGTCGTTGTAAAGTGAGGCGAAGACTTCTTTGACGCGCCGTGCCACATCGTCGGCACCGATGACATTCAGGAATGTTTCCTGTTGTCCGGCGAACGAAGCGTCTGGAAGATCTTCCGCCGTCGCCGAGGAACGCACGGCTACGGCGACTTCCGTACCGCCATTGTCCGCGCACAGCGTGGCATAGGCGTCACGGATGTCTTTATCCAGATCGGGCTGTAACGGCGCGTTGATCACCCAGTCACGGATCTCCTTGCCGGCGGCGGTCAATGCCGGGACATCTTCCACATCCAGGGCGGCAAGCCGTTCGAAGATGCGTTCGGACAGATGATTATGGGCGATGAAGGCCTTGAAGGCCTCAGCAGTGGTCGCGAAACCGCCAGGCACCGATACGCCCAGGCCCGACAAATGGGCGATCATTTCGCCGAGGGATGAATTCTTGCCGCCGACGCGTGCCAAATCGGCCAGGCCCAATTGATACAGCCAGAGGATATTTTCGTTCAAGCGCGATGCTCCAGTTTTGCAGCCATCCGCCGGTCGGGCAGCACTGGCCGCGTCCCAAGGAATAAACCGCTATGATGCAGTCCGATACCGTTACAGACAAGCATGAGTTTATCCGCTGACGTTCAAACGGACTGAATTCGGACATGGGGTACGAAAATGTGGCCCGTATCCGGTTCTGTTCGCGTGATGCGCGGCGCGAAGGTTCCACGGGGGTGGGGCGTGCAAAACGCAGATTTGCTTTTGCTGTATCGGCTGATTTATCAAGTAGATGATATTAAAAGAAAAATTTTCCTATGACTGACATCCGTCCCGTTTTTTATGTGTCCGATGGTACTGGTATCACCGCCGAGACCATCGGTCATAGTTTGTTGACACAGTTCACAGGATTTCGTTTTGTCACGGACCGGATCGCTTTCATCGACAACATCGAGAAAGCGCAAGAGGCGGTGGCTCGTATTCGTGTGGCGGGGGAACACTATCAGGTACGTCCGATCGTGATCAGTTCCTTCGTCGACGCGACATTGAGCGCTGTGGTCGCCGATTCGGGAGCGATGATGCTGGATGTGTTTGCGCCATTCATCGCCCCATTGGAGCGCGAGCTGAATGTATCGCGGCAGTCGCGGGTCGGGCAGGCGCATGGTCTGGTCGATTTCGATACGTATCATCGCCGTATCGATGCAATGAACTTCGCGCTCAGCCATGACGACGGCATTGCGGTCAGTTACGACGATGCCGATGTGATCCTGGTGGCTGTTTCGCGTGCTGGAAAGACTCCAACCTGTATCTATCTGGCACTGCATTACGGGATACGTGCGGCAAACTATCCATTGACCGATGAAGACCTGAAGGCCGAGGGATTACCGGCACGGTTGCGCCCACACCGACGGAAATTGTTCGGTTTGACGATCGACCCGGAGCGATTGCAGCAGATTCGCCGGGAGCGGCGTCCGAACTCCAGTTATTCCAAATTGGAAACCTGTAAGCGGGAGGTGGCGACTGCCGAAGCGATGTTTCGTGCAGAACGGATTCCCGTCTTCAACACGACGCACACTTCGATTGAGGAAATTTCCAGCAAAGTACTGTCCACACTGGGATTGCAGCGCGGCATGTTCTGATTGGCGCATCGTTCCTGCCAGGGAGTTACGTGCACGAAAGTACAGCCCTTACCGGCTGCGCCGATGCCCTGCTAAATCTATCGGGAAATCACCAATGCCGTCAATTCTATCGATGACCGTGCGGAACGTGTAGGATCATATTTATGCAGCAGGTCATCGCCAATGAAGCTCGTGCTCCCAGGCTCAGCCGTTTCGGCTGGCTGATGGCGTTGTACGCGGAAAACTATTGCCGGATCGGTCGTCTGTTTGCGCCGGCGGATCTGGGCGTTGGTCATTATGTGTCACGCATCGGCGATGGTTTGGATCTATATGTGGATATCCTGGAGCGGCATCGCTATACCGTCGAAATGCGGTTGACCTACGGAATGCGCGATCCCGTGACCGGTGAGTCGGATCCTTCAGCGTATATGCGTTTGTACTGTGATGCCAGACAGGTTGAGACGACGCACTGTTATGTGGGCCGGCGTTGGCAGGATGCGATCGGCTTGTATCCGCCGCCGGCCGAATTGATCGGTCATCGCCTGCGCATGAATACATTTTTGGGGAAATGGCTAGAATATCTGGCTGAGTTGGGGCACGGCGTCGCGACGCTGTCGGTGGCGGAGCTTCGCTCGTGCGGGGATGTGGTCGTCAATTGAGGTGCGCTTGAGACGCGTTTTGAAGCGACGCCCGTAAATAATCAATTTACATACGGACGAATATCGGCATGCTTCCTTTTTCTTTTCTTGATCTGGTGCCCATTTGCGAGGGAAGCAATGTGGCGCAGGCTTTCCGCAACACTCGGGACATGGCCGTACGCGCCGAACAGTTGGGCTATCGCCGTTACTGGTTAGCCGAACATCATAATATGCCCGGCATCGCCAGTACCTCGACGTCGGTATTGATCGGGTACATCGCCAGCAGCACTAAATACATTCGTGTCGGCGCCGGCGGCATCATGTTGCCGAACCATACGCCACTGCAGGTGGCGGAGACGTTCGGTACGCTGACCAATCTTTATCCGGGACGCATTGACTTGGGCCTGGGCCGTGCGCCAGGTACCGATCACGCGACGACACGTGCTTTGCGCCGTTACTTCGACAGCGCCGAACAATATCCTCAGGACGTAAGCGAGGTACTGAACTATTTTGAGCCGGTTCGCTCCGGGCAAGCCGTACAGGCGGTGCCGGCGGCGGGTATCGATGTACCGGTCTGGATTCTGGGTTCCAGCCTGTTTGGGGCGAGGCTGGCGGCTGCATTCGGGTTGCCGTATGCGTTCGCTTCGCATTTCGCTCCAGCCATGCTCGATTCTGCGATGGGGCTGTATCGCAATGATTTCCAACCTTCGAAATATATGGGGCAGCCTTATGCGATGGCAGCATTGAATGTGATTGCCGCCGATACCAACGAAGAGGCGCGCCAGCTTTTCACGAGCACCCAGCAAAGTTTCGTCAACCTGCGGCGCGGCCAGCCAGGAAAGCTGCCGGCTCCGATAAGCGATATCGAGTCTTATTGGACCCCGGTGGAAAAAACGGGTGTTGAGAAAACACTGGGATGCAGCGTGGTTGGAAATGCCGAAACG
>JAITWM010000174.1 GCA_031285265.1 Lysobacteraceae bacterium
CTGTCTGTGTCGATCATTTATGATGTGATCGATCAGGTGAAGCAGGTGGCGTCCGGCTTACTGGGCATGGAGATCCGCGAAGAGATCATCGGTACCGCCGAAGTGCGCGATGTTTTTCGCAGTTCGAAGTTCGGCGCTGTGGCGGGTTGCATGGTGGTCGAAGGCGTGGTCAGACGCACCAATCCGATCCGTGTGCTGCGCGACAATACGGTCATTTTTGAAGGCGAATTGGAATCATTGCGCAGATTCAAGGAGAATGTGGACGAAGTACGCAATGGTATGGAATGCGGTATCGGCGTCAAGGAATACAACGATGTCAAGCCAGGTGACCAGATTGAATGTTATCAACGTATCGAAGTGCGGCGCACGCTGTGACTTGCGGTAGTTCGGAAGCTTTCCCGTCATGAGTAACCATCGTTCCTTCCAACGGGTAGACCGTATTTCCGCTCAGCTCCGGCGCGAGTTGGGGGCGTTGGTACACCGGGCCGTTCGGGAGCATGGGCTGCCTTCCGTCAGCGTTTCGGATGTGGAGGTGACACGCGATTTGGCGCATGCCAAGGTCTTCGTCACTGCACTGCAACCGGACCTTGCGATGGAAGCGGTACAGGCTTTGCAGCAGCTTGCCCGCGAGATACGTCATGAGTTGGCGCATGCTGTGCGTATGCGGCATGTGCCCGAATTGCATTTTCATTACGATGATTCGGTAGATCGCGGTGAACGCATCGAAGCGCTGTTGCGTGAAGTGACGGCGCAACAGCAGGAAAACGATCCGGAGTCATAAGCGTTTGTCCCGGATCGAGTCTTTATGTGGCCGTTTTTCGAGCACGAGAGTGCATGCTGTTTCCAGCGTGATTGCTAGAACAGGACTTTGCCGTGTCACGTAAATCTTTCCGGCGTCTCGATGGGATTCTTCTGCTGGACAAGCCTGTCGGCATCAGTTCGAATGCCGCGTTGCAGCGTGCGCGCAAGATATTCCGAGCGGAAAAAGCCGGGCATACTGGCAGTTTGGACCCATTGGCCAGCGGACTCCTGCCATTGTGTTTCGGCGAGGCGACGAAAATTGCGGGTTTGTTGCTGGAGTCGGATAAGGCCTATGAGGCCGATATCGTTTTGGGAATTAGTACCGATACCGATGACGCAGAAGGACAGGTGCTGCTAGAACGTCCGTTGCCCCCGATCGATGTCGAAATATTGGGAATGGCATTGCAACCTTTCATCGGGAGAATTCAGCAACGTGCACCGATTTACTCCGCATTGAAGCAAGGGGGGGAGCCGTTGTATCGGCGTGCGCGCCGGGGTGAGACGATTGAGGCTCCGATACGCGAGGTCGAAATACACAGCATCGATATATTGGAGCATGCAGGGGCGCGATTGAGGCTTCGCATCGTCTGCGGGTCCGGTACCTATATTCGCAGTCTGGCGCGGGATCTGGGCGATAGCCTGGGATGCGGGGCACATATCGCCGGATTGCGACGGCTCTGGGTGGCACCGTTCCGCGCTCCGCGGATGCATACATTGGAAACGCTGGAGACGTTACGTGAAACGAACCAGGGAGATGGGTTGCACGGATGTCTGCTGCCGTTGGAAGCAGGCTTGAAATGTTTTCCGGCAATCGTCCTGAGTCCATCGGACAGTGTCCGGTTCAGGCAGGGGCAACGTCTGCGCGGTTCTTGGGGAACCCGGGCTCTGAGCGTTGTAATGAATGACTCTGGACGGGCATTGGGTTTGGGGGAAGTCCGCGAGGGCGGGTTATTGTCACCACGGCGACTGTTCAACGAGAGTCCTGATGCTGACGGGCAGTAGTGTCCTGGTTTGGAATTGGGTTGGGGTTGCCATAGGTAGTAGCCGCCGCCTGTACGGATCGCGCGGCTTGGTTGCCGGCTCGGGAACCGGCCGCAAGGATTTCTTCCATATGGCCGGGAACTTCTGCTTCCATTCGCTAGAGTGATGCGTAATGCCTCGTGGATGCATCCGAAGATGCAATACATGAAGTGCAATGCAATGGTGTGGACGTGGTTCTCTGTTTTTTCGCCGAATTCATTGGCGCATCGGGTAAATCGACGTGTGGGCATGGATGTTGTCAGGTTCCGGCGTTCGATATAACGGACGTCTGTCCGTGTCGATGGACGAGCAGGCGGTACTTTCACTGCATACTGACTAAAGTCGACCGTCTGGCTACGGAACGATGATTTCAAACTGGGGCACTATCCGGCAGGTTAAAGTCTTGTTTGACAAGACGCTTACGGATAAGATAACCGGGCCTTTATTCAGGGCAGGTTTCTTTGTTCCCGCTATTGCTTAGCGGTTTCTTCATACGGCGAGTCAGGCGGTATGCCATTACTGGCGTTTCTGCGGGCTACGCATCCTAGAGAATATCAATGTCCATCGATACACAGAAAGTCATTCAGGAACACCAGCGTGCTGCCAACGATACCGGGTCGCCGGAAGTTCAGGTTGCATTGTTGACGGCACGCATCGGACAACTGACCGAGCACTTCAAAGTGCATAAGAAAGATCATCACAGTCGGCGCGGTCTGCTGCAGCTGGTCAATCAGCGTCGCAGTTTGCTGGACTACTTGAAGCGGAAAGATGTTGAACGCTACAAAGCGCTGGTTGGGAAACTCGGCTTGCGCCGTTGATTTCATGATTTGACACCGCGGTGCAGGAATGCACCGCGGTTTCGTTTTCGCTGGCGAATATTCCCGGTCGGCCAGCCGGCCAACCGCACCGGCAGGGGCCGGCGGCGGTTCAACAAAGTAAAAAGTATTTCAAGGTATCAGACGTGGCAAAAATCACTAAAACCTTCCAGTATGGCAAACACACGGTTACGCTGGAAACCGGCGAGATCGCTCGTCAAGCGAGCGGAGCGGTCGTCGTCAAGATGGACGATACCGTACTGTTGGTCACCGCAGTCGCCGCCAAGACGGCGCGTGAAGGCCAGGACTTCTTTCCACTGACAGTGGATTATCAGGAAAAGTTCTATGCCGGTGGACGCATTCCTGGCGGTTTTTTCAAGCGCGAAGGCCGCGCTACGGAAAAAGAAACATTGATCGCGCGTCTGATCGATCGGCCGATTCGGCCACTGTTTCCCGAGGAATTCAAAAACGAGGTTCAGATCATCGCCACGGTGCTGTCACTGGACCCGGAGGTCGACGGCGATATTCCGGCGATGATCGGCGCATCGGCCGCAGTCACGCTGGCAGGCGTTCCGTTCAGCGGTCCGATCGGTGCGGCCAAGGTGGGCTATAAGGACGATCAGTATATTCTGAATCCAACCGTCAGCGAGCTTGCTGATTCGAAGCTTGAGTTGGTGGTCGCTGGTACTTCCAATGCCGTGCTGATGGTGGAATCGGAGGCGCAGCTATTGTCGGAAGAGGTCATGTTGGGCGCGGTGATGTTCGGCCATCGTGAGATGCAGAAAGTCATCAATGCGATCAACGAGTTGGCGGTCGAGGCAGAGGTCAAGTCGTGGGATTGGACGCCGCCGGTCAAAAACGATGCGCTGTTGGCCTCGGTGTCCGAAATGGCTGCCGCCAAGCTGGCGGAAGCCTTCCAGGTGCGTGATAAGTTGCAGCGCCGTGACGCGATTGCTGCCATCAAGCAGGACACGTTGCAGTTGCTCGCAGGACGCGCGGAGGCAGAAGGGTGGGCGACGGCGGATTTGGCGAATGCGCTGGAGGATTTGGAATACCGCACGATGCGCGATGCCGTGCTCAGTACCAAAATCCGTATCGATGGACGAGCACTGGATGCCGTGCGACCGATTGCTTGTAAAGCGGGAGTGTTGCCGCGCACACACGGTTCGGCGCTGTTCACCCGGGGCGAAACTCAGGCCGTGGTCGTGACGACGCTGGGTACTGCGCGCGATGGGCAGATCATTGATGCCATCTCCGGAGAATATAAGGAAAATTTCCTGTTCCACTACAATTTCCCGCCTTATTCGGTGGGTGAGGCCGGCCGTTTGGGCGGCCCGAAACGCCGTGAGATCGGGCATGGCCGTCTGGCCAAGCGCGGCGTCTTGGCGATCATGCCGAGCATGGAAGAGTTTCCATATACGATCCGTATCGTTTCCGAAATCACCGAATCCAATGGCTCATCGTCGATGGCTTCGGTCTGCGGTTCGTCGCTGGCGTTGATGGATGCCGGTGTTCCGGTGAAAGCGCCGGTGGCCGGTATCGCAATGGGATTGGTGAAGGAAGGCGGCAATTTTGTCGTATTGTCCGACATCCTGGGAGATGAGGATCATCTTGGCGATATGGATTTCAAGGTAGCCGGAACCGCCGGGGGCGTGTCCGCCCTGCAGATGGATATCAAGATCGACGGTATCACCGAGGAGATCATGAAGGTTGCCTTGGATCAGGCCAAGCGCGGTCGCTTGCATATCCTTGATGAAATGACCAAGGCATTGACGGAACCGCGTGCCGACCTGTCCGATTACGCTCCGCGTCTGCTGACCATCAAGATCCACCCGGATAAGATTCGCGAAGTCATCGGTAAAGGCGGCGCCACTATTCAGGCGATTACGAAAGACACGGGAACTCAGATCGATATTCAGGATGATGGCACGATCGTCATAGCTTCAGTCAACCGCGCCGCAGCCGACGAGGCGAAAAAGCGTATCGAAATGATCGTGTCGGATGTCGAGCCCGGCCGGATTTATGAAGGAAAAGTCGTCAAGATCATGGATTTTGGCGCTTTTGTCACCATTCTGCCTGGCAAGGATGGTCTTGTGCACGTATCGCAGATTTCCAATGAGCGTGTCGAGAAAGTAGCCGATAAGCTCAAGGAAGGGGATGTGGTCAAAGTCAAAGTACTGGAAGTCGACAAGCAGGGGCGTATCCGCCTGTCGATGAAAGCTGTCGCCGATGGCGAAGGTATTCCGGTGATGGAATAACCCCATGACGGTGGTCTGATACCCGGCGAAACCGCCGGGTATCAGGGCTATCGACGACGTAGTCGCGCTCGGCGACTGACGCGTGGTGAGGGCTGTCTCGGATCATGCATTTTGTGAATCGACGCCGATAGGTGGACGGTCGTTCCGCGGCATTCACGAACTGAAAAGAAACGATGATTCCGTGAGGAATCTTCGCTATCTGAATCGGGAGCATTCGTGAGGCCCGCATCTTTTCCGGCGGGTTTGGGTTGCTGCGGATGAGGACGAATCTTTTGCTACCGGAAGACTCCGGTCTTCGGATGGCGGAGTTCTAAGGATCGCCCGAGGCTTACTATCCCGAAGCGATCAACGCCGGCTCCCGTTCGTGCCGGTTGCTTCGCGAGCATCGTAGGAGATGCTTAATGCCTTCAGCCCCGGCAAATCCAGGATGACGACACGATAGGTTTCCGGCAACGCAATCAATTGCCGGGTCCGCAGTGTGCTTAGACTGCGGCTGACCGTTTCGACCGTCATGCCGAGATGATCGGCGATGTCGGCGCGCGGCATCGGCAGTGTCAAGATATTGCCGGAATCGCCGCAGCGGGCTTGCTGCGCGGCCAGTTGCAACAGGAAGTCGGCTAAGCGTTCGGTGGGGTTCATCCGCGCCAGTAGCACCATGTGTTCGCGTGCCTCATCCAGCTCCTGGCATGCGCGTTCGAACAATTTGTGTTCCAGGTGCGGGAACCGCGTGCAGAGTGCCACCATGCCGTCGTAGTTGAACCGGCAAAGACTCGTGTCGGTCAATGCCTCGATATCATAACGATGGTATTCGGATTGGCTGAAACTGAGGTAGTTACCGGGTAATGCGAATGCCGTGACCTGCCGGCGCCCGTCCGGCAGCAAACGGACCACACGCATGGCGCCTGCCGTGACGGTGTAGACGTACCGTCGAGGATCGCCCTGGCGTACCAGGGTACTGCCCGCCAATACGATCTGCGTGCTGGCAATGCTTTCCAGTGCTTGCATTTCTACCGGTGGAAGTACAGCGCAGAACGACAGCGGACGTGTCCGGCACAGAGCACAGTGTTCAAGAAAGGAGCCACCGTTTTGCGGAGCAAACAGGCAAGGATTGTCGTAAGGTGGCCAGGGCATGGATCAAAAGGATTGTCTAGGCGTTATCGAGCATGATAACGGTATAGTGCGATAAAGGTCGTTCGTCGGCCGGTAGAATTGTTATCTTGGTTGTTTTTTAGGAGCCAAACGCTTGATCAAGCCCCGTACCCCTCCCGGCATTCTTGAATTGTTGCCGCGCGAGCAAATCGCTTTCCAGCGTATGCTGGATATCATACGACGCAACTATGAGCGTTTTGGCTTTCTTCCGGTAGAAACGCCGGTATTCGAACTTTCCGACGTGTTGTTGACCAAGTCCGGCGGCGAAACCGAGCGACAGGTATATTTCGTGCAGTCCACCGGTACCCTGGAAAAACGTGAGCAGGGGCTGCCGGAGCTGGCATTGCACTTCGACTTGACCGTACCGTTGGCCCGATATGTCGCCGAGCACGAGCATGCGTTGACTTTTCCATTCCGGCGTTATCAGATGCAGCGCGTCTATCGCGGCGAACGCGCGCAGCGCGGACGGTTTCGTGAGTTTTATCAGTGCGATATCGATGTGATCGGCAAGGACACGTTGAGCATCCGCCACGATGCTGAAGTCCTGGCAGTGATTCATGCCGTATTCTCCGAGATGGGGATCGGTGAGTTCCGGGTGCAATTGAATAACCGTAAATTGTTGCGTGGTTTGTTCGAAAGCATGGGAATCACCGATGGCGACTTGCAGGCGGCGATATTGCGTGAAGTGGACAAACTGGACAAACGCGGTCCTGCCGATGTTCGCGATACGTTGACCGGCGGTGATTTCGGTTTGGCGGCCGATACGGTGCAGCGGATTCTGGATTTTGTTGCGATTCGTTCCGTAGACCACGAAGATGCGCTGGCGCGTTTGGAAACGTTGCGCAACGAGATGGGAGAACATGACGTTTTCCAGCAAGGCGTCGATGAATTGCGTGAAGTTCTGCAATTGGTGCGTGCGTTGGGCGTCCCGGAAGCAGCGTATTGCCTCAATTTGTCGATCGCCCGCGGATTGGATTACTACACCGGTACGGTCTATGAGACGCAACTGATCGATCATCCCCAGATTGGATCGATCTGCTCCGGCGGCCGTTACGAAAATCTGGCCAGCCATTACAGTAAGTCGAAATTGCCGGGTGTCGGTATCTCCATCGGCTTGACCCGGTTGTTTTGGCAGTTGCGTGAGGCGGGATTGGTTTCGAGCATCGAGGAAAGCTGTGTCCAAGCGATGGTCGCGCTGATGGACGAGACGCAGTTGACCGATGCGTTGGATATCGCGCGGCTGCTGCGAATAGGCGGTATCAATACCGAGATGCAAATGGAATCGCGCAAGATCGCTAAACAGTTTCAATATGCCTCTCGCGCTGGGATACGTTTTGTCGTTCTTGCAGGCGAGGACGAGTTAAGGCGCGGAGTCGTCACGGTAAAAGATTTGATCCGTGAGCAGCAGTATGAAGTCACTCGGGAAGAATTGGCGGATACGCTGCGTGTCGAGTTGGAGCAGGCAAGAGCATTGTCTGATTGGTAAATGATCGATATGACCCGTGCATTGTCTCGGTTCGATGGGATATGCGCGGAATTCACGCATTTGAATGCCGTGCGCATATGGAAAGTCAGATGGGAAATGTCGATTAGCAGTATGCGATGAAGTGGAAGCGTTTCTGTCAGGTCGATGGTGGAGGCACTGCCCTGACTCATCCGAGTAACAACCGAAAGCACCGAAAGCCGTGTGGGTGACGTGTTGCGGCGAAATAGCCGGCACAGCAGTCTTTTGCTACGAACGCTACGGAATGGACACCTGCCATATTCCGTGGAACGAGAGCGCCGTCCTCATGAAAGCAGGTAGTTTTTTTGGCGCCGGGTTCAAGTAAAATACCGGCTCGTTTATTAGGGAGATTTTAGATAATGAAGAGATCCAGGACGGTCGTTCTGATTGCGATGGGGGCAGCGCCTCTGTTGCTGACATCCTGCAACAAGGAAAGCAACAGCGAAGGGCTTTATACCTCGGTGGAAGCTTGTGTCATTCAGACCGGAGATCGCGCCAGTTGCGAGAGAGCCTATGCCAATGCGCAAAGGCAGGCCGAGGCTACCGCGCCGCAATATGCCACCCTCGAAGAGTGCGTTGCGGCGTATGGAGAGGGCCAGTGCCAGGAGAACAGCGGTTCTACCGGTAGCGCCAATTCGCATCATTCCTTCTTCATGCCGATGATGGCGGGCTTTCTGATCGGGCGGATGATGAACGGCAATCAGATCACTGGCCTCAGTAGCAGTCCAGCGTTCAAAGATCGTGGCGGTAACTGGCAGCGTCCAGCGGCTACGCCGGGCAACAGCAGTGCTTATAACCGGAATATGGCGGCTCGTGCGCCGATGGCGCCGGTCAATATGCAGGCCGATCGTGCGCCGACCACGACACGCGCTGGTTTCGGTTCGCGCAGCGGTACGCGGGCTAGTGGCGGCTGATGCGGCGGGTTGCAATTCCTGAACGCGCGAATTGGCGCGAATTGGCGGCTGAAAGTGGTTTCGCCTTTCATACGATAGGTGGCGAACCGTATTGGGACGAATCGGCCTATTACGCTTTCACGCTGCGTGAAATCGAAGAGGATATCGAAGGTCCGACCGAGGAATTGCATCTGATGGCGATCGACATAGTCGATGATGTCGTCAACAGCGAGCAACGGATGCGCCAGCTTGATATTCCCGAGCACTATTGGGATTGGATCGCGCGTAGTTGGAAAGCACGCGATCCGCATCTGTACGGGCGAATGGATTTTGCTTATGACGGCCGAGGTCCGGCCAAGCTGTACGAATTCAATTACGACACACCGACATCGTTGTTTGAGTCGGCCTTCTTCCAATGGCAATGGCTTGACGATCAGCAGCGTATCGGAAACCTGCCGGTCAGCGCGGATCAGTTCAATTCGATCTACGAGCGATTGGTCGAAGCGTTTGGGACCATCGCCAGATCGCTGCCTCGGCCGTTCTATCTTTCTGCCGTGCGCGAATCCGCCGAAGATCAAGGTACCGTCAGCTATCTGTACGACTGCGCTGTCCAGGCCGGTATCGATTGCGGCTTATTGGCCATCGAGGATATTGGAGTTACCGCGACTGGCCGTTATACCGATCTTGAAGACAATGTGATCGGTACGTTGTTTAAGTTGTATCCGCTGGAGGATCTTTTTCGCGAAGACTTCGGACGCTATCTGCCCGATTCCGGTCTATTGTTGATCGAACCACCCTGGAAGGCGGTACTCAGCAACAAGGGTATCTTGCCGATTCTATGGGAGAAACATCAGGGACATCCGAACTTGCTGCCGGCCTATTTCGATAGCGGTGAGGGCGACTTGCCGCGTGGGTGGGTGCGCAAGCCGCTGTATTCGAGGGAAGGTGCCAATGTGGAGATCCATCTCGACGATGGAGCGCGGGTCGAATCGGATGGCCCTTACCGGGATGGGTTGATCCGGCAGGCATTTCATCCGTTGGCACAGTTCGACGGACGCTACGCATTACTGGGCAGTTGGGTGGTCGGAGACCGCGCCTGTGGTCTGGGTATTCGTGAAGATGCTTCACCGATCACGAAAGACAGCGCCCGGTTCGTCCCGCATGTCATCGTGGACGAACCGCAAGCGCAAGGCGTATTGATGGCATAAGTCTTATCGATGGCGCGATTGGAGAAGATGCGCCGCCTCTGGAGCGGCACTGCCGCCGAATCGTGAGGTCGGAAAGGGTCGCGATCCTCCGTTACGGTTCCGTTCGAGATGCGGTCCAGTGTAATGGGGCGGCGCGAGTGGCGTTTCCGGTGTCATGGCTCATTCGGGATGAGAGCTGGTCATACGGAACCGGACGAGAAGGACGGTGGACCGGACAAGGCCATTCAATTCGTCCGATGCATGAATTCACCGTCTTGATCCCGGTCGTCGAGCGAAGCAATGGAGGATATCCGCATGTTCTCCTTTGCGTTGCAGTCTGTTTGGCCGCTTCAGCCGGATGGGTTTCGGAATCGGGAGTGAGAAGGTACAAGTATCCGATTCGCAACCATGAGCCGAATGGTTGACGCGATATAAGATTCGTATTAGTGTGATAATACGTTAATACATGCATCTAAATGAAACAACGTCCGCAACCATTGCCCGATGATGACGCCAAGGCGCGCCTGGATGCCTTGGCGCAGGTGTTTGCCGACCTGAAGAAAGCCGACGATGTAAAAGCATTCCTGCGGGATTTGTGTACGCCTGCGGAACTGGAGGCGATGACCGATCGCTGGCGCGTGGTTCCTCTACTATTGAAAAACATCCCTTACCGGGAAATTCACGAGCTGACCCGGGTCAGCGTCACCACGATCGGCCGGGTCGCCCGCACCCTGGAGCATGGCGCTGGCGGTTATGCCGCTGCGGTCGACCGCTGCAACAAGCGTGCGGTGTCCTTCACTGAGAAAACAACCTGATGAGTCCAACCAAGGTAATGCCGGCGCGCGACCGGCTTCGTATCGCGATTCAAAAGAGCGGCCGGCTGGCTGAACCCGCGCGTACGCTGCTGACTGCTTGCGGCCTGAGTTGGAGAGAGAGTCGCGACAAGTTGTTCTGCTATGGCGAGTCGTCGCCCGTGGACTTGCTGCTGGTGCGGGACGATGACATCCCCGGCCTGATTGCCGATGGCGTCTGTGACCTTGGCATCGTGGGCCGCAATGAATTGGAAGAGCAGGCTGGCGAGCGCCGCCGGGCGGGGCTGCCCGAGCTGTACCATGAATGGCGCGGTCTAGGTTTTGGGCAATGTCGTTTGATGCTGGCGATCCCGGAAGAGTGGGACTGGGACGGGCCGGCACAATTGCAGGACAAGCGTATCGCTACCAGTTACCCGGCCGTTCTGGCCGACTGGCTGGATGCGAGGAATATCGATGCGCATGTGGTGGAGTTGTCGGGTTCGGTGGAGATCGCTCCGAAGCTTGGCACGGCCGACATGATCTGCGATTTGGTTTCCAGTGGAGCCACATTGGTCGCCAATCACTTGAAGCCGGTCGAAACACTATTGGAGAGCGAGGCGGTGTTGGCCGGTCCGGTGCGCGAACCGGATGATATCCGTGCGAGTTTGGCTGCCATGCTGCTGCGCCGGCTGGATGGCGTGACGGCATTGAAGGATCGTAAATTGCTGATGTTTCGCGCCAAGAACGACTATGTCGCTGAATTGGAGCGATTGCTGCCGGATGCCGATCCATTGACGCGATTGCCTTCAATGGAAGACGAATGGGTGCCGTTCCAGACCATGTGTCATGGCGTGATCACTTGGCAACGATTGGAAGAATTGGAGCGCGCGGGCGCTCAAGGGCTGATGGTATTGGCAGTGGAGCGTACATTGGCATGAAACGATTGGTATGGGATTCGCTGTCCGTTGATGAACAGCGCGCTGCACTGGTCCGGCCGGTGCAGACCGTCGCGGAGGAAACGCGCAAGTCGGTGGCGGCGTTACTGGGCGATGTGCGAACGCGCGGCGATATTGCGTTGCGTGAAATCACGTTGCGTTTCGACGGAGTGGCGCTGGATTCCTTTGAGGTTTCCGCGCGGGAATTCGAGATGGCCGCCGAGGCCATTGCGAAGGAGTTGTATGCCGCCATGGAGCAGGCGGTACGACGCATCGAAGCATTTCACCGCGAGGGGATGAGCAAGCCTTATACCGTGGAGACGGCTCCCGGCATAACGTGTGAACGCATGATCCGCCCGATCGGGAAAGTGGGATTGTATGTGCCGGCGGGCAGTGCGCCGTTGCCTTCGACCGCGTTGATGCTAGGGGTGCCGGCACGATTAGCGGGGTGTCCGGAAGTTGTGCTATGCACGCCTCCACGGAAGGACGGCAGTGTGGATCCGGCCGTGTTGGTGGCGGCGCGTCTGACCGGCGTGAGCAGGGTGTTCAAATTGGGTGGAGCCCATGCGATCGCGGCGATGGCGTTCGGAACGGAGAGCGTGCCTCGCTGCGACAAGCTGTTCGGGCCAGGCAATAGCTATGTCACCGAGGCCAAACAGCAAGTGGCGCAAATCGGTCAGGCGGCTATCGATATGCCTGCTGGTCCGTCGGAGGTGTTGGTGATCGCCGACGCTGGCGCCAACCCGGCGTTCGTCGCTGCCGATTTGTTATCGCAGGCGGAGCATGGCCCGGATTCTCAGGTGTTGTTGATTTCCGATAGTGACGAATTGATCGCTCGTGTCGAGGCGGAGATCGAAGCGCAACTGGCGCGATTGCCGCGTGCCGATATCGCACTCAAAGCGCTGTCCAGTTCTCGATTGATTCAAGTTCAGACGCTGGATTGCGCATTCGAGATCAGCAACGTCTATGCGCCTGAACATTTGATCTTGGCATTGCGCGATCCCCGTGGCTGGCTGCAACGCGTGGAAGCAGCAGGCTCGGTCTTTCTGGGGGACTATACCCCGGAAGCCTTGGGCGATTATTGCAGCGGCACCAACCATGTATTGCCGACCAACGGCGCTGCGCGTGCGTACAGTGGCGTCAGCGTCGGCAGTTTTCAGAATTTCATCAGCGTGCAGACGGCCAGTCGCGCCGGCATTGCTGAAATCGGAGCGGATGCCTATGTGATGGCACGAGCCGAAGGGTTGGATGCGCATGCCAATGCCGTCGCGTTGCGAATGGAGATGCCATCATGACAAGTACGGTTTTGTCTTTGGTGCGGGAGGATTTGCGTCAGTTCGTGGGCTATTCATCGGCGCGCAGCAGCACGGTGCAGGGCGATGTCTGGCTCAATGCCAACGAGTCTGCATGGGCCAGCGCAGCGGATGCAGGCGCTTCCTGCCGGCGTTATCCGGATCCCCAGCCGGTCGAATTGCGTATTGCTTTGTCCCGGCTTTACGGCTGTGCGCCGGCGCAACTGCTGATGGGGCGTGGCAGCGACGAAGTCATCGATCTGCTGGTCCGCGCATTATGCGTGCCCCGGATGGATGCCGTGGTGATTACGCCGCCGGTATTCGGCATGTATGCGGTCTGTGCGGCTTTGCAGCAGGCGCGTATTCTGGAAGTGCCGTTGCAGGATACGGTTGACGGCTTCGTTCCGGATTATGCCGCGATTGCCGATGCCGCCATCAGTCAATCGGCCAAACTGGTATTCCTGTGTTCGCCGTCCAACCCTGGCGGCGCGAGCGTGCCTCTGACCGAAGTGGAAAATATGGCGCTGCGGTTGCGGGACCGCGCATTGCTGGTGGTCGACGAGGCTTATGGCGAGTTTTCCGATGAACCTTCCGCTGTGACGCTATTGGATCGTTACGACAACATCGTCGTGTTACGCACGTTATCCAAAGCACATGCGTTGGCCGCCGCACGTATCGGCAGTTTGATCGCGCATGAGGAACTGGTCGGCATACTACGCCGTTGCCAGGCGCCTTATCCGATTCCCGCACCATGCTCGCAACTGGCGCTGGCGGCATTGACGCCGGAAGCATTGCGCCAGACATATGCACATGTTGACGAGGTCAAGCGCGAACGGGAGCGCATGCGGACCGCTTTGGCATCGCTACCGGGGGTTCGGCGGGTGTATGCGTCGCAGGGTAATTTTCTACTGGTGCGTTTTGCCGATGCGCAAACGGCGTTCCAGGCATTGCTCTCCGCCGGTGTGGTGGTTCGCGATCAGCGTGCCGTGCCCCGATTGAGCGATGCGTTGCGGATCACGATCGGTACCCTCGAACAGAACGATCGTGTATTGAAGGCGCTTTGCGTACAGGAGGTTATCGTGTGACCCCGATTCTTTTCATCGACCGTGATGGTACTTTGATCGAGGAGCCGGATGACTTCCAGATCGATTCGTTCGAGAAATTGCGTTTTGTTCAGGATGTGATTCCGGCATTGCTGCGATTGCGCGATGCCGGGTATCAGTTCGTGATCGTCAGCAATCAGGACGGGTTGGGCAGCGAACAATATCCGCGTGAATCATTCGACGGTCCCAATGATTTGATGTTGCAGATATTCGCCAGCCAGGGAATCCATTTCCGCGATGTGCTGATCGATGCCAGTTGGCCGCATGAGAACGCGCCGACTCGCAAACCTGGAATCGCGCTGATGTTGCCGTATTTGCAAGGTCGCGGCATCGATTGGTCACGGTCGGCCATGGTCGGCGATCGGGCTACCGATATTCAATTCGCGGATAACCTGAAGATCCGCGGGTTCCAGTTGAAAACCGCTCAATTCGGCGGTGAGTGGGATTGGCAGGGTATCGCGCATGAGTTGATCGATATGCCGCGCCGCGCCGTGGTTCAACGCGCTACCAGGGAAACGCGCATTCGTATTGAGATAGACCTGGATCGAGCGGCCGAGCCAGAGGTTTCCACTGGACTGCCATTCTTCGACCATATGCTCGAACAGATCGGCAAGCACGGTGGATTTTCTTTGAAGATAAAATCCGATGGCGATCTGCATATCGACGAACACCACACGGTCGAGGATGTCGGGTTGGCTTTGGGGCAGGCATTGCGCGAGGCGATCGGCGACAAGCGCGGAATAGGCCGATACGGATTCGATCCGCAGGAGATACCTCCGCACGGTGAGCGAGACGAGCCATCGGCCGGTTTCGTGTTGCCGATGGATGAGACATTGGCCACTGCGGCGTTGGATTTCAGTGGCCGGCCGTATTTCGTGTTCACTGGAAAGTTCACGCGTGAACGGGTCGGTGACTTGCCGACGGAGATGGTTCCGCATTTTTTTCGCTCGTTATGCGATGCTGCGGGATTGAACCTGCATCTGAGCGTACATGGAGATAACGACCACCATCAGGTCGAAGCGTGTTTCAAA
>JAITWM010000175.1 GCA_031285265.1 Lysobacteraceae bacterium
TCTTCCGATCTCATCGATGATCACGGTGGCGTCTGTTCGCAATTCAATACGGATTTCGCCGCTGTCGCTGTTCTCTATGGCGTTGCGCAGTAAATTGCCGATGGCCGTCTGGACGACGACGAAGGGAGCGGACACGCGACACGGCGGCAACGCCGTCAATATCAATCGTAGTTCCT
The DNA here is from genome assembly GCA_031285265.1 of Lysobacteraceae bacterium. GTDB lineage: Bacteria > Pseudomonadota > Gammaproteobacteria > Xanthomonadales > Xanthomonadaceae > JAITWM01. Next base: position 177 of record JAITWM010000175.1, read on the forward strand.
TGTCCTTGGCCAGATGCATATGGTCACTGACCACTTCAGGCAGCAACTGGTCCAGATCCACCATGCCACTGATCTCCGCCAGCTTGCCGGGTTCGCGCGCTAATACCAACAGCATCATGATCAACTGCTGTACACCGCTCGCATTGTGGGAAATCCGCTGGACCTGTGCACGCACTGCCGCCGGCACGTCCGGCTGTTCCTGGGCGAGCTCGGCCGCGCCAAGGATAACGGCGATCGGTGTCCTCAGCTCGTGGCTGGCGGTATTGATGAATACCCGCTCGCGCTCAACGAACCGGTCATTGCGCTGCAGATAATCATTGACTGCATCAGCAATCACGGCCATTTCTGGAGTGGCTTTCTCGTTGACACCGACCCGTTGTCCCAAAGCCCCCGGATTCAATTGGCGAATATGTTCGGTCAATTCGCTCAACGGGCGCACGATCCGTTTCATCGCCACCGAAGTCATGACGACAGTGATCAGTGCGATCGATACCGAGGCCAACAGCACCCAACGCTCCACGAATCGTTCCATCTCGGTGAAATCCGCGATATCGAGCACCAGGGCCACTCGTCCCAGTTCCGGCACATCTCGCACCAGTACGGTACTCAACTGGTCTTGTACGTAAACTGCGTCGTACAAACCGGGCCTCAACGATTTCAATACGGCGGGGAGTTCAGGATCGGTATTGATCCTGTACAGGCTCAACGTACCGGAGTCCTGCCAGCGATAATCCGGTTCTTCATGGTTTCGTCTGACGATGTGGTCAAGCTCACTCTCCAACAACTCCTTCCAGACCATGTGTTCGGCACGCTCGTGCACGACGAATCCGGAAATCGTCACTATTACGCATAACACGACAACGTAAATAGCCATCCACAACAGAACCCGTTGACGGAGCGTCATCCTACGCATCGCCATCCCCACTACGATCGATCACGGCCAAGCGATAGCCAACCCGGGGAACTGTATGCAGCAATTTGATCTCGAACGGTCCGTCCAAACTCCTGCGCAAGTCGTAGATATGCGAGCGCAGCATATCGCCATTAGGCGGCTCATCCTCCCATAGCGCCTGTTCCAGCCGTTCTTTGGTCACGACATCCGGACTGGCACGCATCAGCACTTCCAAAAGTTTTCTGCATGCGGGATACAGATGCAATGACTGCCCGGCACGGCGCGCTTCCAGGGTAGAGAGATCGAACGTCAAATCCTGGACCTGCAATACTTTGTTACGACCTCCCCGCCGCCGCCGCAGACATAACGCTTCCAAGCGTAGTTCCAGTTCGGGGAGTGCGAAAGGTTTGGTCAGATAGTCGTCGGCGCCTGTGCGAAAACCAGTCACCTTATCGGGAAGCTCGTCACGTGCCGTCAAAAGAATAACCGGCACATCGACATCGTGCTCCTGACGCAGGCGGCGCAAGACTTCGATACCGTCCATCCGCGGCAGCATCCAATCGAGAATGATCGCGTCATATACCTGCGTCACCGCCAGATGCAAACCCACGCTGCCGTCAGGCGCCGCATCCAGAACGTGTCCGCGTGCTTCGAAATAATCAAAAATGTTGGCGACAATATGACGATTGTCTTCGATGACCAACAGCCGCACGTATTGCCCTCGCTATCTCTTCTATTGTCGAAACCTTTCACGGCGATGGCTTCAATGCTTCAAATGAGCAGTTCAGCCAACCTTCGCCGGTCCATCTTCATATTCCCCATCCGGCTCCGAGCTGTCCAGCGCCATACCGCCATGTGGCGATGATCTTTACGATCGTCTACCCTGCCATTTACCGCCGGTTAGGGGAAACGGCGATCCATACGTACACAAAGTGAACCCTTTACAAATCGACGACGTATTTCCGACGATTCTCCGACACATCGATCGCGACCATACAACAGATCCGATATCCGCTGTTTCCGATCGATGAAACTCCTTGAATTTTCCACCCTTCGCAGCTATTTCAGCTCGCATGAGGGGAGGCTTCCATTGCCTTCGGTGCTATATCACCTTGCCCTGCCGGTCACGTCCGTTCTGGTACTGAGTTGGCTTTTGATGGGTAAGGGCGGAGATGCGTGGGTTGCTGACCGGATTTACGCACTGCAAGGCGGTCATTGGGCTTTGAAGCGGCACTTCGTCACCCAACAGGTGATCCACCACTTTGGAAAATACCTCAGCGTCCTGGCCGGTATCACCATCATCACATTGTGTGTCGTCGCCCACCGGCGCCGAAGCTGGCAAAGCTGGCGCCGCCCGTTGTTGTTTTTGTCATTGTCGGTATCGCTTTCCACCCTGTTGATATCGACGCTCAAAGGGATGACGAACACCTATTGCCCTTGGGAGCTTGCCCGGTATGGCGGACAGTTTCCGTTCAGCGGCGTATTTGAAGCAGGGATGCCAGGGTTCCCGCGAGGGCGCTGCTTCCCGGCAGGTCATGCCAGTGCCGGTTATGCTTGGGTGTCGCTTTACTTTTTTGCTCTGGCAACCCGTCCACGGTGGCGCTGGTGGGGACTGTCGTTCGGTGTTATGGCGGGACTGGTGTTCGGGATCGGTCAACAGTTGCGAGGAGCGCACTTTCTTTCACATGACCTCTGGACGTGGCTGATTTGTTGGCTGACCGCGCTGGGTCTTTTTTGGGTAATGTTCGTTCGCGGCACCCCTCTTCCAGCCGTGGATAGTCCCCAACCCTCTCCACCTTCGCCTGCCGATCTTGCCGAGCCGGGACATTTCGGAGGCCAAGCATGAGTAGTCTGGTTCAGTCACCCCCTTCCCGGTTTCGCTTTCCCAGACTGTTGTCCTGGCTGACCTACCGGCCGACGCTGAGCAGCGAACAACTCATTTTGTGGGCCAGCCTGTTTTTCGCAATTTTTTGCAATGGTCCGTTCTGGCGCCAAGCCATGGAAAGCAATCCGGGTAATACGGTATTTGCTTTTTCACTGTTTCTGCTGCTGCTATCCGGCAATGCATTGCTATTGGGGGTGATACTGCTCTGGCGTCCCCTCGTCAAACCGCTCCTGGGGATCGTATTTCTTACCACTGCATTCGCGGTTTATTTCATGAACCACTATGGTGTCTATCTGGACACCGACATGGTGCGCAACGTTCTGGCAACGGATCAGAAAGAATCACGTGAGTTGTTGACGTTCGACACCGGTCTCATCGTATCCGTATCGCTTTATGCGCTTTTGCCGATTTTGGTGCTTTGGCGGATCCGCCTACGCCCCCGCTCCTGGAAGCGCGGCCTATTGATGCGTAGCGGTTTCATCCTGCTCATGATCATCATCACGCTTTCCAGTGCTCTGCTGTCGTTCCAAAGCCTTTCGGCACTTTTACGCAACCACCGTGAAGTGCGCTATTTGGTTACGCCCGCCAACTACCTGGTTTCACTGGCGCAAGCCCTGAAAACCAACTCCTCCCATCGAGTTGCAGAAAAACTGCCGCTGGGAACCGATGCGGTCGCCACAGTACGCTCTGCCGACAGCAAACCGCGTTTATTGGTACTCGTCGTCGGTGAGACGGTACGCGCCCAGAACTGGGGATTGAATGGTTATGCCCGTCAAACCACCCCGCAATTGGCCGATAGAAACGATGTCATCAATTTCTCTGACGTCAAAGCCTGCGGCACCAATACGGAAGTGTCGCTTCCCTGTATGTTTTCATTGTTCGGACGGCACAACTACGACGCAAAGAAAATCCGGACTCACCAATCGCTGCTGCATGTCCTTGAACATGCGGGAATCACCACGCTATGGCGCGAGAATCAATCCGGCTGCAAAGGTGTATGCGAAGGCTTGCCAACCCAGAAATTCAGTGGAAACGCCCATCCGCAGCTTTGCAATGGCACGCGCTGTTTCGATGAAATTCTGATTGACGACCTGATGGATCAGGCGCGGGCGGTGCCGGGCGACCGAGTCATCGTACTGCATCAGTTAGGTAATCACGGCCCCAATTATTTCGAACGCTATCCTCTCGCCTTCCAACGATTCACCCCAACCTGCAACACCGGCAATTTGGGCAACTGCGAGCGCGAAACGATCGTAAATGCCTACGACAACGCGGTGCTGTACACCGATCCCCTGCT
>JAITWM010000149.1 GCA_031285265.1 Lysobacteraceae bacterium
GATTGTTCAACTACCTGACGTTCTGCGGAATTCTGGCGGCGTTGACAGCACTGTTCTTGTCGCTGTGGATGGGACCTGGGCTGATCCGCAAGCTGGCGCAATTCAAGGCAGGGCAGCCGATCCGGCAGGATGGGCCGCAGTCGCATTTTTCCAAGGCCGGCACGCCGACGATGGGAGGCGGCATGATCCTGTTGACCGTGATGCTGTCGGTCTTGCTGTGGGGTGATTTGCGCAATCGCTATGTCTGGTTGGTATTGGCGGTGATGCTGGCGTTCGGCGCGATCGGTTGGTACGACGATTGGATCAAGATCGCAAAGCGCGATCCGAACGGTTTGAAGTCGCGCTGGAAGTACCTGTTGCAATCAGTTTTCGGATTGGCTGTTGGTCTGGTGCTGTTCTATACCGCCGACACGCCGGCGGCGACCACGTTCTATATTCCTTTCTTCAAATCGGTGGCGTTGCCGTTGGTCGGCGTCAGTTTCGTTGCCATCGCCTATTTATGGATCGTCGGTTTTTCCAACGCGGTGAATCTGACCGATGGTTTGGACGGCTTGGCGATCATGCCAACGGTCATGGTCGCGTGCGCGCTCGGCGTATTCGCTTACGCATCGGGCAATGCGGTTTTCTCCAGTTATCTGCAGATCCCCCAGATTCCTGGTGCAGGCGAACTGGTCATCATCTGCACAGCGATCGCCGGCGCGGGACTCGGATTCCTATGGTTCAACACCTATCCGGCCATGGTGTTCATGGGTGATGTCGGTGCGCTGGCGCTGGGCGCTGTACTCGGCACGATCGCCGTGATCGTCCGCCAAGAATTGGTGCTGGTGATCATGGGAGGCATTTTCGTCATCGAAACCTTGTCGGTGATGTTGCAGGTGGCATCGTTCAAGCTCACCGGCAAGCGCGTATTTCGAATGGCGCCGATTCATCATCACTTCGAACTGAAAGGATGGCCGGAGCCGCGCGTGATCGTGCGTTTCTGGATCATTTCGGTGGTGTTGGTATTGATCGGTCTGGCAACGTTGAAGGTGCGCTGATGGACGGACTCTTCACCCAGGCTACGCGCATCGACGAGATCAAAGGTCGCTACGATCCGTGGGTGGCCGGCTCGGCGCTGGCATTGGCCTGCCTGGGCGTGGTGATGGTGGCGTCCAGCTCGATCGCGGTCGGGGAAAACCTGGATGTCGGCCCATTCTATTTCCTGATCCGGCATCTGCTGTTCCTGATCATCGGGCTGGGGTTGGCTTGGGGAGCAATGCGGACCGAGTTGAAGACAGTCGAGCGTTACAACCATCTGTTGTTGCTGGGCTGTTTCGTATTGCTGATCCTGGTGTTCGTGCCGGTGATCGGCAGCAGCGTCAACGGCGCGCGCCGTTGGATCAATCTGGGAGTTTCGAGATTTCAGACGGTCGAAGCGGTCAAACTGATGTTCATCGTCTGGTTGGCCAGCTATCTCGTGCGTTTTAGCGGTGATGTTGCGGTGACATGGCTGGCCATGCTCAAACCGGTCGGTGTCGCCGTCGGACTGGTGATCCTGTTGTTGTTACAGCCGGATTTCGGCTCCTCTTCCCTATTGTTGGCGATCGCTGCCGGGATGTTGATGCTGGGCGGCGTCAACATGCCGCGCATGTTCGGTCCGGTATTGATCGGTCTGCCGTTGTTGGCGATCATCGCGATCGCCGAGCCCTATCGCATGCGCCGATTGACGTCGTTTGCCGATCCCTGGGCCGATCCGTTCGGCATCGGTTATCAGTTGACCAATGCATTGATGGCGTTGGGTCGCGGCGAGGCGTTCGGCGTCGGTATCGGCGCTTCGGTGCAGAAACTGTCCTATCTGCCGGAAGCGCATACCGATTTCATTTTCGCCATCATCGGCGAGGAACTGGGTTTTGCCGGTGTTTGCCTGGTGATCGGGCTGTATGCGCTGCTGGTCGGCCGTGCATTGTATATCGGTCTGCGCTGTGTCGAACGCCGGCGTCATTTCTCCGGCTACTGCGCATTCGGCATCGCCTTGTGGATTGGTTTGCAGGGCATCGTTTCGATTGGAGTCAATCTGGGATTGTTGCCGACCAAAGGATTGACGTTGCCGTTGATCTCCTATGGCGGTTCCAGTGTGTTGATGACCTGCGTGGCGGTCGGTCTGTTGCTGCGCGTTTCTTACGAGCTGGAACGATCGGAGCGACAAGTGGCGAAATTGCGTCAGGGCGCTGTCCAGCAGACCTCGCCGGAGTTGTCCGGCATGACGTTGAGCGGTGATGAGATGCCGGTGATGTCCGGGGGCCGCGGCATCCGTGGACGCAGGGAGCGGATCGAACCGACGTATGGAGAAACGGTATGAATGCCGCCGCACCCGTGATGATCATGGCCGGAGGCACCGGCGGGCATATTTTCCCGGCATTGGCGGTGGCCAATGAACTGCGCGCACGGGATGTTCCGGTCGTTTGGCTCGGCGCCGCTGGCGCGATGGAGACACGATTGATTCCGCAACATGATATTCCGATCGATACATTACCGATCGGTGGAATCCGCGGCAAAGGCAAATTGACCCTGCTGGCGGCGCCATGGCGAATCCTGCGGGCGGTCAATGCGGCGCGGGCGATACTGCGCCGGCATCGTCCTCGTGCGGTGATCGGTTTCGGCGGCTTTGCGTCCGGCCCGGGCGGACTGATGGCGCGATTGCTTGGGATGCCGCTGCTGGTACATGAGCAGAATCGCGCCGCAGGTCTTACCAATCGTGTCCTGGCGAAGTTGGCGCGTCGGATACTGGTGGGATTTCCGGGAACCTTCGCGGCGCGCGAGGAAGTGGTCGGTAATCCCGTGCGCGTCGAGATCGCCGCGTTGACTCCGCCGCATTGGCGTTTGGCTGGCCGCCGCCCCCCGGTACGGGTGTTGGTATTGGGCGGTAGTCAGGGCGCGCGCGTATTGAACACCGCATTGCCGCAGGCATTGGCAGGATTACGCGATCTCGATATTGAAGTTCGGCATCAATGCGGCGAGAAACTACGCGAAGAGGCCGAGCAAGCTTACGCGAATGCAGGAATCGCGCGGTTCAGCATCGAAGCATTCATCGCCGACATGGCCGAAGCATATTCCTGGGCCGATGTGATGGTGTGTCGAGCCGGTGCTTCGACGTTGGCGGAAGTGTGTGCAGCCGGCATCGGCAGCGTGCTGGTGCCGTTCGCTGCGGCAGTCGACGACCACCAGACGCGCAATGCCGAATTCCTGGTCGAGCACGGGGCCTCGATTCTGCTGAAGCAAGACGACCAGCTTGCTAGCCGCCTACAGACCGTATTGCGCGAACTCGTTACCGATTCCGCGCGCCGCTTCGCAATGGCCGAAGCCGCACGCACGCTAGCGCGGGCGAATGCCGCGCAACGCATCGCTGACATCATTATCGAAGAAGGAGTCACCGCATGATTCGCCGCCTCACGGGCACCGACGATTTGGTGCATGCTTTCCCGCGAGTGCATTTCGTCGGTATCGGCGGTACGGGAATGAGCGGTATCGCCGAGGTGATGCTGACGTTGGGTTATGACGTTTCCGGTTCGGATGCCGCCGACAATGCCGCTACGCGCCGTTTGGCTCGATTGGGCGCGCGTATCGTGCGCGGGCATTCGGCGGCGAACGTGCTCGGCACCGACTGCGTCGTCGTCTCCAGCGCCATCCGCAGCGATAACCCGGAGTTGATGGAAGCGCGTTCGCAGCGCATTCCGGTGGTGCCGCGCGCGGCGATGCTGGCCGAGTTGATGCGTTTCCGGCGCGGTATCGCGGTAGCCGGAACTCATGGCAAAACCACCACGACCAGTTTGACCGCCGCCGTGTTGAGCGAAGCAGGCTTGGATCCGACGTTCGTGATCGGCGGACAATTGCTGGCTGCCGGCGCCAATGCCAAATTGGGCAGCGGTCAATGGCTGGTTGCCGAGGCCGATGAAAGCGACGGCAGCTTTCTGCGGTTGAACCCGTTGATCGCCGTGGTCACCAATATCGATGCCGATCATCTGGAAAACTATGGCGGGGATTTCGCCAGGGTCCAGGCGGCGTTCGCCGAATTTCTGCAGCGGCTGCCATTCTACGGATTGGCGGTGTTGGGCATCGACGATCCCGAAGTAGCGGAGTTGGCGACGCGTACGCCGCGTCATGTGATGAGCTACGGCGTCCACCCTGGCGCCGATGTCCGGGCCGAAGATATCGTGCAGGAAGGCGCGCGCATGCGTTTTACACTGTGTCTGCCCGAAGGCATCACCTTCCCTGTCGTTCTGGCGATGCCTGGCCGGCATAACGTTTTGAACGCATTGGCGGCAGCGACGATCGGTTGGCAACTGGGGGTGACCCCCGAGGAGATCGCTCGCGCATTGGAGAAGTTTGCTGGTATCGACCGCCGTTTCAACGACCTGGGCGAAGTCGTCACCGGTACGGGCGCCCGCGTCCGTGTAGTCGATGATTACGGTCATCATCCAAAGGAGTTGCAGGCGGTATTCGCCGCCGCGCGCGGCGGATGGCCGGATAAGCGCTTGGTGGTGGTATTTCAACCGCACCGCTTCACGCGCACGCGCGATCAATTCGATGCTTTTGCCGCCGTGTTGTCCGAAGCCGATGCCTTGGTATTGAGTGAAGTATATCCGGCAGGAGAAGCGCCGATTCCCGGTGCCGATTCGCGTGCGTTGGCACGTGCCATTCGCGCCCGCGGACGCAGTGAACCGGTGGTCGTCAGCCAGGTGTCGGAATTGATCAAGGTCTTGCCGGATGTGCTGCGAGATGGAGATCTGTTGCTGATGATGGGAGCGGGCGATATCGGAGGAGTCGCGCAGCAGATCAGCGCCGACGGCTTCGTATGGGAGAACCGGACGTGATCGATGGGATCTTGCCCGCATTGCGTATCGCTGATCCTGCCAAGTTCGGCCGGGTAGCGGTCTTGCTGGGCGGCACGTCCAGCGAGCGCGAAGTATCGCTCGATTCCGGCCGCAATGTGCTGGAGGCACTGAGATCGCGTGGCGTCGCCGCCGTCGCCGTGGATGGAATTCCGGCCTTGGTCGAGGCCTTGATCGCACAGCGTTTTGACCGTGTGTTCAACGTATTGCATGGACAGCATGGCGGAGGCGAGGACGGAGTGGTGCAGGGTCTCATGGAAGCGCTGGGCGTGCCCTATACCGGTGCGGGGGTTCTGGGTGCGGCGTTGACCATGGATAAGATCCGTACCAAACAAGTGTGGATAAGCTTGGGGCTGCCTACACCGCACTATCTACGGTTGTGCAGAGGCGACGATGTACAGGCCGCGGCGCGCGGATTGGGATTGCCGGTGATCGTCAAACCCTCGTGCGAAGGTTCCAGCGTCGGCGTATCACGGGTATTCGATGAAACGGACCTGGAAGGCGCAGTGGCATTGGCCGCACGCTATCCGGGCGAACTGCTGATGGAGCAGTTGATTCGAGGCGACGAATTGACGGTCGGCATTCTTGGCGAGATTGCGCTGCCATCGATCCGGATCGTGCCTCGCGGCGAGTGGTACGACTACAACGCCAAATACATCGCCGAAGACACACAGTATCTATGTCCCGGATTGGACGGCCAAGCCGAGCGGGAAATCCGTCAACTGTCTTTGGCTGCGTTCCGCGCCGCCGGAGCCAGCGGTTGGGGACGGGTCGATGTCATGCGCGACCATGCCAGCGGCCGGTTCTACTTGTTGGAAATCAATACGGCGCCCGGTATGACCAGTCATTCGCTGGTACCGAAAGCGGCGCGTCAGCTCGGCATTGATTTCGAAGAATTGTGCTGGCGGATTCTTGAACAGACGGTGCCGGGAGGACAGGGATGAGCGCGATGCTACGAATCTTTGTCTGGATACTGGCATTGGCGCTGGTGGCCCTGCCGGTGGTCGCGGTACTGAACGGCTGGGTCGGGGAAGAGCGTTGGCCGCTGAGCCGTCTGCGAGTCACCGGCGAGTTCGAACGCGTGACGCCGGAGCAAGTGCGCACGGCGGTCATTCCCTATGCGAAACGCGGCTTTTTTGCGGTGTCGCTGCAGGATGTACAGGATGCGGTCGAACATGTGCCGTGGGTGAGCCGTGCGCAGGTACGCAAACATTGGCCCAACGTGCTGGAAATCCATGTCGAAGAGCACCGGCCGTTCGCGCGCTGGGGCGATGATCGTATGTTGTCGGTACATGGCGAGTTCTATCCGATTCCGCCGGAACTGGCGGATCTGCGTCTGCCCCGGTTGTCCGGTCCCGACGACAGAGTCATGGATGTGGTCAAGCTGTACAACCAGTCGCGCGCGTTGCTTGCGCCGATCGGGCTGAGCGTAATCGGCGTGGATATTGATGCGCGTGGAAGCTATGCATTGACGCTCAGCAACGGCGCCGAAGTAGTGATTGGCCGTAATGATCCGCAAGCGCGCTTGAATCGCTTTGCGCATGTTCTGCCGCAGTTGTTGACACCGCGATCGCGTGTGGTTGCGCGTGCCGATCTTCGTTACACCAATGGGTTCACCATGACCTGGAAACAGGCCCCCGCGCCATCGCTTTTTCCGGCGCCGCTGGATAGCGCCCCCCAGACTCAGAGGGAACGGATATGAATCGAAAAGGCGATAAATCGCTGATCGTCGGTCTCGACATCGGCACCTCCAAGGTGGTGGCGCTGGTGGGCGAGTATTCGCCGGGCAATCCGATCGAAGTAATCGGCATCGGTTCGCATGAGTCGCGTGGACTCAAGCGCGGTGTAGTGGTGGATATCGAATCCACCGTGCAATCGATTCAGCGCGCCGTGGAGGAAGCGGAATTGATGGCGGGCTGTGAAATCCGCTCGGTATATGCATCGATTTCCGGCAACCATGTGCAATGCAAGAATTCCCCCGGCATCGTCCCGATCCGGGATAGCGAAGTCACTTGGAACGATCTGGACCGTGTGCTGGAAGCGGCCAAAGCGGTTGCGATCCCCGCCGATCAGCGGATATTGCATGCGATCCCGCGCGAATATGTACTGGACGACTCCCAGGAAGGCATCCGTAATCCCGTCGGCATGAGCGGCGTGCGATTGGAAGTGCATGCGCATCTGGTCGTATGCGCACAATCGGCCGCCACCAATATCACCAAATGCGTGCAGCGTTGCGGCTTGCAGGTGGACGATCTGATTCTGTCGTCGTTGGCGTCCAGCGTTGCGGTGCTGACGGCCGATGAACGCGAGCTGGGAGTTGTGCTGGTTGATATCGGTGCCGGCACGACCGACATTGCCGTATTCGTGCAGGGCGCGATTTGTCATACCGCATCGCTACCTATCGCTGGCGATTTCGTGACCAACGACATTGCGCATATGTTGCGCACGCCCACCCCGGAGGCCGAACAAATCAAAGTGCGCTATGCCTGTGCGTTGGCGCAGATGGCGACAGCGGAGGAAAGCATCCAGGTTCCCAGCGTCGGCGACCGGCCGCCGCGGCGGATGCCGCGCGCATCGTTGGCGCAAGCCGTGCAAGGGCGCTATGAGGAAATCTTCGAGATGGTGCAAGCGGAATTGCGCCGTTCCGGATTCGAGGAATTGGTCCGTGCCGGCATGGTGTTGACCGGCGGTTCGTCGAAGATGGAAGGCGTCATCGAGCTGGCGGAAGAAATGCTGCAAATGCCCGTCCGGGTCGGCAATCCCCAGCATGTATCCGGGCTTGGCGAAGTGGTCGGCAATCCGATCCACGCCACCGGGGTCGGGCTGTTGCTGATGGGCAGTCAAATCGAACATCCGCGGCGGCCGTCGTTACCGAATGGGCGCGCGATGAGTTTTTTCAAACGAATCAAGAATTGGTACCGAGGAGAGTTTTGAAGGCGGGCGATATCACAGGGCTGGAATGGACTTCCGGTTCCGAGCGGCGATACGGATCGGACCGTCGCAATACTTAAAGATTTAATTCACTGGCATAGCAAAACACATAATTAGACGAGGGCAATGGGTATGGCACATTTCGAACTGATTGAAAAAGCGGCACCTAATGCGATGATCAAGGTCATCGGCGTTGGCGGCGGCGGTGGCAATGCGGTTGGCCACATGATCAACAGCAATATCGAAGGCGTGGAATTCATCACCGCCAATACGGATGCGCAGGCGATCAAAAACAATGGCACTAAGTTGCAGCTGCAATTGGGCGCCAATGTCACCAAGGGTTTGGGCGCAGGCGCCAATCCGGAGGTCGGCCGTCAGGCGGCGTTGGAAGATCGCGAGCAGATCATGGAAGCGTTGCACGGCACCGACATGGTGTTCATCACCGCTGGAATGGGCGGAGGTACCGGTACCGGTGCGGCGCCGGTGGTTGCTCAATTGGCCAAGGAAATGGGCATTCTGACGGTAGCGATCGTCACCAAACCGTTTCCGTTCGAAGGACGCCGCCGGATGCAGGTGGCTTTGAAAGGCATCGAGGAGTTGTCGCAGCATTGCGATTCGTTGATCACGATCCCCAATGAGAAATTGATTACGGTGTTGGGCCGCAATGCCACGATGGTACAAGCGTTCCGCGCCGCCAATGATGTATTGCAGGGAGCGGTGCAGGGAATCGCCGATCTGATCGTGCGTCCAGGGCTGATCAATGTCGATTTTGCCGATGTCCGCACCGTGATGAGTGAAATGGGATTGGCGATGATGGGCTCGGGTTCGGCGCGTGGCGATGATCGTGCGCAGGCAGCGGCGGAAGCCGCGATCCAGAATCCATTGCTGGACGATGTGAATCTGGCTGGCGCCAACGGCATTCTGGTCAATATCACCGCAGGCTCGGATTTCACCATGGCGGAATTCGACGAAATCGGACGTACTATCGAGAGCTTCGCTTCGGAGGATGCGACGGTGGTGATCGGTACCGTGCTGGATCCGGAAATGAAGGACGAAGTCCGTGTGACGGTGGTCGCCACCGGCCTTAATCGCGCCACGGTTCGTCAAAGTGGACGCAACGATCAGCGTGCATCGATCAAGCTGGTGCGCAATGCGACGACTGGACATGTGGAATATGGGGATCCGAACGATGCCGTAGCCAAGGCGGTCGGTGGCACCATAGGGTTGCGTCGTGCCAGCAGCGAGCCGGCACCGGCCGCGGCCATCACCGCCGATCTTCCCAATGATGATTATTTGAACATCCCGGCCTTTCTACGTCGCCAGGCGGATTGACGCTGAGGGCCGGTTGCGGTCGACGGAGGCTCCGGGTCTTGTGTTTTGACTCGGAGGCTCCTGCGCCGCTGCAGGAGCGCGGTATATCCGGACGGGCAATAGGGTGTCATCTGTGGCGATCATACCGGTTACGACGCATGCGGGCGGGTACGACCAGTCCGGCGCGTTGCGGCAAGCGTGATAGAAGAACTTTGCTTCGCTTATCGACGGAACGATGGGTTTTATGAACCGTTGATGTAGTGCAGTGTCGAGGGTCCGGTTTCTGGCCTTAGACACATAGCCGCTTTCAATCGAGTTCAACTGAGTGCGTGTTATTCTCGGCGGATTCCGATGTGGACCTTCATCCCATGATTCAGCAGCGCACCATCAAGAATGTCATCCGCGCCACGGGTGTTGGTCTGCATAGTGGTAACAAGGTGTTCATGACATTACGCCCCGCGCCTGTCGATCATGGCGTGGTATTCCGGCGTGTCGACCTGGAGCCGGCTGTGGCGATGCCCGCCCATGCCGGACTGGTCACCGAAACGACATTGTGTACCGGACTGTCGCGCGACGGTGTCAAGATTCAGACCGTGGAGCATCTGATGTCGGCGTTGGCCGGGTTGGGTGTGGACAATATCATCATCGAACTCTCTTCGGCCGAATTGCCAATCATGGACGGGTCGGCGGGTCCCTTCGTTTTTCTGTTGCAATCAGCGGGTATCGCCGAACAGAAAGCGCCGAAGCGGTTTCTGCGGATCCTGCGTCCGGTAGAAGTGCGCGATGGCGAAAAGATCGCCCGTTTTGAACCTTACAGCGGGTTTAAAGTGGGGTTCACCATCGAGTTCGATCATCCGATGATTCCCGCTAGACAATCGCGGGCCGAACTGGAGTTCTCCACCGGACACTATGTCCGGGAAGTCGCGCGCGCACGTACGTTCGGTTTCATGCGCGACCTGGAGTACATGCGGGAACTGAATCTCGGGCTGGGCGGTTCGATGGATAATGCTATCGTTCTCGACGAATATCGGGTTCTCAACGAAGACGGTCTGCGCTATGCGGATGAATTCGTTCGCCATAAGATTCTGGATGCGATCGGCGATCTGTATTTGGCCGGCGGTCCGATCCTCGGTGCCTATGAAGGCTTCAAATCGGGTCATGCGCTCAACAACAAGCTGGTACGCGCGTTATTGAATGCACGGGATGCTTGGGAGTGGGTGACTTTCGAGGAGGCTGAGGACACTGATTTACCCGTGGTCTACGGGGAGCCCTCGTTCGCTTGAGCCGGCGATGATAGCCGTGTCTGTCACGCGATATGAACATCTATGGCAAGGGGGCGGGGAGGTGGTATGTCTGCGATTGGACGGCCGCCGGAGCCTGCCGGATATTTTTCGCAAGCCGTCATCGATGTATCTGAGATGAACGTCTCAGAATAATTGGATGAATTTATCGTTCATGTATCGGTCAGTGCAGCCTATAGTCAAAAGCTATTCGTTGCCAAAAATGATGCTTTCTTAACAAAAAAACGAATGCACGCGGTTAGGATTCACCACCGCGTTTGAAAGCCTGTACCGATTTTTCCGGCGAGCTGGATCCCGAAGGGACTGCTCGAAGCGAATCCGGGTGAATCTCGCATAAGGATGAAAGCGCTTTTTGCAGTGCGTTCCGAGTGGATGCTGACATCGATGATGTGGTCGGTGGATTTGGATCATCCGGTTGCAAGTATGCCGGAACTCGGGCCGTTTTGATGGTTACTTGTGTAACCGTCAATCCGATGGATCGGGCCGCATCGATCAGTTGTGTTTCGATGAGGCGAAGCTTGGCGCGCCATGTCGGCGAGTCAGCGACGAAAATGAGTTGTTCACTGGTGACATTGGCCAGCCGGCAATGAGTGGCGGCTGTAGCCGGCAGCAGTGTGCGTAACCGCTGATCCAGCGCTTCGAGCCACAAGGCCCGGCGCAGGAGAGCACCACATTGATCCGAGAGCGCGGCATCAAGCGCGGTCTGCGGAATATTTGCCCGAGGCTGATTGAGTTTGGAATCGGGCATAGAGTCGACAAATGGCCTATAAATATGTTTTGACCCGTATATGTAACGACGATGCTCGGTCCCTGAGCGGGCAGTTGCGCCACTTTGCACAATGCCGCCCCGCCATTTTTCTAGGTATCGTACTCGGAATCGGAACGGCGTTGGGGATCGGCGGCAGCGCCGTTTTCGGAAATGTGGAAGCAGCACATTTGCGGAGTGAACTGCGTGAGCAGCGGCAGCAATTGGAGCAGGTGAAGCAGGCGTCTCAGCTGGAGGTCAACGCGTTGGCAGCGCGGCTGGGAGAGTTGCAGGCGCAGGCCAATCGGCTGAATGCGTTGGGTGAACGATTGACGCGAGCCGGGCAATTGGAGGATGGTGAATTCGACTTCCAGCGTCCGCCCGGACAAGGTGGACCGGAGTCGGCGCAGGACATGCCGCTGAACGGATTGACGGAAGGACTCGAGCAGTTGGAGAGGCGATTCGGCCTGTCGGAACAGCAACTGAGCGTGATGGATGCATTGTTGTTCGACCGCCAGCTTGATCGCAATGCAGTTCCTTCACGCTCGCCGGTTCGATCGAGCTATATCACCTCCGGTTTTGGTTATCGTGCCGATCCGTTTGGGCGTGGCGGCCAATACCACAGAGGTATCGATTTTGATGCCAATGTGGGCGACCCGGTGATGGCGGTCGCCGATGGCGTGATCAGTGCTTCCGGCAGCCGCAACGGTTATGGGCTGACCGTGGATATCGATCACGGCAACGGTTATGTCACGCGCTATGCGCATAATTCACGTCTATTGGTCAGCGAGGGCGATTTGGTGCGTGCCGGCCAGGAAATCGCCAAAGCGGGCTCCACCGGGCGGTCGACCGGTGCGCATGTGCATCTGGAGGTGTGGGAAAACGGCAGTGTGGTCAATCCGCGCAAATTTTTGCAGGATAGTTTATCTCCGCCGGTTGCCAAGCCGGGACGTGGCTGAAATCGTTAGTGGATTTGATAGTGACGAGGACGGCTTGATTCCTGGGCATCCGTCCCAAGGTACAATACCGTGTTGCCGTGAGCAGGGCGCAGTGCGCCCTGCTTCGTATGCGACGGTTATGCGGCAGGGGGCATGACCGTCGCTTTTGTCCTTTTTGCCCGGTTTTTTCGATGATAAATAAACTGCTTACCCGTGTTTTCGGTAGTCGTAATGATCGACTGTTGCGTCAGCTTGATCGCGTTGTCGGTAAGATCAACGCATTGGAGCCGGAGATGCAGAAGCTCTCCGATGAGCAGTTGAAGGCAAAAACTCCTGAGTTCCAGCAACGGATCGCCGGTGGCGAAAGTCTGGACAAAGTTCTGCCGGAAGCATTCGCGGTTTGCCGCGAAGCATCGCAGCGCGTCATGGGAATGCGTCATTACGATGTGCAATTGATCGGCGGCATGGTGCTCCATATGGGGAAGATCGCTGAGATGCGGACCGGCGAAGGAAAGACCCTGGTCGCGACATTGCCGGTGTATCTCAACGCATTGCAGGGTAAAGGTGTTCATGTCGTGACGGTCAATGATTATTTGGCCAGACGCGACTCCGCCTGGATGGGCAAGCTCTACAGCTGGCTCGGATTGAGTGTGGGAGTGGTCTATCCGGGAATGCCGCATGCGGATAAGCATGCCGCCTATGCGTCCGATATCACCTACGGCACCAACAATGAATTCGGGTTCGATTACCTGCGTGACAATATGGCGCTGTCGAAACAGGACCGGTTCCAGCGCGGTTTGAACTATGCGATTGTCGACGAGGTCGATTCGATCCTGATCGACGAGGCGAGAACGCCGTTGATCATTTCGGGCCCGGCCGACGAATCTCCTGAGCTTTATATCCGGGCCAATCGGATCGTTCCGCAATTGTCGAGGCAAGCGACCGAAGAAAGCGATGGAGATTATTGGGTCGACGAGAAGAGCAAGCAGGTGTATCTGTCCGAGGCCGGTATGGAACATGCCGAGCAGTTGCTGCGACAGGCGGGGATCATCCAGGAAGGCGAAACGCTCTATGCCGGCCAGAATCTTGGCGTGGTTCATCATCTGAATGCGGCCTTGCGTGCGCATGCGTTGTTTCAGCGCGATGTCGATTACATCGTTCGTGATGGTGAGGTCGTCATCGTCGACGAGTTCACCGGACGCACTTTGCCGGGCCGGCGTTGGTCCGACGGTTTGCATCAAGCGGTCGAGGCGAAGGAAGGCGTACCCGTGCAGCGTGAGAACCAGACGCTGGCCAGCATCACTTTTCAGAATCTGTTCCGCATGTATGGAAAGCTGGCAGGCATGACCGGTACAGCGGATACCGAGGCGTATGAGTTCCAGAGCATCTACGGATTGGAAGTGGTGGTGATTCCGACGCATCGACCGATGGTCCGCAAGGATTCGCCGGATCAGGTATTTTTGAGCAGAAAGAGCAAGTTCGATGCGGTACTGGCCGACATTGAGGATTGTCACAAGCGTGGGCAGCCGGTGCTCGTAGGTACGACCTCGATCGAAACCTCTGAAATGATTTCCAATTTCCTGCACAAGGCAAAAGTATCGCATGAGGTGCTCAACGCCAAACAGCATGAGCGCGAAGCGCATATCGTTGCCAACGCAGGCCGGCCGGGCGCAGTAACCATTGCAACCAATATGGCTGGCCGTGGTACCGACATCGTATTGGGCGGATCATTGGATGCCGATATGGCGGCATTGCCGGAAGATGCAGGTGCAGCGGATCAGGAGGGGATCAGGGCCAAATGGCAGACGCGCCACGATCAGGTAAAGGCGGCCGGCGGACTGCATATCATCGGTACCGAACGGCATGAGTCGCGCCGCATCGACAATCAGTTGCGTGGCCGTTCCGGCCGTCAGGGCGATCCTGGATCGTCGCGGTTCTATCTGTCGCTGGAAGACAATCTGATGCGTATTTTTGCTTCGGATTGGGTGCAGAAAGCGATGCGGCTGATGGGAATGAAGGACGATGACGTGATCGAAGACCGGATGGTCAGCCGGCAGATCGAAAAGGCACAGCGCAAGGTCGAGGCACATAATTTCGATATCCGCAAAAACCTGCTGGATTTCGATGATGTCAACAACGATCAGCGCAAAGTCATCTATGCCCAGCGTGACGAACTGCTCGAGGCGGATTCAGTCAAGGAGAATATCAGCGGCATCTGCCAGGATGTCGTGTACGACATGGTCGCGCAATATGTGCCGCCGGAATCGGTGGATGAGCAATGGGATTTACCGGGCCTGGAAACGGCTTTGACTCAGGAGTTCGGCTTGCATCTGCCGCTGCGTGAGTTGATAGAGGGGCAGGAGGAGCTCGATGCCGCGCAAATCGTGCGGAAGGTCCAGGATGCCGTAATGGAGTTGTTCATCCAGAAAGAAGCACAGCTGGGGCCGGATACGATGCGCGCCCTGGAGAAGCACATCATGCTGACGGTGCTCGACCAAAGCTGGAAGGAACACTTGTCGCGCATGGACTATTTGCGTCAGGGCATCGGATTGCGCGGTTATGCACAAAAACAGCCCAAACAGGAATACAAGCGCGAAGCTTTTGAACTGTTTTCCGAAATGCTGGAGAACGTCAAGCGCCAGGTCGTCATATTGTTGGTGCGGGTGCGTATTCGCACCGAGGAAGAAGTAGCGGCGATGGAGGAGCAGGAACGGCGCCAAGCGGCGGAAAAATTGAACAAGATGCAATTCCAGCATCAGGGTAGTGGTGGTTATGGCGCCGATGAGGAAGCCGAGCAGGTGCAAAGGCGGGCCGCGTCATTACCGCAGGTTACCCAGGTCGTACGGGAAGAACCCAAAATCGGCCGTAATGATCCCTGCCCATGCGGTAGCGGCAAGAAATACAAGCATTGCCATGGACGAGTGAGTTGATGACGAGCAGCCTTTTGGTTACCGCGGTATGTTGTACGGACCAGGTGTTTGCACCGTTTGTCGCTGGATTGGTTTTGGTGCGATGAAGACCGGCCTGTTCGTTTTTCAGCGATGGAAGCCATATCTTCCGGGCAGGTACTTGGAACGTCGGCGATTGATTGATACCGCTGCTGGTCTTGTCCGGTATCGGGCGACGAAGGCGTGTTCTTGATTCCAGGTTGCTTGCAAGTTTTGTCATATGTCCGATGAGTCCATTCGCTTCATTCATGTCGTAGCCGGTGTCATTACCGATGCGCGTGATCGGATACTGCTTGCCCGCCGCACGGTGGGCCGTGAACTGGCTGGGTTATGGGAGTTTCCAGGCGGTAAGCGCGAACCGGGAGAAACATCGGAAGCCGCATTGATGCGTGAATTGCACGAGGAGCTTGGAATCGATGTGGAAGTCGGCGAATGTTTGATCGAAGTGCCGCAACGTTATCCGGACAAACGCTTACGCCTGGAAGTGAGGAGGATCAACCATTGGCGTCAGCGGCCGCGTGGCCGGGAAGGGCAGGCATTGACCTGGGTTGCGGTCGACAAGCTTACGCGTTACGCGATGCCTCTCGCCGACTACCCGGTAGTTGCGGCGTTGCGGCAGCCGGACTGCTATTTGGTGACTCCCGAGCCGGACGGCGACGGTGCCGCTTGGTTGCAAGGTTTAGTGACTGCGCTGGAGGCGGGAGTACGCCGCGTACAACTGCGGGCACGGAATTTTCCGTCTTCACGATGGCCAGCATTGGTGCACGCTGCAGTTTCTCGTTGCCGTGAAGCCGGAGCTGAGGTTTTACTAAATCGGGATATCGAGCTTGCAAAGGAATTGGGCATTGGCGTGCATTTGGGCTCCGAGCAATTGGAAAGGCTGCGAGCGCGTCCGCTTCCGGAACCGCAACTGGTTGCCGCATCCTGTCATACAGAGACTGATTTGCGGATGGCGCAGCTTTTGGGTTGCACGTTTGCGGTGCTCGGCCCATTGCGCGAGACCGCCAGCCATCCGGTAGCAATCGTGCCACCATTGGGCTGGGATCGGTTTTCGTTGTTGCGCGAGACGGCATCACTCCCGATTTACGCTATTGGCGGACTGACGACGGCCGATATCAGAACAGCGCGTGTGAATGGGGCGCAAGGCATTGCGGCGATTCGCGGGTTATGGTCTCCAAGCCCGATTTCAGGAACCGGCGAGTGAGCGGTAACGAGCGTCCAGCGCAGCAATTGCCAGATCCAGTTGCTCGGAACTTCCATCGTTGACGATGATGTCGTCCGCTAATGCCAGCCGCTGTTTGCGCGTTGCCTGTGCGGCGATCATACGGTCGGCCAGTTCGCCGTCGATATCGTCGCGGCGCATCAGTCGTTCGCGCTGTACCGTTTCCGGGGTATCCACGACCAGGACCCGGTCTAGCCACGGATAGCCCAAACGGCCGTGGGCCTCTGTGAGTAATGGAATCGATGCGATGGCGTAGGGGCCTGCGGCATCTCGGCAGGCCTGCTCCAGTTCAAGACGGATCATAGGGTGAGTGATCGATTCCAGTATATGCCGTGCCTGGGGGGCGTCGAAGATCCGTTCTCGCAGTTTTCGTCTGTCCAGAGCGCCATCCGCTTGGAGTATGTCCTGGCCGAAGTGCTCGACAATGCGTTGCAGTGCAGGTCGTCCCGGCATCACGATCTGGCGCGCAATCGTATCCGCATCGGTGACAGTGATTCCGTATGCTTCGAACCTTTTGCCTATTTCGCTTTTCCCGGCAGCAATGCCGCCAGTCAGGCCGATGATGAACTCGCTCATTCAATATCGTTCCTTCATTATGGCAACAGGCAAGCCATCGAATGGGCGAAGAATACGCAATAGCGAAAAAGAGAGAGAAATTGCCAAAGTGCGTTATTTCAAGCCTGAGAAATTCAAATAACTTTGAATGATGGCATCTCCCCACATGAATGCGATCCACCCGCCGATCGCCAGATAAGGGCCGAACGGAATGGGCGTCGCCCGGTCGCGGCCTTTGTACAGCAGCCAGGCGCTACCGATGACCGCCCCGGACAGGGATGCCATCAGAATGATCGGCAGGATACCTTTCAGCCCGCACCATGCTCCCAGAGCAGCCAGCAACTTGAAGTCGCCATGTCCCATCCCCTCTTTGCCGGTCAATTGCTTGAACAGCCACCAGACCGACCATAACGAAACGTAACCTACGGCAGCCCCTATCAGCGCGGGCTTGGCAGGAATGTAGAGGTTATCCATGCTGGCGATCAAACCTAGCCACATCAATGGCAGCGTCAATTGATCCGGAAGCAAGCGGGTCCGCAGGTCGATTCCTGAAAGTGCAATCAGAAAACACGTCAGGACGATCGCACCGAATCCTTGCCAACCGAACCCGAAGCGCCAGACGCATGCCAGCGTCAATAACCCGGTCAGCAATTCCACCAAAGGATATTGAATCGAGATCGGGGCATGACAATGCCGGCATTTGCCGCCTTGAATCACCCAGCTGAACAGCGGGATGTTTTCGTACCACGACAGCTTGTGCTTGCAGTGCGGACAGTGCGATGGCTCCACGACGATCCCCGGTGGTGGAGGATCGTAGATCTCGGGCAGTTCCAGTATTTCACGCGCATCCTGTTTCCATCTCCATTCGAGCCGGCGCGGCAAGCGAAGAATCACGACATTCAGAAAGCTGCCTACAAGCAGGCCGAAACCTACCGCGGCCGGATAACCGAAGGCGAGGTGCTGATCGAGAAATGCCATCGTGTCCTACATCACTGCCGCGAGCTTGAAGATAGGCAGATACATCGCGATCACCATCGTGCCGACCAGAACACCAATGAAAACCATGATCATCGGTTCGAGCAGGCTGCTCAGGGCATCGACGGCATTGTTCACTTCCTGTTCGTAATATTCCGCTACCTTATACAGCATGGTATCCAGCGCACCGGCCTCCTCGCCGATCGAGGCCATCTGAACCACCATATGCGGAAAGACACTGGTCTGCCGCATCGCCATATTGATGGAGTAGCCCACGGCGACCTGATCGCGGATCTTGAGGACGGCTTCTTCAAAGACGTAGTTGCCGGTGGCTCCGGCCACGATGCCCAATCCTTCTACAAGGGGCACACCGGCGCCGAATGTGACAGCCGTCGTCCGTGCAAAACGGGCGATCGAGCTTTCCCGCATGATCTTGCCGATGATGGGTATTCTCAGTATGTAACGATCAACGGCGTGTCGAAATGCCTCGGAACGTTTATGGAGCGTTGAAATTCCAACCATAAGTCCGATGATGACGACAAGAATAACCAAGCCCCCCCATGAGCTGATGAAATGTGACATCGTAATGAGCGCTTTGGTCAATGCCGGCAGCTCTGCGCCGAACTCTTGGAATACGCTGTCGAACTGAGGTACGACGAAGATCAGCAAAATGGCGCTGACGATCACGGAAACGGCGATGACCATCACAGGGTAGAACAACGCCTTTTTGATCTTGCCCTTCAGCGCCTCGATATTCTCTTTATAGCTGGCGATGGTGTCCAGCACGTTTTCCAGCACACCAGCGCCTTCGCCGGCGCGCACCAGGTTGCGATACAGGTCGTCGAACTGCAATGGATGTTTGCCGATCGCTTCATAGAGCGAGGAACCGCCTTCGATATCGCCGCGGATCTGGTCCACCATCTTTTTCATCCGCTGATTCTTGATGCCGTTGGCGATGATTTCGAGAGTACCCACGATCGGCACGCCCGATTTCATCATCGTGGCCATCTGGCGGCTGAAGAAAGCGATGTCTTTCGATTTGATGCTGCCGCCCCCTCCGCCAAACAGCGGTTTGGGTTTTGGCTTGACGACCGTCGGCGTAATGCCTTGGCGGCGGAGTTCAGCGCGGAGCAGGTTGGCGTTCTTGGCGGTCTGCTCGCCTTTCATCTTCATGCCGTGTTTGTCGGTTCCCTGCCAGACGAACATGACTTGTTCGTTGACGGCACGATCGGCCGAGGTTGTTTTTTTAAGAGCGGCACTGCGAGTAGTGGACATAATGAATTCCCCGATTGGCATCCACGCGCCGGAAGCTGTAAGTGACGTTATGGTAACGGGTTATGGGACGGCTGGCATCTGTTTTGTATGCTTTTTCCGATGCATGACAATACCTGAAACAGGATATCCCAGCAGAAACGGCCTGGAGCGACAATTCGGCGCATTACCTGTATCTATGGATGAATACAAGAATTAGGGAGAAACGCGGAGTGACGATGAGCGACGGCTATTTGGAGTTTTAATCGTATGCAGCTGGGCGATGTGGCGCAAATGGACGCCCGGACCAAAGGAAACCCTGAATGGAGCGTGCTGTTTTTGTCACTTTATGACCCATTATGTCAGCGTTATCAATAGATGCCGCCCTCGACTTCATTGGAGTGAATAAAAAAGCCGCTTGACCGGACGGAAATATCGTAGTCGGGCTATAACGAGGAAAAGTTGGCACGCAATCTGCATGTGACTATACAAGCGTGTAGCGACGGTAAATTGAAACAGTCGAAAGCCTCACGATTTAGAGTCGAAAGGTGCTCCGAGCAATGTTAAGGAAGCTTTTCGAACACCAAATAAAAGATTTTATTCATCACTCACAGGAGCGCATTATGAAAAAGCAACAAGGCTTTACCCTTATCGAACTGATGATCGTTGTCGCGATCGTCGCCATTCTGGCCGCTATCGCACTGCCGGCCGCTCAGGACTTCCTGACGCGTGCGCGTGTCAGTGAGGCGCTGGCGACTGCCGGTACCTGTAAAACTTCGGTTTCGGAGTATTATGCGTCGGAAGGTGTCTTGCCGGCCGACATTAATCAGGCGGGATGTACGAATATCCAGACCCGTAATGTTGACGCGACAAGCGTTGCCGCTGGAGTTATTACTGTCACACTGGGTAACGTCGGTCGGGGCCAACAGGGTAACAACATCGTTTTAACGCCAACGGTTGGGGTTGTACCTGGTGCCATTACGGAATGGGTTTGTACCTATAGCGGCGCTGAGAAGCAGTTCGTACCAGCCAGCTGCCGTTAATAACGGTTAGTTGGACGGATACGGATCGATCCGTTGAACAGGCCTCGCTACGGCGAGGCCTGTTTTTTGTGTCGATAGGTTATGACGGAAAAGCGGCGGCTTCATTGGGGAAGAACGCATTGCTTCAAGGATATATCGAGGATCAAGTACCGCATCAGTGGCATCCGTGTCGCTTCTCGAAAAGTGGTTCTCCGGCTGATACATAGTAAGGTGGAACAGTGACGGCGATGTGGATCATGGTGATGACAGGAGCATGCCGTGTGCTTTTGAGGATTCACAATGGTTTCAATGGATTACACCGGAGAAGATGGGCGCAGAACGGCATGAATTCCCCAGTGGAAATCCTCTCGTTGTAAAAAAGATCACGACACGCTCTAAAGGCGCTGCCCGTACCGGTATAATTGCCGCCTCGCATTCTTCCCTACCCGATCGTCCTATGTTTGGACGATGGGTGGGGATATGTATTTTGGAGTGTTCCATGTCGCAATACATCTACACCATGATCGGTGTCAGCAAGGTCGTGCCGCCGAGGCGGCAGATCATCAAGGATATTTCTCTTTCGTTCTTCCCGGGAGCCAAGATCGGCTTGTTGGGCCTCAACGGAGCGGGCAAGTCCACCGTGCTGAGGATCATGGCCGGTATCGATACCGACTTTTCCGGTGAGGCGCGCCCGCAGCCGGGTATCAAAGTTGGCTATCTGCCGCAGGAGCCCCGGCTCGACCCGGAGCAGACCGTGCGTCAAGCGGTTGAGGAAGGGGTGGGCGAAGTATTGCAGGCGCAGGCGGAACTGGACAAAGTCTATGCCGCTTACGCGGAGCCGGATGCCGATTTCGACAAGCTGGCCGCAGAGCAGGCACGTCTGGAAGCCATTCTGGCCAGTGGCGATTCGCATATGCTGGAGCAACAGTTGGAAGTAGCGGCCGACGCGTTGCGTCTGCCTCCCTGGGAGGCAAAAATCGGCAATCTGTCCGGTGGCGAGAAACGGCGTGTCGCGTTGTGCCGGTTGCTGTTGAGCAAACCGGACATGCTGCTGTTGGACGAACCGACCAACCACCTCGATGCCGAATCGGTGGAGTGGCTGGAGCAGTTCCTGCAGCGCTACCCGGGTACCGTGGTCGCGGTGACGCATGATCGCTATTTTCTCGACAATGCCGCCGAGTGGATTTTGGAGCTCGATCGCGGCCGTGGGATTCCCTGGAAGGGCAATTACACGGAATGGCTGGTGCAGAAAGAGGAGCGATTGAAGCAGGAAGAGCAGCAGGAAAAAGCTCGACAGAAGGCGATTACCCGTGAATTGGAATGGGCAAGGCAAAACGCCAAGGGCGGCCGTTCCAAAGGCAAGGCGCGTTTGGCCAAGCTGGAAGAGCTGCAATCGGTCGATTACCAGAAGCGCAACGAGACCAACGAAATCTTCATTCCGCCTGGCGAACGCCTGGGTAATGCCGTGATGGAATTCAAAGGCGTGACCAAGCGTTTCGGGGACCGCTTGCTGATCGATAATCTGAGCTTTCTGGTTCCGCCGGGCGCCATCGTCGGGGTCATCGGCCCTAATGGCGCCGGCAAATCGACATTGTTCAAGATGATCACCGGCCAGGAAAAGCCGGACTCGGGGGCAGTCGCCATCGGGCCGTCGGTGAAATTGGCCTATGTCGATCAGAGCCGCGACAAGCTGGAGGGCAACCATACGGTTTTCCAGGAAGTGTCGGGTGGCTTGGATATTCTCAATATCAACGGCGTCGAAATTCAGTCGCGGGCCTATATCGGTCGTTTCAATTTCAAAGGACAGGACCAGCAGAAGGTCGTCGGTTCACTATCCGGCGGCGAGCGTGGCCGGCTGCATTTGGCCAAGACATTGCTGCAGGGCGGAAATGTGCTGTTGCTCGACGAGCCTTCGAACGATCTGGACGTGGAAACCCTGCGCGCCTTGGAAGACGCATTGCTGGAGTTTCCTGGCAATGTGTTCGTGATTTCGCATGACCGATGGTTTCTCGACCGGATCGCGACGCATATCCTGGCGTTCGAAGGCGATTCGCATGTCGAGTTTTTCCAAGGTAACTACCGTGAGTACGAAGCCGATAAGAAGCATCGCCTTGGAGAGGAGGGCGCCAAGCCCAAGCGTCTACGCTTCAAAGCATTGAAATAAAACGAATTGGTGCGTTGCAATGAGATCGAGTTTTGTTGTATCACGGGGCGTTGGTCCGTATTGAAAACGACGGTTGCCCGCATTTGGTACACCGAAATGGATGCCCGACATAATCTTCGTTTCGTTCCGATGACCTGGAGGACGGACGAAACGAAGGCGCGTCTCATACCGGATCGGTAATGTGGCGATTCATGATGAAACCAAATATCAGGAGGGTATTGGTGGAAAGGGCCAGCACCCGGTAACGATGGCGGAAATATCTTTGGTGCATCGCAATGTACCGTAATGGGTTGCTTCTATTGACACCGTGCTCTGGTTTGAAGCGTGGTACTTTTTGCATTGATGGTCCCGAATTCGCGATGCTGGGGTGCATTGCGTGTCCGTCACGGCTGGTGCGGAATAATCGCAGAGCTGGGCATATTGTTACCCTGTACTCGGATGCGGATGTTCCCAAAAGAGTAATCTGATTGTCCAGCCTGGATATTTTCGCTATTTTCTGCGTTTGAAAACGGTCGTTCTTTGAGATATGTGGCGTGATGTCGATAAATACAGGCCGAGGGGGGTTTTTCGTTCCAAAGGGCTACGGCTCTTTGGCGGGTTGGTAAATTCGGGGGAGATATTTCGGTGAATTCAGTAGCCACAGCGAATTTGGTCGGTATCACCGGCATTGCCAGAAGGTTGGTCCAGGATGGCGTGATCGACGAAACCACGGCTCGCAATGCCATGGAACAGGCCGCTCAGGCCAAAGTACCGCTGCCGCAATGGTTTGCAGACAAGAAATTGGTAAGCGCCGCACAGCTGGCCGCCGCCAATGCGATAGAGTTTGGTATGCCGTTATTGGATGTATCGGCTTTCGATCCAAAGCAAAATGCGATCAAACTGGTCAGTGAGGAACTGCTACAAAAACATCAGGTTCTGCCATTGTTCAAGCGCGGCAACCGGCTCTTTGTCGGTACCAGCAATCCGACACAGACCCAGGCGCTGGACGAGATCAAATTTCATGCGAATTTGACCGTCGAACCGATTCTGGTGGACGGCGATCAGATCCGGCGGACGCTGGAACAGTGGCTGGCTCACAGCGATGAAATGAGCGGTGCCTTCAACGATGGCGATGAAGAACTGGGGAATCTGGAATTTGGTTCCTCTGATGAGGAAGGTGGCGGCAGTGAAGCGGGCGTCGATGCCAAGGGCGACGACACGCCGGTCGTCAAATTCGTCAACAAGATGCTGACCGACGCGATCCGCAAAGGCGCATCGGATATTCATTTCGAGCCGTACGAAACGGATTATCGCGTGCGGCAACGCATAGACGGCATGCTCAAGGTCGTGGCCAAGGCGCCGATAAAGTTGAGCCAGCGCATTTCGGCCCGGCTGAAAGTGATGGCGCAGTTGGACATCGCGGAAAAGCGCGTTCCCCAGGACGGCCGCATCAAGCTCAATCTGTCCAAGACCAAACAGATCGACTTCCGTGTCAGTACGCTGCCGACATTGTTCGGCGAAAAGGTGGTGTTGCGTATCCTGGACAGCAGTGTGGCCAGGCTGGGTATCGATGTGCTCGGGTACGAGTCCGACCAGAAGGAATTGTTTCTCGATGCGATCGGCAAGCCTTATGGCATGGTGCTGGTGACCGGTCCTACCGGTTCCGGTAAGACGGTGTCGCTGTATACCGCATTGGGCATTCTCAATGAGGAGACGCGCAATATTTCCACCGTCGAGGATCCGGTGGAAATCCGAGTCCCCGGTATCAACCAGGTGCAGCAGAACACCAAACGAGGGATGACGTTCGCGGCAGCATTGCGCAGCTTCTTGCGCCAGGACCCGGATGTGATCATGGTTGGCGAAATCCGCGATCTGGAGACGGCGGAAATTGCGATCAAAGCGGCGCAAACCGGCCATATGGTGTTGTCCACATTGCATACCAACGATGCTCCTCAAACGATCGCGCGTTTGATGAATATGGGCGTGGCGCCGTACAACATCACCAGTTCGGTGACCTTGGTCATCGCGCAGCGTCTGGCAAGACGGTTGTGCCCGCGCTGCAAACGTAAAGTGGATTTGCCTGATCATGCCTTGTTGACCGAAGGATTCACCGAAGAGGAAATCAAAGTGGGAATGGAGATCTATGAAGCTGTGGGTTGTGATGAATGCACGGAAGGTTACAAAGGGCGTACCGGCATCTATCAGGTGATGCCGATGACCGATGAGATCCAGGAAATCATTCTGCAGGGCGGAAGCGCGCTCGATATTTCGGCGGTGGCCGTACGCAACGGTATCCGCGATCTGCACAGTTCCGCTTTATTGAAGGTGAAGAACGGCATAACCTCGTTGGCGGAGATCAACCGCGTAACCAAGGATTGATGGCGGCGATTCGAGGGTGTGGAGGAGATGAGTCTCGACGATGCTGAAATGCCTCTCCCCCGGGCCGGTTTGTCTTAACGGTTTGCAGAGGACGGCCGGTACTACGCCACCAGCATGGTTGGAAATGAATTGCTTCGCTCAGGTTGGGATGAGCGGGGCTTTCCTTGTCCAGGGTCGTGGAGTGACCCTGTCGCCTTCCTCAAGCGCCGTTTTCTATGAACGCGGCGGAAGACTTGTTGTTCCCGCGAACGCGGGGCTGAACCGGCGCTTGACGGTACTCGGCCATTGATCCCGGTGTGTTCCCCGCGAATGCGGGGCTAAACTGTACGTGAATCCTGACCATTTCAGTCACTACTCATGCCTCCCCGCGGCGAAGCGGGGACATGGGATTTCGATAGGCCATCCTCGAATGCTGCCGCTGGTTCAGCCCCCCATTTCGTGCGGAAGCGGACTACAGGTGATTGAGGCCGTCGCGAATCGTGTTCCGTGATTCGGGAACAACCGGGGCAGGCCCTGTCTGATAGAGATCATCGATATTTTCGGCACGGTCACCGATGCGATAACTGACATAAGCCTCGCCATGCATTTCCTGGATATACCGGTTGAACTCTTCTTCCAGTTTGCGCCGGCCGATGGTCTCTCTGATTTGGGCGCGCCGATTGTCGTCGGTGACGTCGGTCTGTCGCGAAGCGAGTCGTTGGATGATGTGCCAGCCGGCGTCGGTGCGGAAAGGCTCCGATATTTGACCATCGGCGACCCGAGTGATTTGTTGACCGAAGTCCGCACCATAGGCATCAGCCGGGAACCAGCCCAGATCGCCACCCTGGTTGCGCGAACCGCTGTCTTCGGAGGACTCCTTTGCCATCTGGCCAAAGTCGGCTCCGCCTGCAATACGCGCGCGTAGCGTGTTGATCTTGGCTTTTGCAGACGCATCGTCCTGATGATCGTTGATGCGGATCAGGATATGGCGCACGTGATATTCCGTCACTTGTTGCGCGGTGGCGGCATCGATGTCGCGCACGTCGACAAGTTTCAATAGCTGGAAGCCACTGACACCGCGGGTCGGCCCCGCGATATCGCCGGGTTTCATATTGGTAACCATCTGCGCGAATGCGGTCGGAATTTCGTCCAGGCTGCGCCAGCCTAGATCGCCGCCTTCCAATGCGTTGGGACTGTCCGAATAACGTGCGGCGGCGGCGGAGAAATCCATCTCCCCATTGTCGAGTATGCGTCTGATGCCCTCGACCTTTTCCTGCCCGGTGGAGATTTGCTCGGGTGTGGCTCCTTCCGGCAGCCCGACGAGGATATGCGCCAGACGGTACTGTGCGCCGCTGTTGGCCTGCTGCGAGAGGGCGGCATCGATTTCGCTTTCGCTGACGCTGATACGGGTCTGAGCGAATCCTTGGCGAAGGCGCTGAATCATGATTTCGTCGCGCACGGAGTCGCGAAAATCGGTCATCGACAGGCCGTCTTGCTGCAATCGCTGCGCCAGGCCGTCCACGCTGACGCCATTTTGCTGGGCGATGCTGGCGATGGCCTGATTCAGTTCCTGGTCACTGACCCGGATTCCGTTCTGCTGGGCCTGCGCGACTTGCAGTCTGACGATGATCAGGCGATCCAGTACCTGACGCTCAAGCACTTCGTGCGGCGGCAATTGCATCGGCTGGTCGGCGTATTGAGCCAGGATGTTGTTCATTGCACGATCCAGCTCGCTTTGCAGGATCACGTCTTCGTTCACGATGGCGGCAATGCGGTCTATCGGTTGGATATTCTGCGCAGAAGCCGGGTGCAAGGCGGCGAAAAGTACCAATGATGCGAACAGGAGCGGAGAGAGAAGATGTTTGATCATGGAATCAGATTCGGATCGTAATCGTCCGGGGTGGATGTGATATTGCTGGGTGGAACCAAGAATAGATCATCGCGGTAGTAGCCGAGAATAGCACGGCGCAGCGCGCGTTCCGTGTTCTGGCCAGCGGAACCGAGGCCTTTGAGTACGAATTCGAACTGAATGGCGTTGTCCAGTTTGCCCTCGCGGTTGCGCAGATAGCGGCGAGCCATCACGCGTACTGCCAGGCAGCAGCTATCCCATTGCACGCCAGCGATGCTTTCCAGAAGTTTTTTGTCGTATAGCGAGTAGTAGTAACGGCCTACCACGCTCCAGGTTGGGTTGATCGGGTACAGGAAGGAGACGTCGGCTTGTTCCAGTAAACCGCGGCGGTAGCGGTAGTTCAGATTGACGATGCCGTCGGTGCGCATCAGATAACGTAAACGCGCACTGGCCAGATCCTGGTGCCGGTATTTCGGATCCCATTGGTAGGAAGCACCGAAATTCCAGCGGTCGTTGATCGCATAGTTGGCATCGGCGACCCAGGCGGATTTGCCGCGTTCGACCTCGGTTTCGCAGGGGTGATCGACGCATGGCAGGGTGACGTTGGAATCTTCGAAATAGAAGATCTGTCCCAGGCTGGCGGATAACTTTTCGTGCCCGTCCGCTTGTCGGATCAGACGTGTGGTCAATGCCGCGGTCAACTGATTGGCATCCGTTTGACGGTCGGCGCCGGAATAGCGATTGTCGCGGAACAGTTGTCCCCAACTGAAGGTGAACGGCCGCGTATCGAACAGCGGCAGATCATCCTGATTGCGGTAAGGGACATTCAAGTAAAACAGCCGCGGCTCCAGCGTATGCAAATAATTGTCGCCCCTGAACTTGGTGTCGCGATCGAAGAACAGGCCCGCATCCAGGGAGGTAATGGGCAAGCTGCGGTTCGGAGAGCGGTTGCCGGCAGGCGTCAGTGAATCGGCCAGTC
>JAITWM010000078.1 GCA_031285265.1 Lysobacteraceae bacterium
ACGCCGGCCAATTGCCATCGTGGACTTGCATGAAGCGCAAACCGCTACGGTGGCCGCCACTGGAGAACACCGCAAACGGCAGGAAGACGATCGGGTATTCCAGTCCTTTGCTCTTGTGCAGTGTCCCGACTCGCACGGCCTGGGCATCGGTATCCAACCGCAAGCGATATTCGTCCGACGATGGCGGCCGCTCGCAGTGCGATTCGAACCAATGCAGCAAGCCATGCAGACCGTGCTGCGAAGATGCTTGCGCTTGCAGCAGTTCGAGCAGATGCAACGCATCGGTCAACAGACGCACGCCGCCACGCTCGGCCAGACGCGCTGAAGATACCTCGGTGAGAAATGGCAGCAGTGCCGGCAATGGTCCGCGCCGCTGCCACGTCGTCGCGGCGCGTTCGAAACGATCCAGCCAATGCGCCTGCCGGGCCGCGTCGTTCTCCAGTGCCGCGATTTGCGCCGCGTCCATGCCGAGCAATCGGGTGGATAGAGCCGTGTACAGCCGGTCCGATCCCGGCGCAGCCAATGCACGCATCAGCCAGCGCACGTCGGTCGCGGCTTCCGATTCGAAGACATTGCCGCTGCTCTGACTTGCGGTGGCGACGCCCGCCGCCGTCAGTGCTTGGCGGACGAGATTGATCTGATCGTTCTTCCGCACCAGGACCGCAATATCGCTTGGTTGGACGCGGCGTTCCCCGGCGCGGGTGCGCAAGATGCCGTGTTCGAGTATTCGCGCGATTTCCGCCGCAGTGACCGCCGCCGCCGCCGCCTGGCCGTGCTTGCCGCTCCGTTGGAATTTGTCGTTGCCGCCGGAGGCCAGCCGGTGCAGCGTCAATCCGGGTGCGGACTGTCCTGCAAGCAGGAACGCGCCGTCGTCGTCGCGGGCCGCGTGAACACGATGAAACAGTATCCGGGAATCGCCGAACGGCTCGGCGCTGGATTCGAACAAGGTCTCGACGGCGCGCAATACGCTCGGGCGTGAACGGTAGTTGATTTGCAGGGAATGCACGGCGTCCGGGGCTTCCCGCGCGATCACATACTCACGTGCGCGCAGGTATGTCGGCAGGTCGCCGCCGCGGAAACGATAGATCGCCTGCTTGGGGTCGCCAATCAAGAACAGACCGGCGGCATGCTCGATCTTCGCCTCGTGCATCCGCCGGAAAATGTCCCATTGCCGTGGATCGGTATCCTGAAACTCATCGATCAGCAGCCAATGCCAGCGCCGGTGCAATGCCGCCGCGAACCGCGGCTGCGCACTGGCCCGCCAGGCATGTTCGATCAATTGGTCTTGCGTGCGATGCCGCCGCGCGGATAACGCTTGCTCGAATGCGCCGATGGCATCGGCGCGCAGACAGTGCAGCCAATGCGCCATGGCCGACGTCTGCGCTGATGGCAGCAATCGGCGCGAGACATCGCACAGCTTGGGCAGACTGCCGGCCAATGCCCCCGGCGTTTTCCACAATGCCGACAGCCGTTCGAACTCCTCCGCGTCCGCATGACTGCAGCGGCGCCAGAGATCGGCCGCCACATGTTGCCAAAGCTCTTCCGGGTGATCGAGCAATGGATCGTCGTTCAGATCGCCCGCCAGGAACCCGAATTCGTGCAATGCCCGCTGGCAGAATCCGTGAATGGTGAAAATGGATGCCTCGTCCAATTGCAGCAGCGCCACCTGCAATTGCGCGCGCAATTGCGCCGGCGAGCGTCCGCACTGCTGTGCTTGCTCGATGATCCGCGCGCTCTGTTCGGATTCCTCATCGCCGGGCGGGGTTCCGTCCAGCAACCGCGCCGCGCCGCGCAGCCGGCGGCGGACGCGCTCGCGCAGTTCGGCCGTCGCCGCGCGCGTGAAAGTCACCGCCAGCATGTCCGGCAACGCCGCATCCGCCTCCAACAACAACCGCAGCATCCAGGCCGTCAGCGTGAAGGTCTTGCCGGTGCCGGCGCTGGCTTCGATCAAGCGCGATCCGGTCAGCGGCAGATCCAGTATCCAATCATGGGATGCCGATGTCATTCCTCGCCTCCCGGTCCGGAAAAAACCCGCACCGCCAGCTGCCGGAATTCCATACCCGGCTCCGAGCCGGAATCGGCGAGCATGCCGCCGGGGCGAAACGCCAACTGGAACCAGGGATCGTAGCCATCGCCGAAGCCTTGATGATCGTCGAACGTTGCGACGGCCGCTTTCCATGCGGCTTCGCTATCGCCTTGTTTGTCCAGCGTTCGCACATACGCCCAGGCCGCATCCGCGGCGAACGGCAATGGCCGGGCTTGGCCTTGCCAGTACAGTGCCACCAGATCCTCCAGCCAAGCATGGGCGGCAATGCGGCTCATCGTCGGCAGCGGCGCAGATTCGATCTTGCCATTCTGATGCCAGAACAGCGCCGTGCGCGCCTCTTCGCCGATAGCCGCTGCCGACAGCAGATGTTCGATCAATGCCGGCAACCGGTGTTTCCCTTTCGCGTCTCCCGCCAGAAGTACGGTGCGCGGATTGGGAAAACATGCGCGGCCCTGGCCGGCATGAACACCGCCGCCTGCCGGCAGTCGATCGGTATCGATCCGAAGGCCGGCCACCGGCGATGGCACCGGAATGTTCGCAACGGCGATACCTGTTTCTTGCAGCCACTTCTGTGCGCTTTCCCGGATCGCGGCCACGATCGCGCGCGTCTGCTCGGCCATCCGGACGCCGTCGAATCCGGAATTCAGCAGTCCGCGCGCGCGCAGCGCCGGATCGTCGTCGTCGTAATCGAGCAGATGCCGGGTCAGTTGATAGCGAACCAGCGGCTGGTCGCCCAACGGTTCGCTATCGTGATCGTCGCCCCCCGAATACGGCAGACGCAGGCCGAGCCGATCGCGCAGGAACGTGCGCGCCGGATTCCGGAGGAAAGCCTGCAATGCGGTTAGTGCGATCGTCGCGTCGTCCTGTTCTTCCATGACGATCGGTTCGGACGCGAACGGCGTCGTCGTCGATCTTCCCCCATGTCCGGACTGCCACCATTCATGGCGATAGGAAAATCGCCGCCGATCGTCTGCTCCGAACGCCTGCGGCGAAAACGGTTGCAAGGGATGTTCGATCAACCAACGTCGGCGCGCATCGGTACGCTGGTGTTCGGTGTCGCTGTCATCGCGTACGGGCGGCAGATAGGCCTGCGCCGCATCCAGTAGCTCCGATACCATCAAGGACGGCTCCAGTACCCGATCGTCGCGCGTATCGCGGCCGCAATAACTGATGTAGAACACATCGCGCGCCGCGCTCAGCAATTGCAGGAACAGGAATCGGTCGTCCTCCCGCACGGAACGATCGCCGAGCCGCCGCGCGCCGCCGTGGATTTCGCCGATCAACCGGTTGATATCGCCCCGGGGTTCCCGGCGGGGAAATGCATCGGCATCCATCCCCAGCAGACAGATCACTCGGAACGGCACGGTACGCAACGGCACCATACCGGCAAACGTGACGCCGCCCCCGAGAAACGGTTGATGCGGCGAAGGGGCGTGCAGCAGATCTTGCAGCGCCGCCGTCACGACCGTGGCCGGTAACGGCCCGGCATCCGCCGCCTGCCGCGCGAACCGGTCCAACGCTTCCAACACGATGCGCCGCGCCTGCCGCTCGGCGTCGTCCAGCGGCGCTTCCGGCAACAGCGCCGAAAACTGCCGTGCCAGTAACGCCCCCCACTCCGGCGCTGGACGTGGCGACTGCAATTCGATGCTCAGTTCCTGCAGGCGGCGCAGTACTTTCAGCAAACGATTCAACCGCTCGCCGTCGGCGCCCTCCAGTCCGGCGGACGGTGCGATGCCGGCAACCAGAGCGCCGCTTTCTCCGGTCGCGTAACCCAGCAGCAAACGGTCCAGGCCGAAAGCGAAGCTGTATTCCCGCCAGCGGCCGAAACCGAGCCGTTCGCGCATCGCTTCGTCATCGCCCCAGCGGATGCCGGCTTCATCGAACCACGCACCCAAGCGTTCCAGATCGGTTTCCTGTAATTCCAACGCCGTCATCACCGTCGGCACGTTCAGAAGATCCAACACATCGGAAACCGTGCGCCGCGACTGCGGCAAATCCAACAGCGACAGGAACAACCCGATCAGCGGATGTATCTGCACCTGCGGCCGGTCGGACAACGTGAAAGGGATGAAGCGCGGATCATCGGCCTGCAAGCCATCGAATACCGCACGCACCAACGGCAGATAATCGCCGATATTCGGCGCCAGTACTGCGACATCCTCCGGGCGCAGCGTCGTGTCCGCATCGAACAGGCCGCGCAATCGGTCGTGCAGTATTTCCACTTCGCGCAAGCACGAATGGCAAACATGCACTTGCAGCGATAAATCCTCATCGCGCAGATCGGAAAGCGGATACGGCGATCTGCGCGCCAGCACATCCGATTGCAATGCATGCAGCAGGCTGTCGCGCGGCGGTTCGACGAACCGTTCTTCTTCGCGTCCGGGCTGGACCCACTCGTAAGAAAACAATTGCGCCACGAAATCACGGCCCGCGCCGCCCCAGGCTTTCAGCAGCGGATTGTCGTCCTGTGCCTGAGCCAATCGCTCGATCAACGTCTCACCGTCACGGTTGCGCAGCGATTGGCGCAACGTTTCCACATCGCCCCAGTATTCGGCGCACGGCGACGGCCGATAGAACACCAGCTCCCGATAACCCGCCACTACCGCCAATATCCGCAACACATCAGGCGACACATTGATCGTACCGAACGCACTCAACCGTACTGGCAAGCCCGGTGGTTCGATACGGCCCGCGTGATAGCGCTGCAACCAGTCGCCGATCAGATGTGAGCGCGGCGGCGTCCGCGCCTGACGCAGGCGTCGCCACAATACGGCCTGCCAATCATCCGCCATTTCGCCTGCGTCCCACGCTTCGAGCCAGCCGCGCCGGTATGCCTGATATTTATCGAACGCCTGCGCCAGCGACTCCGCCAACCGCCATCGCACCAATGCATCGGCACCGCACAAATGATCGGATACCGCCTCCGGCAAATTCTCGACAGACAGCAGTGCGTAGATTCGCCAGCGCAGGTGCTCCTGGTCCCAAGGCGATTCTTCCGGCAACCCGGAATGCGCGGCTCGCAGCAGTCGCCAGACAAATTCGGAAGGCGTCAGAAATTCCAAGTTGGCCGCCACGCCCAGCCGCCGCGTCAATTCCACCTGCAACCAGCGCCGCAACGTCGGTTGCGGAATCAGCAAGGTCTCCGGCCACAGCGCATCGGCCGCAAGCGGCTCACTCAGGCGCGTGCTCAGATGCCCTGCCAGGTCGTCCAGGAAATTGCCGGAAACGAGATGGAAACCGGGTTGCGGAAGTTCATTCATTCGTGGTTATTGTGCCGGTTTTATCCATACGCTTGGGTGATCATCCGTCACTATTTCGAATCAAACGATGGCGATGCTTTCATGCATCTCTCTGGGCGTGCGATTCTGTTTCGTTCGACGGTTTGCGTTCTCGCTGGGATCGTTCGAATTCCGGTTCTGCGCAACCACCGCACTCGGACTTCTACGTTGTAGTGCGAACCTCCGGCAACCAGCATCTCATCGTCCGGTTCGCATCGCTTGTTTATGACGAATCGAAATCCCGTTCTTTCATGCAGCCTTGCCTGCGGTACATCGCCTCGAGATGTGCGAATCCGGCCTTCTTTCGCGGAAGAGTTCGTTATTTATTTCTTTTATGCTCAACGAATTGGCAGGATGAAATCGTAATCCCGCACAGATATGTGGATTGAAACCAAACTGGATTTGCATCGTAGTTTGGTTAATGCCGTCGTATCCGCCAACGGAAACGTGGATTGAAACGTCGAAAATCCGTAATGACCGACAATAATCACGCGTCGTCTCTTCAACACGGGTGCGGTAGATTGAAACTTCAAGTAATCCTAGATATCCGTAATCAGTCGTCCTGTCATGCTGGTGCGATGGATTGAAACGGCCGGGCTCTCCGTAAACTTATGCGGATCTCAAGAAGAATCCGTGCCTGTTCGATAGCCATCGATTTAAACCCGGTTTAACTAGGACGCCTACGATATGTCGTCATTCATACCGCTCCGACGGAGCATGGGCGCCCCGGTTCCTTTATCATTGCTTTCCTTAACCGAGCCGTTTGACCTGTGCCGGAGCAGTGCAGTATTCCATCGTTAGCGGTGTTGCGAACAATGGCATACGACGATACAGGACGGGTGAGTTTATAATTTCGCGGCAAAAAACCGATGCATAGCATCGTTTTCGTCGATTTCCTGATGAGTTCCGATGACACCCTCCGTCGCCGACATTGCCGTGCAGTTGTCCGATGTCCGCCTGGATCGCGGCAGACGGACGATCCTGCGCAATTTGTCGCTGACCGTTCCACGCGGCAGCATCACGGCGATCCTGGGTCCTTCCGGCAGCGGTAAATCGACGCTGTTATCGGCATTGACGGGCGAACTGGTCCCGGCAACCGGCGATGTCCGCGTTTTCGGCAAGGAAATTCCGCAGACATCGCGAGCTTTGTTGGAAGCCCGTAAAAGCATCGGTGTGCTGTTACAAGGCAATGGTCTGTTGACCGATCTGACCGTCGCCGAAAACGTCGCGTTGCCGCTGCGCACGCATACCCAACTTCCGGACCCGGTATTGCGGCGATTGGTGCAAATCAAATTGAACGCCGTCGGGCTACTGAATGCCGCTGGATTGTTTCCTCGTGAATTGTCCGGCGGTATGGCGCGGCGGGTGGCGCTGGCGCGTGCGCTGGCATTGGATCCGCCGTTGATGCTGTACGACGAACCACTGACTGGCCTGGACCCGATCGCGAGCGGCGTCATCGTGAGCCTGATAGAACGCCTCAATCGTAGCCTCGGGCTGACCAGCATCATCGTCAGTCATCATGTGCATGAGACCTTGCCGATCTCCGATCATGCCGTCGTCATCGCCAATGCCGGCATCGTTTTCTCCGGAACGCCGGCCGAACTGGAAAACAGCGCCGATCCGCTGATCCGGCAATTTTTGCACGGTGAACCGGACGGTCCGATCGCGTTCGATGCGGCAATTCAAGGAGGCGGCTGATCATGGCGGGATTCTTCGGTTCATTGCGTGCGCTTGGCCGTGCCGGTCTGTTCGCGGTGTCGGTACTGCGCGCTTCCGTGCCGACGCGGGATTTTTTGGCCGAGCTGATCAAGGAAATCTATAAAATCGGTGCGCGGTCGTTGCCGATCATTGCCGTCGGCGGCGGGTTCGTTGGTTTGGTGTTGACCTTGCAGGGATACCGGGTGCTGTCGATTTTCGGTGCGACCGATGCGTTATCGATGTCTCTGGGCGTCGCGTTGTATCGCGAACTGGCGCCTGTGCTGACGGCATTGCTGTTCATTGGCCGCGCTGGCTCGTCGATCGCGGCCGAGCTGGGACTGATGCGCGCCACCGATCAGATCAAAGCTCTGGAGTTGATGGGGATCGATCCATTGGCCAAAGCCGTGGCGCCCAGGTTCTGGGCAGCGGTGCTTACCGTTCCTCTATTGACCGCCGTGTTTTGCAGTTTGGCCATCGCGGGCGGTTATTTCGAAGCAGTGCATGTCATCGGTCAGGATAACGGCGTATTCTGGTCGACATTGCGCAGCAACGTCGATGTCCACGACGATTTCAGAGTGGCCTTCTTGAAAGCGATCGTTTTCGGCGCAGTCAGCGCACTGGTGGCGGCTTATGTGGGTTTCCATTCAGAACCGACCATCGAGGGTACATCGATCGCGACCACGCGCGCCGTGGTCAACGCTTCGCTGTTGGTGTTGATGCTCAACTTCGTTATGTCGGCATTGTGGTTCCAATGATTATGCAAGGTAAATGACCATGGCCATCCGTGGACCCCGTCTCGAATTTTCCGTCGGCATTTTTCTGTTGCTGACTTTGGCATCGTTATTGGTGCTGGCTTTCGCCTCCACCAATCGTGACTTCAGTTTCTCTCGCCACGGAAGCTACGATCTGATCGCGCGCTTCGGCGATGTCGGTCAGCTCAAGCCTCAGGCACAGGTCAAGATCAGTGGCGTCACGATCGGCCAGGTCGCTTCGATTCGGCTCGATCCGGTCAAGTACGATTCCATCGTCACGCTGGAAATCAACAATCAATATCGCGACCTGCCCGCGGATACTTCGGCGGGAATTTTCACCAGCGGATTGCTGGGCAACAACTATATTGGACTCAGGCCCGGCGGCGATCCCGACGTGTTGTGCCCGGGAGATCCCGCCACCGCCAAGCCCAACAACGCCGAGACGACCGGCGTATGCGCCGGCAATGAAATCGTTTACGTGCAGGATTCGGTCGATCTGATCCAATTGGTAGGCAAATACATGTTCAGTGGCGGCGGCAAGCCGCCCGAATTCGATGGTGCGAACGACGCATCGTCGTCCACAACGGAACCACACCAATGAAATACCGCTTACTCTCAATCGCTTTCGTTTCCGCTCTCGCCGCCCTCTCGCCAGCCGGCGCATCGGCACAACAAGCCGTCGCACCAGTAGCCGCCAGTACATCGGCATCGGCCAGTCAGACGGTATTGCGCAACAGTACCGAGATCCTCAGTACATTGCAGCAGCGCCGCGCCGAATTCCGTAGCAATCCTAACGCGTTGCGCCAATATATCGACTCCGAGCTCAATCTGATCTTCGACCGCGAATATTCGGCACGACTGGTATTGGGTGTGCATGCACGTGGTGCTTCCGACGTGGATGTCAAGGCATTCGCCGATGCCATGGCCGACCGTCTGATGCAACGCTATGGCGATACCTTGTTGAATTTCGATGGCAAACCGCAATTCCGGGCCAAGTCCGAATCGCCACTGCCGGGCAATCGCGGCGTCAGAGTTTCGACCGAGCTGATTCGCCAAGGTAACGAACCGACGCCGGTGGACTACCTTCTGCGGCAAGTGGACGGTCAATGGAAAATCTTCGATGTCATGATCGAAGGCATTTCCTATGTTCAGACATTCCGCAATCAGTTCGATGCGCCGTTACGGCGCAAGTCGATCGCGCAGGTAACGGCGGAGTTGCGCGGTGGTGGCCTGCAGCTCAATGACGTCAAATAAATCCATCGAAGCGAGCGTAGTGCGGACTGGCGAGCAATTGACGTTCGCCGGTCCGTTGGATCGCAATGCCGTCACGCGCCTATGGCCGCAACTGTGCAGCCTGTTGCCAGGTATCCGGCAACTGTCCATCAGTGATGTCAGTATGATCGATAGCGCCGGATTGGCGCTGCTGGCCGAGGTCATGGCGCAATTGCGCGCGCAATCGGCCACACCCATCGAACTGCTCGGCGAACCCAATGGAATTGCCGAGTTATGCGCGGCTTACCGGCTCGCTTCCGACCTCGACTTCGTTCGCTCGATCATTGCTACGACATGAACGCGATCCGCCTTTCCCTTTTGCTGTTTCCACTGCTGCTCGCAGCCTGCGCCAGTGCGCCGAAGCCAGCGGCCGTCACCGCTGAGGACACTGTCGTTTCCGGCCAGGGACGCGCGCCGTCCGGGGCCGGTTCGGCAATCGTCATTGAGAATACCGGCCCGGGTTCCGTTTCATCGAGTGCAGCCATTCAAGATAGCGGTGTTTCCCTGTATGCCGAGTCCGGCAGCGATACGATTCCCACCGATACAGCGGAAGCAGGTGCTTCGATGTCTGCCGTTGAAGCGACCGGGGTTTCGGGAGCGGTCACAAGCCATGATCCGGATACCGTTCCGACCGAAGCAGAAGAGGATTTCGAGGCGTTGTATGGCAGTGGTAGCGCCAGCGGGTCCGTGCATTACGATCCATGGGAGCGGTTCAACCGCGAAATGCACGGCTTCAACAACGCAATGGATTATGTCTTGTTTCGCCCCGTGGCCCGCGGCTATACCAGGGTGACTCCGCGGCCCGTGCGCACCGGCGTCAGCAATTTCTTTTCGAATCTGAAATCGCCGGTAGTGATGGTCAACCAACTCCTGCAAGGTCATCCCGCACAAGCCGGCAAGACATTGGTGCGATTTCTGCTCAACTCTACGCTCGGCATCGGCGGAGTCCTGGACCCGGCCAGCGATGCGAAACTGCCGCCGAGCAATGCCGATTTTGGACAGACGCTCGGGGTCTGGGGGTGGAAGAGCTCGCGCTATTTAGTGTTGCCGTTTTTCGGTCCGCGCACGGTTCGGGATTCGTTCGGGCTGGCTGCCGACAGCGTCATGTCGCCGACTTGGTACATAGAGAGGGATAGGGTCCGTATCGGTACCCAGGCACTGGGAGTGATCGATACCCGTGCCCAGCTTTTGCCGCTGGATGATATCCGCGCAGGCGCTATGGACGATTATTCATTGATCCGGGATGCCTGGATGCAACGTCGCCGCTATCTGTTGCAGAACAGCGGCCGTCCTCGCGCCGACCAAGGTGTGCTGCCCGATTACATGAACGAGGACGTTCCCGACCAGCGCATTCCCTGATGCCTTCGCCCGTTCGCGACGTATCGCAATGAAATTCGAGCCCTGCTTCGCTTCGACGGAAGCCAGAGGCACGGAACGCGCAGCATCGATACCGGTAATGCCTGGCGGCGAACCGGTCCCGCGCGGGGCACGGACAGTCATTCGATCGGATGCGATATCGGAGAAACCCGGAACGCAGGTTCAATCGTGTGTAAAAACTCGAAGAAGTCCGGCGCCAATACTCGATTGCCGTATCCGGATAGATGATCGCCATCGAAGAGCAGCGGTTTGCCATCATGCATGCCGTTACACGTCTTACCCGGCGGACACAGTACCGGGAACGGGTCCCAAGTCACCGTCCCGGGAAGCGCCGCAATGATACGCGAATACGATTCCAAAACCGGCGCACGCAATTGTTGCAGATAATCCCGTGATACCGTCAGTGACTGTCTGCAAAGCGGGTTGTCGCGATTGAACCAATCCGAGCAACGGAACGGCGGCGCACGCAGCAGCGGCAACGGCGCTTCGAAAACGATATGCATGCCGCGTTCCCGAAACGGCTTCAAGACATCGATCGCATGCGCTTCGCCCTCCTTGCGCCATGCGATGGCCTGTTCCCCAAACATCGCTTCCCAGATCGCGACGGCGTCGCGGGCCGCATCTTGCTCGACCAAGCGTGGCAGGCGTAACGATGCCAAGAACAGAACGTCGTCGTGTCTGGCTTTGCTCAATATATCTTCGAGTGAAAGGACGGCGTAACCGTTACAGCGCGGGTCTTTGTATTCCTGATTTCCTGCCAGGCTGATGAAAGGACATCCGCCATTGGTATAAATCGAAACTTCGCTGCCGGTCGCAAGCGCCGTTTGATGAAACATCGTCATGAAAGCGCCGGTATGGGAATCTCCGATCGCGAAAAGCCGTGGCGTATCGGAATCGGAATCACAGCCTTCGCGCCGCAGAAGATATACGCCCGCTCCGCCCAGATCCTCATAACGAGCCGCCACGCTGCATCCGGGGAAACGCGCATCGGTGCCGACGCCATGCGGATACCAATCGCTGCTGTTCTGGACCACCGTGCTCAACGAAATATTGGGTTGCTTTTTCCCGACCCAGTGATGGCCGAGAGCGAAAACGCCGATTGTCGTCAATGCGATCGATACCACCGCCGGTCTCGGCAGCGCCCGGAGCCAGGATGCGTAACGCAACGGCTTTTCGACGAACTGGTAAGACAAAATCGCGAACAGAAACGTCAACGCCAACGCTGCGCTTCCGGTGACGAACGACTCCATTCCGACCGTCCAGCGAAACAATACGAATACCGGCCAATGCCACAAGTAGAGCGAGTAAGAAATCCGCCCGATGGCAACCATGCCGCGACTGCTCAGCAAAACGGCAATCGGATTGTCGGTTCGGTGATATAGAAACCCGATGACGCCCAAGGTTCCGACGACCGGCAAAATCCCTC
The DNA here is from genome assembly GCA_031285265.1 of Lysobacteraceae bacterium. Lineage (GTDB taxonomy): Bacteria > Pseudomonadota > Gammaproteobacteria > Xanthomonadales > Xanthomonadaceae > JAITWM01. The sequence continues at coordinate 11,851 of JAITWM010000078.1, forward strand.
CCGGCCAAGGCGACATGCCTTCGCCGATAAACCACAAGCCCACCGCCAGCACGATCAAGGAAATCAGAGCCCCCGCCATCGCTACGGACTGGCGCGGACGCCTGATGGCGACACCGGCATCGCGGGTTTTTCTCAGTGCGAACAATTGATAGAGAACGACGCCGGATGCCAATTGCCAGAAACGCGACGTGATCATGTAGAACGCTTTGTTCGGATCGATGCTCGATATCCAGGCGGCATATATGACCGAACAGGCCAGTGCCAGGGCGAACAATATCAACGAGATTCGTTTGCCTCGGATCGATAACATCCACGCGAAAAACAGAAACGGGAAGATGACGTAAAACTGCTCTTCGACGCCCAACGACCACGTATGCGTATAGGGGATATATTCCGCCCTCGGCGCGAAATAATCGCCGCCGTTGTAAAGCAGTGCGAAGTTGCTCAAGCCAAAGAAGGCCATCAACCCCACGCGCTGGTTGACATCGCTCAGCCACGCGTTGGGTATGAACAGCGCGCTCGCGATGCTGGTGACCAATAGGCAGACGATCAGCGCCGGAGCGATCCGTTGCAATCGCCGGGCGTAGAAAAATGCTAAAAAACCGGGGAAAGTCTGTTTTTCGCGCCATGACACCGAGCCCATCACAACGAAACCGGAAATCACGAAAAACATATCGACTCCGGAAAAACCGCCCGGCAGCCAAGATGCCTTCAGGTGATAAACGATCACGGATAAAACCGCGATCGCACGCAACCCATCGATATAAGGGAAATACTCGGATTTATTTTGCGAGTGGGCCATCAGCAGCGAACCAGATAAAGGGGCCGGATTCCGTCCATGCATACTGCTGGAGCCGCCCGCCGGACAGGGCGAACGGATGCGGAAGATGCGGATTCTACGGCAATTGTTTCGTGTGAATCGTCATCGCCGTATCGCAACCGCGCATGTCTCGGATCGGGCCGCTGGCGGAGACGTTATCATCCTCGATGATCAGGGTCGAATACGGTCGCCCATTCCAGTCATCAGACGAATCGCGCCGCCGCAATCGTACCGGCAGTTCGTCCGGTGGCGCAGAACGACGCGGGAACGGGCTCCATACGGTATCGATCTATCGATCTGTCTGCGCGTGATGTTTCCGCTATGCGTCGTCTTCTGGCGATAGCAATTCCGCGGCATCGGCGGCAGGGAGTGATTCCACTCCTCGCAACCGCCGCTCGATGGCGCGGCTGCGCACGCCGGTCTCCTCGATCTTGTTGCTGGCTTCGGTCAGTTTTTTCCTGACCGCGTCCAGTGTCGCGCCGAATTTTCCGAATTCGGTCTTGACCTCGCCCAGTATCCGCCAGACTTCCGATGAACGTCTTTCTATCGCAAGCGTCCGGAATCCCACCTGTAAACTCGTCAATAACGCCAACAATGTGGTGGGTCCGGTGATCGTAATGCGATGATCGCGCTGCATCGTCTCGAACAGGCCAGGACGCCGCAGTACTTCCGCATACAGGCTTTCGGTCGGCAGGAACAGAATCGCGAAATCGGTGGTATGCGGAGCCGCCACGTATTTACTGCGGATACGCTTGGCTTCCTCGCGCACACGCCGTTCCAGCGCATCGCCGGCAATGCGCGCCGCTTCGGCATCATTACACTCCTGCGCATCGAGCAGACGTTCGTGGTCTTCGCGCGGGAACTTGGCATCGATCGGCAGCCATACCGGCGTCTCGCCGGAAGATCCGGGAAAGCGCACCGCGAATTCCACCCGATCGTTACTGCCGGGAATGGTTGCCACATTGGTCGCATACTGGTCCGGCGTGAATACCTGTTCCAACAACGCTGCCAGTTGCATTTCGCCGAATACGCCGCGCGAGCGTACATTGGTCAGTGTGCGCTGCAATCCGCCGACGTCGGCCGCGAGCTTGTTCATGTCGCCCAACCCCTGATGCACTTGCGTCAGCATCTGCGCAACATTGCCGAAACTTTCCGTCAAACGGGTTTCCAGCGTCGCATGCAATTTTTCGTCCACGGTCTGCCGCATTTGCTCCAGGTGCACCGCATTATCGGCCTGCAACTCTTTCAGCCGTGTCTCCAGAGTGACGCGCATTTCGCCGATTCGCTGTTCGTTGCGTTGAATCAGCGCATCGAGCTGCTGTCCCAGCACGTCGGCGAATCGCTGCTGCGATTGGGCGCTTTCCAAGCGACTCTTGCGCGCGTCTTCGCTCAACGTATCGCGCAATGCGTCCATGCGTTGATCGGTGCGCGCACCCAGATCGGCCAGATGCCGGCCAAAGCCGGTGATCCTTTGCTCTTGCGCCGCCGACAGACTATCGAGCTGCTGCCGCAACTCCTGACGGCCTTCACGCTGCTCCGCGCGCAGCGTTTCTTCGAACGAATGCAGCGATTCGTGGATCGAAGCCGGCCGCCGAAGCAACAGGATCAGCAACAGCGCGATCGCCAGAGCGATCAGTCCGATGAGAATGAAAAGCAGCGTGTGGATTTCCATCATCTTAGTGTAGTGCGTGCTATGCGTTTCCGGATAAGCGCACGCGAAACCGCGCATGAGGCGATGCGGGTTTCATGACCGGACGTTCGGGCTCGATATTTGAATCGCATCGATCGCCCGTATCTGCTGGGCTCGTTCCGAACGGCACGCGATGACAGTCGGCCAAGTCGTGCGGATATACACGCCGGCGCTTCTTGACCAATGAGCTTCAAACGGCACGATGGCTTCTAGCGTTATTGCATACATATCGTTGATATCCCTGTACCACGACAGACGTGTCCGCACACGATGCAGTCGCCGCGATACGCGTCAACGTCCGTCATTTTCCGGCGTGCCTGCGCCATGGCGAATGGCGGAATCGCACAGCGGTCGCGTATCCTTGCCGTTTCTTCTATCGCGTGCGACTCCGTGTCCGATCTCCTTTCCGCTTTGATCTTGGGCATTATCGAAGGACTTACCGAGTTCCTGCCGGTTTCCAGCACCGGGCATTTGCTGATCGCCCAGTATTGGCTCGGTCACCGTTCCGACTTTTTCAATATCGTGATCCAGGCTGGTGCGATTCTGGCCATCACGCTGGTATTCCGGCAACGGTTGTGGAATCTGGCGACCGGTTGGCGCGACCGCGCCAATCGTGATTATCTGGGCAAGTTGATCATTGCGTTTCTGGTCACCGCGGCCGTCGGCTTGCCGATACGCCTGGCGGGTTGGGCACTACCGGAAAGTCTGACGCCCGTCGCCTGGGCGCTGATTATCGGCGGAGTTTGGATGCTGCTTGCCGAACGCTGGTCCGAGCGTCTGCCCGAAAGCGATCATGTCACCTGGAAAGTGGCGATCCTGGTTGGATTGGCGCAGGTCGTGGCCGGTGTCTTTCCCGGCACATCGCGCTCGGCCGCGGCGATTTTCATCGCGATGCTGGCCGGATTGAGCCGCCGGCCGGCCGCGACGGAATTCGTGTTTCTGGTCGGGATTCCGACGATGTTCGCCGCCAGCGCCTATGCTTTCCTGGAATTGGTGCGTCACGACGGTCTCGGCGGCGAACCCTGGGTTGACGTCGTCGTGGCATTCGTAGCCGCAACCGTCACTGGCTTCGCGGTCGTGAAATGGTTGCTGGGTTACATCAAATCGCACCGCTTCACGGGCTTCGCTCTTTATCGCATCGTTCTGGGTATCGTATTGCTGACGATGGTAACGGTACAAATGGTGGGACAATGACGGCATCTGTCCGAAAGTTATTGCTGTTGAGCGTCTCGGCCGGCGCTGGACACGTTCGCGCTGCGGAAGCGTTGCAGGCCTGGGCCGCAACGATGCATCCAGACCTTCTGGTCGAGCATTTGGATGTCATGGACTATGTGTCATCCGGCTTCCGTGCCGTGTACGCCAGACTGTACTTGCAGCTGGTGACGCGTTATCCGACGCTATGGTCGCTGCTCTATCATGTCAGTTCGGAAACCCCACCCGATGCGTTGGCACAGAAACTGCGCCGCATGGTCGAGCGTCTGAATACCCGGCCGCTGCTCAAAGCCATTGCGGCATTCGGCCCTGATGCAATCGTTTGCACGCATTTCCTGCCTGCCGAAGTATTGATGTATGAAATCCACAGGGAACGCTTCGACAAGCCGGTATGGGTGCAAGTCACCGACTTCGACTTGCACGGACTGTGGGTCATCCCTGAAATGGCCGGTTATTTCGCCGGCAACGACGAAGTCGGTTTCCGCATGCGCCACGCTGGCTTGGACCCGGCAAAAATACATGTCACCGGCATCCCGATAATGCCGGCATTCGCTCGGGATCCGGCGCGTTCCACATGCATGACGGAGTTGGGATTGGATCCGGCGCGATTCACAGTCCTGTTGATGGGCGGCGGCGCGGGAATGGGGAATCTGTCGGCCGTAGCGAAACGATTGCTGGCGATCGACGACACACTGCAGATCGTCGTCCTGGCCGGCCGTAATGCCGATCTTCTGCAAGAACTGCAGACCTTGGCGAGCCATTGTCCCGGAAGGCTGTTCCCGCAAGGATTCACCGATAAGGTCGAACGGTTGATGGCCAGTGCCGATCTGGTCATTACCAAACCCGGCGGATTGACTACTTCCGAATGCTTGGCGATGGGCACGCCGATGATCGTACATTCGCCGATTCCCGGACAAGAGGAGCGCAACGCGGATTATCTGCTGGAACAAGGCGCCGCCTGGAAAGCCGTGGACGATGTCGCATTGGAATACCGTGTACGGGCACTGCTGCGCGATCCGCAACAGTTGCGCACCATGCGCGAACGCGCGCGCGCCATTGGCAGGCCGCAGGCCGCAGCAGAGGTTCTGTCGCAGGTACTTGCCGCTTCATCCTGGTGAACCCATCCGCATGGCATGCAATCCGTAAATCATGACGGCGCGATGCTCGTCGTAGCGGGATCGCATGCCGTTTCTTCGGTATTTGATGTTGAACCGTGGGCTCGATCGTTTCACCCTTTCACCCTGCCTTAATCACTCATGCGTTTGCATGACGGGGAATATTCAAGGAGAAATGCATGAACCGTTATTTATTGCTAGCGCTGCTACCGATCGCATTGACCGCCTGCGCCAGTTCTTCCTCTCCCAAAGCGAGCGACGCCTCCGTTGTCTCGCCGCCGGCCGCAAGCGCGGCCATTTCCTCTTCTCGGACGAGCGATACCCATGTGAAAATACCCGGATCGGACGCCTACCACTGGCAATTGAGTGATGCCAGGAACGCACAAGGCCGGCGCATCGACACGCTCTTCGTGCGCGACGACAAGCCTGTACAGTTGGATTTTAGGGGGGGCCGGATCAATGTTAGCAATACCTGCAATAACATGATGGGCGGCTATTCGGTCGAAGGCGATCGTATGACGATTCCACGAATGGCATCGACGATGAGAGCGTGTCCCGATCCGAGGCTGATGGCCCTGGACGGTGAAGTCAGCAGCCGTTTGGACGGTGTTCTGACATTCGCAATGCATGCGGGCGATCCGCCGATGCTGATATTGACCACGATCACCGGCGACAAGTTGACCTTCACCGGCGAGCCGACTGCCGAAACCCGCTACGGTGGCGCCGGCGAAACCGTATTCCTGGAAATCGCTGCGGAAACGAAACCGTGCCCGCATCCCCTGATCCCTGATGCGCAGTGCTTGCAAGTGCGCGAAGTGTATTACGACGACAACGGGCTGAAGAGCCGTGCGCCGGGCGAATGGCGGAATTTCTTTCAGCAGATTGAGGGCTATACGCATCAGCCCGGAATACGCAACGTCGTACGGGCCAAGCGTTACCGTATCGCCAACCCGCCTGCCGACGCTTCCAGCACCGCCTATGTATTGGATATGGTGATCGAATCGGAAATCGTGAACCCGCCGCAACGGCGATGAACGGAATATTCCCGGGCACATCCGCTGTGGACGTACCCGGGATTTCTGCCCTATTTTTTGACGAGGCTTTCGTAGGCCGCCATGAGTTCTTTGCCGCCGTCGTTGGGCGGCGGCGGCTCGGCATCGGCCAATCTCGGATTCAGCGTGTAAGCGCCACGCACCATCGCATCGGCCAGGATATGGCCATCCGCTGCTTGGAACGCTTCGTCGGAAGTGAACTTTGCCGGTAGCTTCAAGCGGTCGAGGTCGAGCGCAAACAGACGGAAGACATAACGATGTATGCGAGCGTCGTTGAACGGCGGATACGGGCCATCGTAACCGAGATACGTGCCTTTCAGCCGCGAATCGTTCGCGAAATAGTGCGTGTAACTGTTCAAACCCTGACGCGCGCCCTTCGGCCCGGGCGGATTGTTTTTCCCGCCGGTCGTAACGCCATTGCTGCAACTGCCGGCGGCGATTCCTCGCAGTTGCGCGTCGATATCGACCATTACCCAGTGGATGAACTCCTCACGCGATTGTTCCGCGGGAACTTCCATATCGGTGCGGCCGACCGTCGTCGGATCGGTTGGCGCATCGACATCGCTGCATATCAGCATGAAAGAACGCGTGCCTTGCGGCACTTCGTTCCATGCCAGATGCGGATTCAGGTTCGGTGCGAAACCGCCAGGCTTGCCCATGGCGAATTCGACGGGAATAAATTCTCCGTCTTTGAAGCTGTCACTCCAGATACGCATAAGCACTCCCTCGAATTGAGAATCGAAAATTGAAACGGCGAGCACAGACCGCATTGTCCATGTACTTCCCATGTCGCGTAAAGCGCGATTGACGATCACCGCGCCAGAACGGCGCGATCGGCCGCAATGCTCCGGCGTTACATGTGCCGGATATTTCAGGCCTCAGGATAACCAAATCGCACGGCAACCGGCTTCAGCGACTCGAACGCACGGGTCAACGCATCCGCATAGTCGCGCCAACGACCGGTAGGGAATCGTGCCGGTCCGACGCTCGATGGTGCGGATATTTCCGCTTGCAATGCTTCCCCCAATGCTGCCGCAATCGCGGACGGATCGTCTTCGATGCCGTCCAGCCGAATCAGTTGGTGCGGATAGAGATCCTGCTCGTGCAGTTGCGCAATCTGTTCGAGCACCGCAGCCAAGTATTCGGCGCCATGCTCTGGAGATTCCAATGCCAACGGAACCGGCGAGCCGAATGCCAGCCAATCCAGCAGCATATCGCGCGGATCGCGCAATGCCACGATCACCCGTCCTTCCGGAAGCTGCGGCCGCAATGCCAGCAACAGCGCGTTGTCCCACCACAATAGCCAGTCGACCAGATTGCCGTCGTCGATGCCGCGTTCCGGCAATCGGGTCCGCCAGTCTCCGATCATCTCCGTTGGATCGAGCTTGCCTGCGGCCAGTGCCGGCGCCGTGGCGTATTTCTGAAACGCATCGGCCGGTGGCGCAGGTCCGGAGCGATCCATCCGCAACGCGCGGCTGGCACTGCCGATTACGGCGAGCAAACGCTCCACGCCGGAACCGGGCGCTCCCCAGAGGAACAACGGACGTGCCGATATCGTTTCCGGAATCGGCGCCAACGGCGGCCAGTTTTCCGGAGTTTGCGTCATCGCCGGCAACGGCAGTTGTTGCGCCGCTTGCTCGCGATGCAGCGCACTCCAGGATTCTACGGCATCAGCATAACGCCCCATTCGATCTTGGATCCAGCCCATCCAGTTGCGCAGGGCGGGTTTCGCCGTTTGCGGTGCTTGTGCGATCAATTGTTCGATATGCGGTACGACTGCTTCGGGATCACGCGCCATCAATGCTTCGACGATCCGTTCCTCGCCACTGAAGCGGCCCGGCTCCAGCGTGACGATACGGCGTGCGCTGGCTTCCGCGGCCACGGCATCTCCCGTCATGTCATGTATTCGCATTTGCGCTTCATGCGCGGGAATATGCTCGGGCATGGCCGTCACCCAACGTTCGACTACCGCTCGCGCCGCATCGCTGGCGACCGTCTCCAACGCCAGCCGCGCCAGCCACAGATCATGTTCATCGGCCGTTGCCGCCAATGCCGCTTCCAACGTCGACCGTGCATCGCCGAGATCGTCCAGATGCTGCCAAGCCGCCAACAACGCTTGCAATGTGCGGCGATCCCCCGGCCAGACCGCGAGCACTTCGCGCAGATGCCGCAACGCCGATTCCGGTCGACCCGCCCGTAACTCGTACTCGCCCGCGAGACGATGCAATCCCGGCGAAACGGAAGCGGGATCGCCCAACAGCGGCGTCAGCGTTTCGATCGCATCGTCCAAGCGTCCCTGCCGATGCGCCAGCTGCGCGATCAATGCGCGCAGTCCAGCGGTGTCGGGAACGCATTCGACGACCCGGCGAAACGCCTGTTCGGCAAATGCCCAATGCTGCTTGGCCAGATACGCGAATCCCAACGCATACGATATGCCCGGATCGTCGGGTGCTCGCTGACTGGCGATGGTCAGGATCGACAATGCACGATCCGCATCACCCCGGCGCAAGGCGATCATGCCATCGATTGCGGCCAACTGCGGATGTTCGGGCTCCAGCCGTGCCGCCGTTCGGCTCAACCGTTCGGCTTCATCCAGATCACCGCGCCCCAAGGCCAGCTGCGCCTGCACCAGATATGCATCCCATTGGTTCGGATTCAAGCTCATGCTATGCGTCAACGCGGCATCGGCTTCATCCAGTTGCCGCGATCCCATCAACATGACGGCGCGTTCCAGATGCAATGACGAATCCTCCGGAGCCAATGCGATCGCCTGCTCGATGGCGGCCCGCGCTGCCGCCGTATCGCCTTGCCGTCGCAATGCAGTGGATAACCAGCGTTGTGCTTGTGCATCGGTAGACGCGGCTTCCACCCAGGCGCGTGCCGCTATAACGGCTTCATCGGCCGCATTGCGCCGCAGCGCATCGATGATCTTGTTCTGCATCAGCGGAAAACCGGTCAAGTCGCCTGAAGGGCGCTCAGTTTACCGTGCTCGCGTTGTGAATCGGACCGGATGGCTTTCTTCAGTTTTTGCGCGATCCAGCGTTCGGCAAAGCCATCGCCGGATGCGTTGACGATAAAGCCGCAGTGACCACCGCACTCGGCGATTTCCAATTGAACGCTGCCGGGTAATCGCCAATCCTGAAAATCACTGACCGGAATCACCGGGTCGTCTTCCGCCATCAGGATATGCGCCGGAACTTTCAGCCCCATCAAACGATCGTCGGCGATCGTGTAGCAATCGAAATACTCTTCCAACGATTCGAATCCTTCGCGCAGAGCGATCGAAGCCATCAACCCGCGCGTATCCTGCGCCAAGGTGGCATCGTCGTAATCGTGCAGTTCCGGAAACAGTTCGCGTTTACGGACCAGCGATGCACGCCATTTGCTACGGAAATACCAGTCATACAATCCACCGTGCCTGGCGTTGGTGACGGCCGTGGAGGGATTGATCAGCGGACAGATGGCCGCAACCCGTTTCAATGGCAATCCGGCCGGCTCCGCCCGCAACGCCAACCGCAACGCAAAATTGCCGCCCAGCGAAAATCCCGCCACGACCAACGTTTCCACGGAAAACTGCTGCACGATCGTTGCGGCGGCATCGGCCACCTCGTCCAGCAGCCCGGAATGGAACAATCCCGGATTGAGATGATGCGTATCGCCATGATCGCGGAAATTCAATCGGAATATTTCGAACCCGTGGCGCAGCAACTGCGCTGCCGTCATCCTCATGTAACTGGATTCGGTGCTTCCTTCCCATCCATGCAACAACAACGCCAGCGCACGTGAGCGGCGTTCCGGAAGATAGCTGTGACATCCTTGTAAGCGCACGCCCTTGCCGACATCGAGAACATGCACATGATTGACCGCGCCGCTGGCGACCAAGGCGCGCAACCCGCGCTGGCGTCGCAGCGAACTGGTGCTCAGAACCGATTGCAGATGCGGATTCCGCAGCCATCGGGGCGGGCGATAATGGGTGGCGCCGTTCATAAGGAGAAGGAGGGATTAAAGGGGATTGGGGATATCCGGAACTCCGATTTTGAGCCGTTGAACGGGTTTCAGTCACGCACAGCGTCGCTATTTCAGCTTTCCATCGCCGCAACGATGCGTTCGCGCGACAGTTCGGCGATTCGCCGCCGCCCCTCTGCATCGGCGGATACGTGGATCGGTTCCAAAAAGTGTATTTCGGCCAACCGCACCGGTTCACCCAGCAAGCGGAAGAAATTGCCCATGAAACTTTCATTGGGCGCGAATGCCACCACGGTCTGTGCATCGCCGCGCTTGCCGTAACGTAACGCCACCGGCTGCACTGGTGCCTGCGTTTGTACTGCCGCTTGAAAAATACGCGCATGGAACGGACCGACCTCCCGCCCACTGCGGGTCCGGCCTTCCGGAAACACGCCGACCGACCGGCCGCTCGACAGCCGTGCCTGCATCTGTTCCACGACATCATTGAGCGAATGGGGATTGCCGCGCTGATGGAAGATGCTCTGTCCCTGCGCCGTCAGCCAACCTATGAGCGGCCAGCGCGAGATCTCGTATTTGGCCACGAATCCCATCATCCGTTGGCTGTGCAGGGTTTCGATATCGATCCAGCTGACATGATTGGCGACGAACAGTACGCCTCCCGGCAATGGCGTTCCGAAGCGGCGTAGCCGGAAACCAAAAATCCACATCAAGCCTGCCGACCAGGCGCGCACTGCACGATCGCTGAGCCGATCCCCGCCGATGGTTATTTTCACGAATGGCGGCGACAGACACAGCATGATGATTGGTAACGACACCAGAACGTGCAGTGACAGCAATGGCAAACGGACGAGATAGCGAAATAGACGCATAGCACCCCGCCGGGGGATGCGGCGGACAACATGGAGATTATGTTCATTTTGGCACGAAATCGACCGTTGTCGATCTTGCCGATGGCGAGGGGCACGTGTTGCCAGCAGGATGGACGTGGACCGTATGCGGCGAAACCACTCCAATCGTATCCGCGCCGTACCGATCCTATCGACCAGGCAAGATGGTACCTGCCGGGCCGATACGGTCGATCACGACGTTCCAATTGCTGGCAAGCGGTTTCACGCCTTTGTTTTGGGAGATTTGCCCGTACGTACCGCCTTGCCGGCGTGCCCTTCTATCGGACTGGTCCGTGCCATCACGCCGCCGCGTCCCCATTCCATTCGATATCGTAGGTCGATGCCGCATACAAATCGATCCGGTGGCGTTGCGCGCTGCGCATGAATCCCATCCAATCGATGATTCCGCCGAAGAACGGCCACCGGTCGCCGGGTTCCATCAACACATCGCGTGCGCGACGAAAATCCTCGCGCCACAGCGATTGAATACCCAAGCGTCGCGCCAGAGGCCAGCCCAACGCCAGCATCAGGGCAGCGATCATCCGCGGTTGCCGGCTGCCGATCGGTGCGACGGTGATCGGAATGCCGCTCATGGCATCGACCGGATTTTCGTTCTCCGCAAATACATGCACGCCGCTGGTCGCGCGTGGATTGCATTCGATGGCACGGATACCGCCCTCGTCGTCGACGATCCAATCGAACGAAATCTGGCCGCTGTAATTCAACCTTGCCACCAGCCGCCGTACTGCTGCCTCGATCGCATCCGAAACGCAGGGTTCGAAATAATAGCCGGCTCTGCCAACCAATCGATAACGCGCAAAATAAACCGCATGCGCAAGCAGGCATCCACGCTCGGCAATACCGTAGGAACACATTTCACGGCCGGTGCAATAACGCTGCGCCACCCATGCCCCTTGATTCTCCAGTGCTGGCGCATCGGCAGGAATTCCTTCCGTATAACAACGCACGTGTGCGCCAAAACGGGAATATTCCGGCTTCAGCACGACCGGTCCGGCCTCAGCCCACTTACGGGCTTCTTCGAGATTCCGAACCAACATGCTTGCTGGTGTCGGCACTTTCGCCGATTGTGCCAACTCCAGAAATCGCCATTTGCTGTGCAAGGCGTGTAGCTGTTCGAAATCATCCACCAATATCTGTACTTGGCGCGGCAAATCATTCCGATGACGCGCTAAGTAGAACGTCTCTTCGCATGTCGGCACGATCAGATCGATTCCGTATTCACGGATCAGCGTATTCAAATCATCGAGAAATCTTTCCGGCGCGAATCGCGGCGAAGCCACCTGCGCTATTTTTCTCACCGCGCGTGACCAGGCCATCGCGCGACATGGCAAACTGTCGGCGGCATATACGTGCCATTGACGTGCCGCGAACCGGCGCGCCAACTCCAATGCCACCGGTGCGCGCGCGCCAAGAATCAGGACATTAGGCATCCGGCCTCCATTCCGAACAATGTGAAGGCACGATCCGAACATCCGGCGCATTCCGGCTCAATGCGTGCAACCGCGCCAACGTCTGCCTATACGTTCTGGTATCACCCAACCAGCCCGTCACCAGCCGTGGCGGCGGTACTCCATCACGGATCGCCTGGCTCGACCATGCTGCATCGGCGATCAGGAAAACCATCCGGCCGCTGGTTTCCCGAAACAACAGACCGTATTGACCGGCGGCATGTCCTGGTAACGGCACGGCCAGTAGAGCGCCGTCTCCCAATACATCGCGGCCATCGCCGAAATCGGAGAATGCGGGCGGCAACGCGACTGCCGGGCGCTGTTCCAGCCAATGCAGACGATTGCGCGCGGCGATGACCAGTCCCGGCAGCAGCCCTTTGCTCAAGGCATTGAGCCGGCCCCGCCTGGTCATATCGTCCCAGGCCCGTTGCGCACAGAACAGCATCGCACGCGGAAAATCCTGTATGCCGCCGACATGATCCCCATGCAAATGCGAAAGTACGATCATGCGGATATCCGAAGACGGCAAGCCTATTCCACGCAATTGCTCGCGCAGAGACTCACCCGGGCGTAATTGCACCGGCGTCGCCACACGGTACAACCGTTCCGGCATATGTTCGGTAGCACGCAGGAACGCCTCCGAATATCCGGTATCGAACAGGATGGCGCCCACATCCGGATGCCGGATCAATGCCGCCAATGCCGGAAACTGGCATCGATGCCGCGATCCGCCCTTACGGGCCGCCCATTCTGCATGCGTGCAATATCCCGCCTCGAACAATTGCCATTCAAGTGCGCGCATGTTCGGATGCCTCCATGCGGCCGCACGATATGCCGCGCCAATAATCGGCGAATCTTCGGATACCGGCGTCGATACTGATGCCCGGTTCATATCCGAGCTCGTTCCGCGCCGCGCTGATATCCAGCGTCTGCGAATAGCCGATCACTCCGACACCGTATCGCGTCAAACGCGGTTCCGGGCATCCCGGCCGGATTCTGGCAATGAGCTCGGCCAGACCTGCTGCAGTCAATGCCAATTTTCGCGGTAGGCGCACCCAGCGTACGGTCATATTCAATGCATCGAATACCTTACTCATCAATTCACCCGCACGAATCGGATTTCCGTTGGTGATGTTGTACGCGCGGCCATGTGGCAGTCCATCGGCCTGTAATGCCAGTTCGATCGCATCCACCACGTTGTCGATATGCGTGATGTCGATCAGTGCATTACCACCGCCAATCAGCGGAAAACGGCCTCCCGCTGCCATCGCCAACAAACGTGGCAGGATGGCTTGATCGCCTTCGCCGAATACGGCGCGCGGACGCAGAATCAATGCATGAGGAACTCGTCCATGCAATGACCGCAGTGTTTCTTCAGATTCCCATTTGCTTCGTGCATAGTGCGTGATCCAGCGCTTTGGAGGGGTGAAAGCTTCTTTCACTTCATATTGGTCCGCGAACCGGAAGTAAATGCTGGGCGAGCCGATATGAATGAAACGAACGACACCTGCTTTCCGCGCGGCCAATGCCAATCGCCGGGTCGCATCGACATTAGCGCGCTGGAAATCCTCCGCTCTTCCCCATGGCGCGGATAGTGCGGCGCAATGCACGACGGCTTCGCAATCATTCAACAGCGGCATCAATGGATCGCTGGTCAAATCGGCCGCAATTACTGCGGTCGATATATCCAGCCCCCTCAAACGACTGTGATCGCGTCCCGTCGCGACGACGCGATGTCCTTTGGCCGCCAACCGCAACGCGGCATGCCGGCCGATGAACCCTGATGCACCAGTGACCAGTATCCGCATCTTTCAGTACTTCAAAATGCTTCCACCGAGCGACAAGCCGGCGCCGGAACCGAGCAGTGCCACGGTTTGACCGCGCTGTAAACGGCCGTCGGCGATGACGCGGTGCAATCCTGCCGGGATCGATGCGGACAGTTGGTTGCCATGATCTTCCAGAATATGGACCACGCGCTCCTCCGGCAATATGGATGCTTTCCGTAAATGCGCCAATGCTTTTCCGCTGGCCTGATGCGGTATCAGCCAATCCATGTCACCGATCTCCATTTCGGCTCCCGCGAACAGCCGGCGCAGAAAACCCGGCAACTGTGAGGCGGCCTGCTTGTATACCATTTTCCCATCCATCTCAAAATGCGCGCCATCGATGAATGTCCGGACATCGTCTTTGACCCGTAATCGGGTTCCTCCCGCACGCACTCGGCAGAAATCGGCGCCATCACCATAAGCTTCCAATCGTGCCGTCAACAATGCCGATCCCGTCTGTTCGGTATCCGACTCCACGAGAACCGCCACGGCACCATCGCCGAACAATGGCGCAGTAAGCACATCGTCCCAATTCAGCCCGCATGATGGGACTTCCACCGAAACGATCAGGATGCGGCGGTAGCGGTGCGTAGCGATCGCCAGCGACGCCATATCCAGCGCCACGAGAAAGCTCAGGCAGGTCGCATTGATGTCAAACGCTGGAATACCGCTGTTGCCATAACCCATTTCACGCTGCAGCAATGCGCCCAGGCAAGGAATCGGCTGTTCCATCACACTGCATGCGGAAATCAGGCAATCCACTTCTTCGAAACGGATTCCTGCAACTTCCAAAGCGTCCCGCGCGGCTCGTGCGCCCATGAACGAACTGGTTTCGTGCGATGCTGCAAACCGACGCCTGGCAACACCGGTCTGCTGGAACGTCCATCCTTCCGGTTTACTCCAACGTCGATCGAGTTCGACCGACTCCACTCCTCTGCTGGGCAGATATTCACCCGTGCCGACAATACGCATCGGTATCGGCAAACCGATCATACTCATACTGGTCGATGCCCCCATCACCATAAATGTCAGTACACACTGACACGTTCCCCCTTCGGCTACCAAAGCCGGCAGCCGGAAGCTGCAATTATTATCAGCCGAAAGATCATATCTTGATACTCTTATCGATATTTTTTTCGGTTATTGACACTCATGTCAGGATCTCAGCTCGTCGTACAAGCCATTCGCGATCTATTGCGTGCCCGCGGCATGACCTACCGCGAGTTGGCAGAGCGGCTAGGCGTCAGTGTGCCCACGGTCAAGCGCGATCTGAGTCGCGGCGATTTCTCACTGAGCCGGCTCGATCAGATCTGCGAAGCGCTTGAAATCACTATCGGCGATCTGTTGCAGAACGAAGTCCGACAGAGCGAGGAATATCTCACGCAACTCAGTAGCACACAGGAAGACGCACTGGTCACCGATCCCAAGTTATTACTGTTGACATACTTACTGATCAATCATTGGAGTTTCGACGAAATCATTTCGACATACTCCATCGATGAAAACGAGCTTATTTCATTGCTGCTACGACTCGATCAACTGAAGATCATCGATTACCGCCCGCCGCGGCGGGTAAGGAAACTGACGGCAAGGAATTTCACCTGGCGTAAGGATGGCCCTGTTCAGGAGTTTTTCCTGAAACGGATCGTCCCGGAATTTTTTGACATTCATTCCGAAGAACGCGATGCCGATTCGTTCTACTTTGTCGCCGGCATGTTGTCCGAAAGTTCCAGACAATATCTAGCTAATTCAATGCAACAGTTGGCGCGTGAATTCGACGAGCTGTCGCGGCGAGATAATCGGTTATCGCTAGGATCGCGTCACGGATGCAGCGCCGTCCTGGCGCTGCGTCACTGGGAATTTTCCGATTTCACTCACCTGCGCCGGAAGCCACGGACACCTGCGTGATCGGAATCGTAATTCCCGCTCATGGATGCTTTGGACGGACGACCCCCGGGAAGGAGGCTAGGCGGATGGGCGATACATGACCTCTACCGTCGTCGTGATTTACAGACTTGCCGTGTCCCGGATGACACAGTGGCGGCCAATCATAACGAGGCCGCCGGTCGATATATCGCCTTCGTCATTTTCTCTCCTGGGTAGCGGAATGCCGGCGTCATCCGCTTGTTGTTTGCCGTCCTCGTACCCTGCACGAAATAAGCGTGAATTGAAACCCGGAACTCCAGCGCATGACCTTGAGAAAGACATGTCGCACGCTCACAGGCGTGCGTGAATTGAAACCGCCGCTATGAACGCAGATAAAAATCTCTGGCGGGTCGCACGCTCACAGGCGTGCGTGAATTGAAACTTTTAGAGAAATTCGGGATGCCGACAGCCATCGGGTCGCACGCTCACAGGCGTGCGTGAATTGAAACTGACGTGGCCACCGTTGGTCACGAACCAGTAGGCGTCGCACGCTCACAGGCGTGCGTGAATTGAAACGAGGATGGCGAGATCATCAACACGGCCACGGCCGTCGCACGCTCACAGGCGTGCGTGAATTGAAACTTGGCGGGGCGTTAGACAATGGCTGGATCAGCGCTGTCGCACGCTCACAGGCGTGCGTGAATTGAAACTGCGCGTGAGTCTGGTGCTGGCACTGGAGGGCAGGTCGTATGCTCAC
Source organism: Lysobacteraceae bacterium (assembly GCA_031285265.1). Taxonomy (GTDB): domain Bacteria; phylum Pseudomonadota; class Gammaproteobacteria; order Xanthomonadales; family Xanthomonadaceae; genus JAITWM01. The sequence goes on from JAITWM010000078.1 coordinate 28,511, forward strand.
AGGCGTGGAAAGCGAGAATTTTGCACAACATCATCCGATATGTGTCGAATTTCTAAATCTCCCCGATTTAGCGGCGTGGAATGACCGCCAGCGTCAATCGAGAGATACACACTAATCGAGCTTCTTCATCTTCGATGCGAATCTCCCAGACATGGGTACTTCGGCCGATATGCAACGGGCGAGCAGTGCCAGTAACGATACCCTCGCGTATTCCACGGACGTGGTTGGCATTGATATCCAGGCCCACGCACACCTCTCGTTCGGGGTCCAAGCACAATAGTCCGGCCACGCTGCCCAGTGTTTCCGCCAACGCAACCGACGCGCCGCCGTGCAGCAAGCCGTATGGTTGCCTGGTCCGCTTGTCTATTGGCATGGTGGCGCGCAGCCAATCATCTCCCGCTTCGGTGAAAACAATGCCGAGATGGTCGATCATCGTGTTTTGACGGAGCGCGTTGACGGCTTTCAAAGAAACAGGTTCGCGAAAGGTCATGAGAGGGTTCCTGGACTCTGGGGAATACGGATTCTAGATCGTGCAACAACGCTCGAAGCGGACTCGCATCGCACGTACCGGACCGATTTATGATCGAAACCCGCTCGGAAGCAAACAGACGTGTACCGCATACGGATTCCTTAAGCGAATGAGAATCCAATATCGGAAACGCCGCTTACGTGCCGTTTTCACCTCGCCACTGATGCGGCGGCGATTCGTCTGCTTTCGGGTATCACATGATCGGTACGGCCAAACCGGCGCCGATTGCCATCAGCATTCGCGCCAGCAAAATCTTTGGGCCCTTATCGACCTCGGGAAAATCGCCGACCTGGACGTAACATTTATGGAAGTCCGGATGCCTGTACGATGGCAACGGATTCGGACATCCCGGACCTGGGCGGAAATCGTAGTTGGTCGCATAGCGCCAGGGCCAAATATCCAAAATCGGCATCGCTTCGGAAACTTTGCCCACACTGTAATTGAGGCCTGACAATACCGGAGGGCGGATTCTCGGTGCGACGATCCAGGAATTTTCCGGCTCGATATCGCGTTCGATACTACGCGCCAGCGCCTCCGCGAAAGCGGCATCCTTGATGACGATGATTCCTTCCGTATTGTAGTTCTCACTACGCGGGTCGAAATTATGTGTGCCGATCACCGCAACGTGCCGGTCAATGACCATCGATTTGGCGTGTAATCCCATACGCGCGCCTGCGCCATGGACCGGCATCAACTTATTGCCTATCGTGCTGCCGCGCAACAGCGAACCACGGGTTTCGGTGCGTTGTTTGCGCGTCAATTCGTTCGCATCCCCTTCGTCCCCATAACGATATGAGCGGCCGCGTGGCGATGGCGGGGTATTTTGCGGTGGATTTGCGTCTTCCATAGCGAGCAGGTCCGGCCACATACCGATATGATTCACCGGCGCATTTTGCGGAAAGGGCTTGAGTTCATATATCTCGAAGCCGAAATCGCGCATATTGCGTCGCTTGTATTTGAATGCCACCGAATAAACGACCGGATTATCCGTCGCTGCCAGACTATTGGTGGAAACGATCACCCGTGGTGGAAGCGGGCGCGTACGCATCTCCCGAAACAAATCACGGGCGGGCTTGGAAAGCACCAGATACGGCGTCTGCAACAGAATCTCTTCTTGCGCGTTTTCAAGCAACTGTCCCAGTTTAGGGTCCACGGGAGCCGCCGTTCGCCGTGGCCTGCTCTGGTGCTTTTCCGGCAGATCGCTGATGAACGCGACCGATCCTATCGGCAATGCCTCATGAACGAACAGCATCTCGATCAACTCCGTGTCGTCCGCTTCCATCTGTATGCGTTGTACGCGTTCCGGCTGTTTCGGGTTCGATTCCGGCAATTGAGGAACACCCTCCCGCAATAAGGTCAGACCGACATCGTTGAGCCGCTCGACGGGTATGCTGCGCGGCGCACGCCAATAGGCTTCGAAACTCTGGGCCATTTCTTTGACGACCGGTCCGGCGACCAATACATCGCGATCGCGGAAATTGTATTTCGAATCCCAATCGTAATAATCGTCCTGATAATTACGGCCGCCCGTAATGCCGACGGCTGAATCAATCAACAGCAATTTGTTGTGCATGCGTTGGTTGAAACGGCGGAAACAGCACACGACACTGGCCGCATAATGAAAATAATTCGGTGTAGCCAGTCCGAAAGTCGGGTTGTAAACCCGCAACTCGAAATTCTGATGCGCTCCGGACAATGCGGCAAGAATCCTCAAATCGGAAATCGCCGAAAGCTGATCGATCAATACCCGTATCTGTACGCCGCGCTTGGCGGCCGTCAGCAATTCGTCAATGATCAAGTACGCACTATCATCCTTGTCGAAGATGTATGTCTGCAGATCGATATGCCGAGTCGCGCTGCGGATAAGATTGACTCGTGCCAACAGCGCATCTTCGCCATTGTCCAGGATCAGGGCATAGTGTCTTGGTGTCTGCTCGGTGGATTCCACGAATGCCGCATCGGCAAGCGCCCGCAACGGCGAAGGCTGTGCGCAGCGATCCACGGCGTCGCAATTCACCTCCTGCGAACGGCTCGCTGTCGCGATATCGGCCACGCGTGCGTGCTGCCGCGACGACAGACTGACGCAGGCGCTGCTCAAAAGCGCCAATCCAAGAATCACGATACGCAGCCAATTGCTCACGGCCAGATCCACTCTCGTAAACGATCCGTTGCCGACATGCCGCTCGCCATGCATAAAGCGCATTTCGGCTCAGACTCCAATTGCGCATCCCGACACATATTGCCGGCACCCCCTTGTTGTAAACGATCGAATGCAAAAAACGACATCCAATTGCCTTTATGAAATGTCGTGAACGGCCACATCGGAAAAACCGTCCATGTTCCATAGACAGTTTTACGCCCGAGCTCTGACAAAGTGCGCACGATGCAGCGATTCAACTCCCCCGGCCGCGTATTCTATCAGCGTCCGCACAGGAACCCGAATTGCATTCGAGCACGCGAATTTTTCGTTCGACCATACCTGAATGCCGCGTTGACCAAACGCGCCATCGCTTCAGATTGATCCGGTCGATATCAGTGCCTTACTGGCACCGTCTGCCTCAAGGCCACCAAAATGCGGACAATATCGCGCCACCCGGTTCTATGGCGTCTCCCGCCGGAAATGTCAGCACTGCCACACCCGCCGTAGGCATACCGCGATAATCTCCCGACCGGCCGCTATGCAATAACGCAAGCAGACGCTCCATTCCCGGATTGTGTCCCACCAGCATCAACCGCTCCACTTCTTGTTGTGCTTGGATCAACCCGATCAATGTACCGGGCGAGGCCTGATAGATATCCGACTCCAATTGATGCTCGATATCGCCGATCGCATCGAATACTGCCTCCAGCGTTTCTCTGGTCCGGCGCGCGGGCGAGCAGAGTACCCGATCGGGGATCAGTTTCTGCGATGCCAGCCACTGCCCTGCGTCGGCCGCTTCGCTGAGTCCCTGCGAGGACAATGCCCGATCAAAATCCGTTTGTCCCGTTCCTATGGGTTCCGCGTTGGCATGCCGCAATAGAATTAATTCACGCATTTTCTTTCTCTCGAGGGGGTTATGCCTTGGTCAGCCACTTCAACAATGGCTCCCAATCGCTCTGATGGTCGCGTACCTGCGCGGACCGATAGTCGAATAGCGTATACCCAAGTCCCACCATCACGGCATAAGCCTGGGTATCGCGAAGGCAGGCAACCAGCGGATAGGGCCAGCCTTGCAACACTTCCATTGCCTGCTGGGAGGCGTTCGTCCATGGCTTGGCCCGGTTCAGGACCAGCCCCACAGGCAATTGCCGCTGGTGTACGCGTGCCACTTTGGCCAACGAATTCAGGAACCCGATGATTGCTTCAATATCCAAGGCGGATGGTAATACAGGAACCACCACGGCATCGGCTGCTCCCAGCAATACATCGAGATCGTCGGCCAAGGCCCCGGCGGCGGCATCGATCACGACATATTCCGCATCGTCCGGTATCCGTCCCGGCCAGGATCGGCGGCGGCTGACGTCCACCGAGACAACGGTCCCGCCATGTTCCCTTTGGCGCTCGGCCCAGCGTGACGCCGATCCTTGCGGATCGGCATCGGCCAATACGGTCAACTTGCCGCTGAGAGCGTAATATGCTGCAAGATGCGTGGAAATGGTGGTCTTGCCGACGCCGCCTTTGGAGCCGGCAACCAAGATCGTCTTCATGCGCGCCTCGCTTCCGGATTGGAATGTCCGCAGAGTACACCGACGCTTGCGATGAGGATAGAAACGCCGCCTGCCCGC